>JAJXXL010000481.1:4202-8867 GCA_021781115.1 Planctomycetota bacterium
GGATCCGCCGGGGGTTGCGACGGCTGGGGCCGTTGCCCGGCTTTAGCCGCGCGCCGGAGCAGTTTTCGCAGGCGGAATATCTGCTGCGATTGACGGCCTGATGCCAAAAAACCACGTCCGCCGCGGCGCTTTTCAACCTGCGACGCGACATCGCAGCGTACAATCAATGGTTGGCGCTGCGGTTTCGCAAACGGGCTTTGTTTGACTGCCGGTTCGACGCGGCGCTTTGGCTTGTGGTTCTGGTGAAATGCGAAACTTGCAAGGATCCACCGCGTTGTCTCGGGGTGCAAGGGTTCGACGGGCGTTGTTAGCCAATCCGCCGGTGCAGGGCATTGCACTGCGGCGGCTGGCGTTCTATTGGCTCGCATATCACCTGGTATTGTGGCTGTCGCTGTTTCTCTACCGCTATTACCAGTACCGCACCAATCTGCTGGCGGGGGGCGAAGCGATTTCGCTGGCCGACCTGTACGGACGTTTCACGCGCGATCATTACCCGGTGATTGTCTGCGCGGTGGCGATTCTGCCGCTGTTGGTTTGGGATGTTTGGCACCTCACGCAGCGCGTGCTCGGGCCGCTGGTCAGGTTTCGGCATTGCCTGAAGCTGCTGGCCCGGGGCGAATCGGTTTCTGAAATTCGGCTCCGCCGCGGTGATTTGCTGGCCGAAATGCAAGATGCCTTCAACGAGTTTCTCGCCAGTCCGTACAATCCGGGGCGATCAGTGGCGGCTGGAATGGCGCCCGCGCACTCAACGCAAACGGTCGAATCGGCCCCGCCGGGCAACACCGAAGAGCGTGCGGCTGTCAACATTTTGACAACCGCTCGCGAAATTCAATCGAGCTTTTTCCGCACCTGCGAGGCCGATGGAACACCGCGCCCGGTGCCGCTCCCCACCGCTCCGCAGACGGCGCCCGCCTGGTGGAACGATTGACGCGCTGCCGCTCGTCAGCAGAAAATGCCGAAGATGCCACCGCACGGCGCCAACGCGCGACATTTGGCGAAACGGGTTCTCCCGCCCGTGGCGTTGTCGCCGGCCGGAACTTTAAGCCGGCTGCGAGAGCCCGCCGTTCATAGGACGATTTCAGCATGGCGCAGCACGAGGCCGATCGAGAAGATTTCCTGCGCGATGCCACGGCGCTCGTGCCGCGGTTCGAGCTGATTCTGCCGGGAGAACTCAAAACCGTACTGGCCGGGTTCCACAACGACGGGCGGCTTTCGATTTACTTTGGAGCAGATCCGGCATATCACTTCGACGCTGCCCGCCGGCTGCGGCGGGCGTTTGTCGCAGGCCAGTTGTACCGCAGCCAGGGCGTGACCATGGCCCGGCTGACCCGTGTGCGCACCGCTGAGGCCACTGAGCTGCAGCGTTATGATTTGACCGCGCCCGAGTTGGCCGAATTTCTGGCCCGTTTGCACACCCGCATGCAAAGCCTGGCGGCCGCAATGGCCGCAGGAACAACGCAAGTCCTCGCGCAGGAACCCACGGGCGACGATTATGTCGTGCAACTGAGGCTAGCCGCGGCCGGCATTGCCGCCGCCGGGCCGAAATTATCGCCCGCGATCAGGCGCTGACCCATTACCCGCCGATCGCATGCATCAGTCGCGGTGGTTGAATAAAACGGGCCGTGTTGATTTCATGGCCTTCGCGTTTGGCGGCGACACTGGCACGAATCGCCTCGGCAATGTCGTCATCGCTGCCCCCGCCGCGGATGAGTTCCTTGATGTCGGTCTCGGCGAGGCTGAACAGGCAGTTGCGCAGCTTGCCATCGGCGGTGATGCGAAACCGGTCGCATTGTTCGCAAAAGGGTTCGCTCACGGAGGCGATCAGGCCGATTCGCCCCACACCGTCGGCAAAAGCGAACTCAGTAGCCGGCGTGTGTCGGTTGGCGTCGGGGCAGGGCACGAGCGGCATGATTTCACGCGACAAAATCTCCACGATTTCGCGGGCGAACAGCACCTTGTTCCGCTCCCAGACGTTTTCGGCGTCGAGCGGCATGAATTCAATGAATCGAACTTCGACCCCCGTCCGCCGGGCGAACAAGCCCAGTGGCACAATTTCGTCTTCAGTCAGGCCGCGAACCGAAACCGCGTTCACTTTGATCGGGGCAAAACCGGTAATGCGTGCCGCGTTGATACCGGCGATGACCTGTTCATAACCGGTGCGGCGCGTGATTTTTTCGAACTTCTGGGGGTCGAGTGCGTCGAGACTGATGTTGATTCGCCGTAAACCCGCGGCATACAGCCCGGCGGCCTGGTCTGCCAACAGAATGCCATTTGTCGTTAACCCCAGGTCGACGATTTCCGGAATGGCCGCGAGACGAGCCACGAGGATGTGCAAGTCACGGCGGACGAGTGGTTCACCCCCCGTGAGTCGTACCTTGCGCAAACCAAGCGTGACGGCGACGCGCACGATGCGTTCGATTTCTTCAAACGAAAGCAGTTCGCGGCGGTCAATGAATTCGACGTTGTCGGCGGGCATGCAATAGAAACAGCGGAGGTTGCAACGATCTGTCACGCTGACCCGCAGGTTCGTATGCACCCTTCCAAAACTGTCGATCAGTGGTTCTGGCATGATTTTCTTGACCGCGCCGACAGGCGCGGGCCGGTGACGAATGGGCCGGTTCCGCCGGACCTTCTTCCGGGCGACGCACGCATTATAGCAAACCTCTGTCCGACGTTCAGAGCGTATCCGAACGTTCGGCGTCTGCACCTGATCGCGGCGGTTGCTCTTCGGCGGGCAGGCCGGGGTGCACCCATTCGGTGCGACCGTCGCTGAAGTGTTCCTTTTTCCAGATGGGAACGACCTGTTTGAGCCGGTCGATGAGGAACCGGGCGGCATCGAATGCCTGATCACGATGTGGCGTGCTGACCACGACGGCCACGCTGATTTCGCCGAGGTCGAGTCGCCCCAGGCGATGCACGATCGCCGCCTCGACGATCGGCCAGCGGGCTCGAGCTTCGGCGTCGAGTGCGGCGAGCTGGGCTTCGGCCATGGCGGGGTATGCGTCGTATTCGAGAAACGCGGTTTGTCGCCCGGCCGTCATTTCACGGACCGTACCCAAAAACAGCACGACGGCGCCGGCGGCCGGCGAGCGCACGAGCTGGGTCAGCCCGGCCGGGTCGATCGGATCGTGCGTCAGGCGAATCATGCGGTGGGTACCCTGATCGAACTGCTCATCCCCCGCTGACGGGAGGAAAGCAGGCGATTTCAGCATCCTGAAACAACACCGTTTCGGCGGTTGCATACGCTCCGTTGACCGCCACCAGCAGCGCCGGCAATACCGGCCGCAATGCCGGAAACCGCTCCGCCAGGGCGTCTTTCAGTTCCCCTGCGTGCGCGCCTTCGGGCAGTGCGAGCTGCACGCGGTCGGTGGCAGCCAGGTCGCGGGCGCGGGCAAACATTTGTACCGAAACGATCATGACAAAACTAGCTTTTTGCGCGAGGGTTTCAAACGTTCACGCAGTTCGGGCAGCAACCCATAGGCCAGCGCGAGGAGTTTGAGGGGGTGCAAAGTTGAAATCGTGGCGCCCTGTTCCATTTGCATCTTGCAACTGCTGCATTCGGTGGCCCCGACCGTCAGGTCGCCGGCCCGCATTCGAGAAACAAGCCCCCACCCGATGCGAATGGAATTTTGGAAGTTTTCCTGCGTGAGGCCGAATGCCCCGGCCATGCCCGAACAGCCTTCTTCAATCGAATGCACACGGGCTCGCGGAATCAGACGGAGCAGTTCCTGCAAGGGCGTGCCTTTGCCCAACGCCTTCAGGTGGCAGGGCGTGTGGTAGCCCACGTCGAGATCAAGCGGCTGGAAATCCGTGCGGAGCTTTCCAGACGCGTGCAGTTGCTGCAGAAATGCCCCGGCTTCCAGCACCTGCGACGCCACCGCCTGCACGTCGGGGTGATCAATGAGCATCGGGTATTCCTGGGCAAGGCACAGCGCCGCGGCCGGTTCGGTGCACACGATCGGGCAGCCCTCTCGCGCCAGCTCGCCCAGCGCACGCAGATTGAGCGCGGCCATTTCGCGGGCCGCGTCGAGATCGCCCGCCGATATCAGCGCCATTCCCGACGCCACCTGCCCGGGGGGAACGTACACCGGAATGCGGTTGTGCCGCAGAATGGCGACAAACGCCCGCCCGAGCTCGGGGTCATGATAGTTCGCATAGTAATCGACGAAATAGACCACCGGCCGCGGGCCGCGCCGCAACGTGGGCCGGCTGAGCAGTTCGCGCTGAGCCAGCCGCATGAATGACCGCCGCGCAAACATCGGCAGCTTGCGGTGCCGCGAAATACCGGTCAGTTTTTCGAGCGCCCACCGCGCGGCGGGCGAATTGACAGCCCAGTTCGAAAACAGCGACGCAGCGCTGCCCAAGGCGCCGAACGAATGCGCCCGCGACAGAATCCAATCGACCCCGCTCAGGCCGTGCGCCACGACGTAGGCCGCCTTGGCTTCGATCATCAGTTGCGGGATGTTCACGTTCGAAGGGCATTCGAGCTGGCATTGCTTGCAATTGAAACACAGATTCGCCAGTCGCTTGAATTCCGCGGTGGCCAATTGATCGGTCGGCAGCATGCCGCCGGCCACTTGCCGCATCAGGTTCGCCTTGGCCCGCGGGCTGGCCTCTTCGACTGGGTCGATACGAAACATCGGGCACATCCGCGAGTCGGCATCT
>JAJXXL010000570.1 GCA_021781115.1 Planctomycetota bacterium
CTGTCTGGCCGGCGTACAATACGCCCAGTTTGCCCGCCCCGAATAACAGCAGGTCGTCGCGCTGATCGCCGTTCAGATCCGCCACGTGCGTCGATTTGTAGGGAAACGCGCCGATATCGACCTCGCGCCACGGCTTGAACACATTCGCCTCGCGGCGGAGCACGCGAAGCTTTTTCACGCCCTGATCGACGAGCACAATCTCGCGGCCTGGTTGTGAATCGAGGTCCAGGGTGGCAGCACCCACGATTTTCGCGTCGGCGTCAGCCGCATTGTACTGGTCGAGCACGCGCCACTGACCGGTCGGCCCGTATTCGACGTTTCGAGCGAAGTTGTTCTGCGAGACAAGTATTACCGGCTTGTCAAGCAGGCCGACGAACAGGGCGCCACTCGCCAGATTGCCCAGCCCAAAGCCGCCTTCGCCCGCCGCTTCGGTGAATTGCCCCTGGGCGCTGCCCAGCCACAACACAGGGGCCCGTTCGCCGCCGAGAAAGATCAAAAAATCCATCGCGCCGTCGTGATTGGCGTCGAGCGCCATCAACCGTTCGGGCGCGCCTTTGAGATTCACCGCCAGCGCGGCGGCGCCTCCCAGGAGTTGCGGCCGCCAGGCGCCATCGTCTCCGCGGGCGACTGCCTGCAAGGTGTACTTCGACGATTGGGCCGTGCGTTCTTTGCCCAGAAATACGATTTCGGGGCGGCCATCGCCAGTCAGGTCGGCCAGTTCGATCGCCGCGGGTTCCTTGTCGATGGCCACGGTTTGAGGAAACGTCAGCCGACCCGATTCCATTTTGCAGATGCCAATTGTTTTTTCGCGTGAGCTGAGCACCACGACTTCATTGGTTTTGTCGCCGTCGAAGTCGCCAATGCGCACCTGCTCGGCCCCGACGAGGCCGGGAAAAGCCGTCCCCTGATCGAGCCCGGCCCCGCGCATTTGCACGAACACCAGCATTTGAGCCGACTCGGGGTCGGTGACGACAACGTCGGCCAGGCCGTCGCCGCTGACGTCGCCCACGGCCAGATCGCGATTGCGCCCCACGCCTTGTTGGCCAAACCCATATTGAATGACCTGGCCCGCCAATTCGCCCGGGACCGCTTCGGGGCGATGCAACTGGTGAATTTTGACGCGCCCTGTCTGGGCCTCGATCGCCAGAACTTCGTGTCCCGGTTTGCCGTCGATGTTGAACAGCGTCACGCCGCGCGGCCGCGGCAGTTCACACCGAATTTCGGGGCCGAGCCGGCCGTCGGCCGCTTGCATCCGTGCGCAGAACGGGCGTTCATGGTCGTCGCTGGCCAAATAGCACAGATCGTTCAGGCCATCACCGTCAAGATCGGCGATTTGCGCCAAACCCAGGTTTTCCGTCGTATTCATCAGTTTCTGCGGCGGCGCCAGTTCGCCGTCGGGCAACTGGTAAATCAGCGCAATCGCGTGCTTGCCCAGCACGACGAGGTCGTCTTTTCCGTCATGATTCAGGTCGCCGGCCACAACCGACCATTGCGCCAAGTGCACTTCGGCGATGCGAAATTTGCGGGCCGCCCCCCAATCGCCCGTGCCGCCCTGCAGCCTGACATGCAACTGATCGGGCGCCGCCAGGTACGCCAGATCCTTGCGCCCATCGCTGTTAAAATCACCCACCGCCAATGCGGCGACGGCATGATCGACCCCAATTTTCCGATGCTCAAACCGCCAGTCGTCGGCGATCGCGTTCACTTTGGTCGTCTTCACCGCGGGCGGGGCCGGCTTGTCGCGCTGTTGCAGCAAATCGAGCCGGCTGTTGCTGTTGTCAATCAGAATCAGGTCGGTTCGGCCGTCCTGGTTCATGTCGGCGGCGAGCATATTGATCGACCGGGTTTGCAGCTTGTACAGCTCGAGTTTGCGAAACCCGTAATAGGACGCGAACGGCGAGTCCGGTTCGTCACTGGCGTCGGCCGCCGCAATCGGTTGTGAGCATTGACCTGCCGCCAGAACGACGACGGCTGCCGCGGTGCATGCCGCGCATTGCAGAACCCGGTTCAACATGAATGACGCCTCGTGCACCGGCAGGCTGCCGTCAGCCGCCGCATGCGTGCTCGTTATTAGGGTGAAATCGGCCCCACCGCACGCTGTTCGGCGAAACGCGCCGTTTCAGGATGGTAAAGCTTCGTGCGATCGAACTACAATACCAAAAACAGGGGCTTGCGCCACTCGACGCGGGAGTTTCCGCCGTGTGTGCGCCAGCCGCGAGATGAACCGCATGACGCCCGAAGAATTGCCGGTGGTGAGCACGGTGGCCGAATTTCGCCGCCGAATTCGTGCGGCCGGGTTGCGCAGCACCGCGGCCCGAATTGCCGTCTTGCAGGCGCTGGCCGGCGCCGACACGCCCACAACTCACGCCGAACTGGCGGTGCAACTTGTGCCCCTGGGGTTCGACAAGGCGACCGTGTACCGTAACCTCGTCGACTTGAGCGAGGCGGGCCTTGTGTCGCGGTCGGAACTGGGCGACCATGTCTGGCGGTTTGAATTACGCCGGCTGGGCGCGCCGCATGCCGGCGACCACCCGCATTTTCTTTGCCTCGATTGCGGCGAGGTGTCGTGTCTTGACGAGGTCAGCGTGTGCATCACGCCGTTGCCGGGTGGCAGACCCGCCGCGATTGCCGAGATTACGGAAGTCTTGCTCAAGGGGCATTGCGAACGCTGCCGCTGAGCCGGTCGGTGCCGCGTGGCGATGCGGCAGACCCTGGCGGCCTGTCCCGACCCAACGTCACCCCAGCACCTCGGTCACCGCACCTGACATGATTTCGACGATGCGGTCGAGCAGCGAGTACGATGTGATGAGCGGTGGGGCCAGGCAGAACACGTCGCCCCGCAAGCGACTGAACAGGCCCCGTTCCTGGGCCGCCAGGTGCACGCGGTTGCCGACTTCGCCCGGTGTGCCGTATTCGGCCTTCGTGGCCTTGTCCTGGACGAATTCTATGCCGCACATCAGTCCCTTGCCGCGCACCTCGCCCACATGCGGGTGTCCTCCAAGTTCGGCCTGCAGCCGCGACAGCAGGTAAGCCCCTTTTTCAGCCGCTTGGGCAGGTAATCCTTCGCGTTCGATGATTTCGAGGTTTCGCAGCGCCACCGCACAGCCCACGGGGTGCGCCCCATAGGTATACGCATGCATCCAGGGCTGGGGGCCGTCATCCAGCGCGGCGGCGATGTCTTCATTGACCCCCACGCCCCCCAGCGGGAAATACCCCGACGTGATTGCCTTCGCAAACAGCACCAGATCGGGTTCGACGCCCCAATGTTCCAATCCGAACATTCGGCCCGTGCGACCGAACCCCGTAATCACCTCGTCGGCCGCGAAGAGCACTTCGTATTTATCGCAAATCTCGCGAATCTGCGGGAAATAGTCGTCGGGCGGAACAATCACCCCGCCCGATCCTTGAACCGGTTCAGCCAAAAACAACGCCACTGTTTCGGGCCCCTCGCGCAGAATGGCCTGTTCGAGCTCATTCGCGGCCGCGATGCCGGGGCTGACCCCTGGCGGCGGCGTGTAACGGTACGGGTACGGCGAGGGGATATGCACAAACCCCGGCGGGCGGGGCTCGAACATCGGCCAGTAACTGCTGATGCCGGTGGCGCTCATCGCCGCCAGCGTCGTGCCGTGGTAGCCCCACAGCCGGGAAATCGTTTTTGTCTTGCCCGGCGCGCCACGAGCCTTCCAGTAATAGCGGGCCGTTTTGATCGTGGCGTCAGTGGCCTCGCCCCCGCCCGATGTGAAGAAAAACCGCGTGATCGACGGATAAATGATTTGCGCCAGCTTTTCGGCCAGGCAAATCGCCTGCATGTTCGAGCTTCCCGCATACCCTGAGCAGTACGCCAGGGTTTCCATCTGGCGTGCGGCGACCTCGGCCAGTTCGGTTCGCCCGTGCCCGGCGACAACGTTCCACAACCCTGAGAGCGCATCGATGTATTTCCGACCGTCGGCGTCGGTGAGCACTGCGCCTTCGCCCTTGACCCACACGTGGCCCTGGCCTTCGTGCAGGCGGCGGTTGTGCAGCGAGTGAATCATGTGCGTCAGATCGCGCGAAATCAGTTCCTGTTTCAGGTCGGGCATGGTGCAGTGCTTCTCAAAACGTCGGGCACGGGGCCGAAAAATGCGCCGGGGGTCGCGTGCGCAACCCCGGCAGGCCGCGCAGGCCAGAGTGCATGTCATACTACCTCGACGGGCATTCCGGCAACTCTGTCGGCAAGTTGCGCAAGATTTGCAATCGATCAGATGCCCGCCTGGATTGGCGATTATGATCTGAATCAATCGGCCCGCCGCCAAAATTGACAGCCGACAGTTCCGGGCAGTACCCGGACGTCGCGTCAGGCCCGTTCGAGCAGCACGACCGACGTGTCATCGTGACGCCCGAACCCGCGGGTGAACGCGTTGGAATCATCGAACAGAGCCTGCATTGTCTGGTCGAGCGACAGGCTGCGGCACCGCTTGAGCGTGGCGATGATGCCGTTCATTCCGAACTCGTTGTGCTCGCCGCCCCCTTCGGGAAACGCTTCGACCAGGCCGTCGGTGTACAGCAGGACGCGGTTGTGCGGGGGAATGGGCGTGGTGCAGGTGGCGTAGGTCTCTTCGGAAAAAACACCCAGCGGCATGCCGCCGGCGTCGACCGCCTCGATCGAGCGCACCTCGTTCGTTTCCAAGTCTTGAATGATTGGCAGCGGGTGCCCGGCCGAAGTCCATTGCAACTCGTGCCGGTCGGTTCGCAGCGCCGCGTAAATCAGGGTAATAAACCCGCCATCGTCCTGCAGCAGGCTTTGCTCGCACAGCCGGCGGTTGATTTCGGCGACGAACGTGGCCGTTTCGCGGTAGCGGTTGCCACGAATCATGCGCACGAGGGTGTGCATCGTCATGATCGACATGCAGGCTTTCATGCCGTGGCCCGAAGCATCGCCCACAAGCAGCACCGCACTTTGCTCGTCGAGCGAAAACACGTCGTAGTAGTCGCCCCCGGCCATGATCACCGGCCTGCCGCCCATGACCTGAATTTGCGACGGTTCGTACCTGGCGCAGATTTCGTACCCTGGGGGCGTGTTCAAATCGCGTGGAATCATCGACTCTTGCAGTTTGCGAACCGAGTCGATTTCTTCGCGAAGCCGCCCGGCGAGCTTTTGTTCATGCTCGGCCTGTACCGCCTGCACGGCGCCTTCGAGCGCAGCCTGAATCAGAAACACGAAATCGCCGGCGGCGTCGCGCAACACGTAGGCCCGCATGCCCTGCATGAGGAACCTCGCGATCTTGAACACGTCTTGCGTGTGGCATGCACCGACGATCGGGCAATCTGGCAACAACCGCCGCAGTTCAACGAATGTCGAATATGCGGCGTCGGCGTCGGGAAATACCGTAGCCAAAAGCAGTGCGTCCCACGGCCCGTCGTTATTGGCGGCAGCCAGCAGGTCTTCAGACCGCGACGTCAACCGGGCCTCGTTTTCGCCCGCGCCGAGATACAGCGAAATCAGCTCGGCTTCAGCGTCGTCGTTCCAACCCACCAGAATCCGCATGGCGTGTGAACCCTGTGTTAAATGAATCGTGACTGCACGAGAACGCACCAACCTCTCGACACACGCTGCCGCCCGTTGGTGCGGGTGACGGCCAAGAGGCCACGAACGCGACAGCAGCGGCTGAACAATAAAAAATTGGCCCAACTCCTCGCCAAGTTACACGGAATTCGCTGCCGCCGCGAGTGCCAATTCGCGATGAGAATTTGACGCGGGCGGCGCCGGGCGATAGCATGTGGGCTGTGAGCCGGGCCGAATTCGGCACTGCTTCGCCGCCGGTTGCGCAACAAGGCGCGATGGTCTTCCTCCCCCGCACGCATTCGCATCTATGATCCTGACCGGCAGCGAGATCAAAGCCCAGCTTGGCGGAAATATTGTCATCGAACCATTTGATGACAATTTGCTCAACCCCAATAGCTATAACCTGCGGCTGCACGACGAGCTCATCGTGTATGAGGAAATCGTGCTCGATATGCGGCGGGCCAACCGCTTTCGCCGACTGTCGATTCCGCCCGAAGGTTTCGTGCTGACGCCCAATCAGTTCTACCTCGGCCGCACGGTCGAACGCACGGAAACCTATAATCTTGTGCCCATGCTCGAAGGCCGGTCGTCGATCGGACGGTTGGGGCTGTTTGTGCATATCACCGCCGGTTTCGGGGATGTGGGCTTTCGCGGTTACTGGACGCTCGAAATGTTTGCTGTGCAACCTGTGCGCGTGTACCCCGGCGTATCGATCTGCCAGATATTTTACCATCAGATCTGCGGCGAAGTTCGCGAATATCGCAGCGACAAATACCAGAATAATCACGATATTCAGCCGAGCCTGCTGTTCAAGGAACTCGAACCGAAGCGTGACCCGCAAATGCGTCTTGCGTTTGGGCAGGAACTTTCAGAATGAATGCGCTTCTGCGTGAGCTGGCAGGCGATCTGGTACGTTGGGGTTCGTTGGAATTACGCGCCGTACAATCGGGCAAACCCTCGTCGTGCGGCGGTCATTGCTGGCTTCGCGCGAGGTTTCAAGATGTCGCCAGAATTCGTTGAATTGTGGCAACCAGTTCACCTTCGACGACGCGCTCCTGGCCGCCTTGTCGCAGGTCTTTCACCTGCCATTGGCCGGCTGCAAATTCGTCATCGCCCGCAATCAGGGCCACGCGAAACCCCTTGCGGTCTGCATATTTCAACTGCTTGCCAACTGGGCGGGCTTCAGGAAACAGTTCGGCAAAAATGCCCGCCGTACGCAACATCCGCCCGATGCGGGCATACTCGCCCAGCCGCGCCGCCGAAAACAGCACGATAAACACCGGCGCCGGCGTCGATGTGGCGGGCACACGCCCCAGGTCTTCCAGCGCAGCCAGTAACCGGTCGAGTCCCAAGCTTGCCCCTACGCCGGGCAATCGCTGATTGGTAAACAAACCCGCCAGGTCGTCGTACCGGCCGCCGGAGCACACGCTGCCAAATTCGGGCCGGTCGTCGAGGACGGTTTCGTAAATTGTGCCGGTGTAGTAATCCAGCCCACGGGCGATTGACACATCCAGTTGCAACCGCTCAGCCGGAATGCCCGCCACGTGGGCCACGTCGAACAGTTCGGCGAGTTTCTCCACGCCTGCGGTTCCCTGATCGCTCTTCTGCAGGAGTGTGCCCAGTCGGAGTAACAGGTCTTTGGGTGGGCCGCTGATTCCCGCCAGCTCGAGCACCTGGCTGGCCTGCGTGGCCGTGGCGCCCACACGATCGGTCATTTCAGAAATCACGCCGGCCGGGCCAATCTTGTGCAGTTTGTCAAGCGCCCGCAGCACGCCGACCGCACGGTCGGCCAGCCCGAGTTGCGCCAACAGCCCATTCAGGATCATCCGGTTATTGACGCGAATGGTGAACCGCTCGAACCCCACGGCCATGAGCAGATCATGAATCACCAGCAGTGTTTCGATGTCGGCGGCATTTGAGTCGGTGCCGATCGTGTCGAAGTCGCATTGCATAAACTCGCGAAATCGCCCCTTTTGGGGCTTTTCGGCCCTCCACACCGTACCGGTATGATATCGCTTGAACGGCATCCCCAAGTCGTTGAAGTGCTGGGCGGCAAACCGGGCAAACGGTACTGTCAGGTCGAACCGCAGCGCCACGTCACGGTCGCCCTGGTCAGTGAACCGGAACAATTGCTTGTCGGATTCGTCGCCCCCCTTGCCCAGGATGATTTCGCTGTATTCCAGAGCGGGCGTGTCGATCGGGCTGAACCCGTAGCTGCGGAACACGCGTCGGGCCGCTTCGAGCAACTCCTCGCGCGCCATCGCCGCCGGGGGCAGGTAGTCGCGAAACCCCTTGAGGGTTTGTGGTTTAATGGGTGGTGCGGTCACAACAGCTCGCAAGTTCAGGATCAATGAGTCGCAATAGTTCTGAGGCCGCTCGATTCTGTGCCACGACGACCCGCCCTCCGAAGTGATGCCACCGTAACCCCTGCGCTCCGATCAGACGTTGACGATCGGCAATGCGGCGGGAACGGCCCCTGCGCGACGCTTGCGGCGGGGGGGTAAAACCGCTTCGGCATATTCCCATATCTGTTGCGGAGCTTCAAACAGCCGGTCATACAGAAAGTCGTTGTCGTATTCGCACGACGACGTGCTGTATTTTCGGCAAATCGCAGGTCGCGTGTCGTAAACTCCGCACCGATTATCGGGCATCAGGTGCTGGCAATCGTTATGCACCACGAGGTACCAGATTCCACCATCGACAAAAACCGAGATGCGGCCATGCATCATATACCAACGAATGTTGTCGAAGTCGTTCCAAGTTGTGGGCGTTTCAATCGGCAAGGCGAAATACCGGCAGCATCGTGCCGTGCAATAGGAGCAAAGAATCTCGCCTGTCGGCAAATCTTTGCGTCGAATCGGGATATGCGGCATGGTCGCCTGGCGCTTTGAAAACCCGTGTGCAAACCGCCCCGTCATCATGGGCGTGTGCAAAGGCGACATTGTAACGCACCCACCCTAATTGTCCATCAAAGACAAATAAAGACATCCACAATACTGTTCGGACCGAAAGTTGCTGTTTGAGCATCAGCAAGATTTTGAAACGATTGGCACGGATTTTTCGCCCCGTCTGGCAGGTTTATGGCTTCTGTCAGTTTGACGGGGAAGCATCGATGCCGACGACGACGACGAAGGCCACGATTCGCGAGTGCGATGTGGGGTGCGTAAAGTACCTTCAGAGGCTGACCCCGCTCCTGGCTCGGCTGCGCAGAGAGGGGTATACACGCGACAAGGCGGGCAATCGCGAGTTGCATTTCGATCAATACGGCCTGCTGGTGTTGATGTCCCTGTTCAATCCGACGGCGACGTCGCGACGCGCCAT
>JAJXXL010000436.1 GCA_021781115.1 Planctomycetota bacterium
CGATCTCATCCAGCGCACCGGCCAGCCAGTCAACCGGGGCCGCTAACGCGGGCCATGAGGTCGCCGCCGAAGTTCGCGCCGCATCAGGCGGCGCGATTCCTTGTCGGCGCCACAGGGCCGCGCCGCCGCACGGCGGGCTACACCTCGGCCGCCTGGGGCACGACGAACCCCTTGCGGTAGTCGCGTGACAGCATGGGGTTGGCCTTGTCGCTGAGCGGCCCGGTAAAGGTTTCGGCCTTGCCGTCGAGGGCCAGCCGGGCCCCGAACTGAATCGGGTGCTTTTCCAGGTCGACATGGTTTTCGGCCAGGTGCCCGCTGAACCGTTCAAACGTTTCAAGGGCTTCGGCTGCGGGGCGCGTGGCTTCGAGGTGCGAACGCACGTCGGCCAGTGGCACCGGTTCGCCCAGCCGGTACGAAATGTTTCCCAGGTGGCACAGGGCGCTCGACAGGTGGCCCTGCAGGATGTCGGCCCGCAGGTCTGCCGGCTTGCGGCTGCGCACGGCGTCGACGAAGTTGCCGTAGTGATCGCCGCCGGCCTTGAAGTCCTGCACCTTGTTTCCGGCCAGGTCGAACGCGGCGCCGCCATCGTAGCTCGCCAGCACGACGTACCCGTTGCTGCCGTGAAAAATCACGCCCACGCCGGCGCCTTTGTACGGCGAGGTCTTCAGCCCGCGCACTTCAAACACCAGCGTCTTGTCGCCATAGTCGAACACGCTGACCTGGGTGTTGGCCGTTTCACCCGCGTCTTCGTAACCGAAACGTCCGCCGTAGCTCACCACGCCGCGGCCCAGGTCATCGACGCCCAGGCCCCAGCGGGCGATGTCCATCTGGTGGATGCCCTGGTTCCCCAGGTCGCCGTTGCCGTAGTCCCACTGCCAATGCCAATCGTAGTGAAACTTGGGACGCGTCAACGGGTGCATCGGCGCCGGGCCGCACCACACGTCGTAATCCACGCTGGCGGGCACGTCGTACACACCCCTGGCCCCGATCGACCCCCGCGATTTGTAACACAGGCCCCGCGCCAGTTTCACGTCGCCGATCTTGCCCGACTGGACGTACTCAATCGCGGCAATCGTGCCGGCCATCGAGCGGCATTGCGTGCCCGTCTGGCAGATTCGCCCGTGCTTGCGGGCCGCATCGACGATCCGCCGCCCCTCGCTGACATTGTGGCTCACCGGTTTCTCGACATACACATCCTTGCCGGCCTGAATCGCCCAGATCGCGGCGAGCGCGTGCCAGTGGTTGGGCGTGGCGATCGTGACAATGTCAATGCTTTTGTCTTCGAGCAGCTTCCGCAAATCCTGGTAATAGGCCGGCTTCTTGCCGGTTTTCTTTTCGACCGCCGCAACGCCGCGGGTCTGCCCGACCTGTTCGTCGGCATCGCAAATCGCCACGACTTCGCAGTCTTTCCGGTTGGTGAAGCCCCCGGCTTCAAACAGGTGCGATTGCCCCCGCCCGTTCACCCCGATCACCGCGACGCGCAAACGTTCATTCGGGCTGGTCGATTGCGCACGGGCGGCGCGCGGTTCGATGAACTGGCTGCCCGTGGCGGCCGCTGCGGCGGCAAACATCGAGCGCTCGAGAAATTCACGTCGTGATTGCCGGGCCATTGCGTGTCTCCTGAAAGCGGTACGAAGGAATTCAACCCGTCTGAGAACCTGAATCCATGACGGCGGGGCAACTCGTGTCGCAGGCCCGCGCCCGGCCGCGACGCGGCCGAAATCTCACATGCAGAAAAACAAGGCGCTGTTCAACCGGCAGAGGCCGCTACGCGTCGTCGGCGCTGATCTGATCGCTGTCAAATTCGACTTCGACCAGCGTGGTGACTCCGCGATGCGACTTCCGATTATATCCCTTTCGAAAATGAACCCGCCACACCAGATCGCCTTTGAGCCGCGCCAGGCCCGCTTCTTCCGAGGGTAAAAACGTTTCATGAACCTGCCCGGGCGACAGCGGCTGGTCAAGCTTCTGCCCCATGACATCCCAGGAGCTGGTCACCGCGAGGTCGTACATCAGCACGCGCTCGCTGGAATTGCCGCGGGCATGAATCGGGCAGATGAAATTGTTGGCGAAAAAGCGGTCGACCTGCGCGCGGTCTTGGTTGCGAAAGTACACCAGCGTGCGATCGAGCGGGTAAAACTCCTGGTCGCTGGAAACGTTTTCAAACCGCAAATGCAGCTTGAGCACCGGTTCAGTCGCCTCCCGCACGAGCCGCGAATTCGCATCGTAATGCTCGAATTGCAGCGGCCCCCGCGTGACTTTCAGCGGTGTCAGCCGCAACGAGCCGTACCGTTCTGACTCGCCCAGCTTCAAGGTGTGCCGGGGCGGCATTTTCGATTGAGGATCGACGTAAATCAACGTGACCTTTTTATTCCCGGCACCGACTGGCGGGGCCAGGTCGGGCAGGCTTTCGAGCCGTGCGCTCTGTGAATTCAGCAGGAGATAGCCCAGGTACAGGCAGGCCAGCGTCATGGCGCTGGCATAGCTGCACACGGCGCGAAACAGCGCGGGCGAAGGCTGGCCCGGCGGCGCACGCCGGGGGGCCTCGGCCGCGGCGGCAGTTGCCAATTCGGGGGCGGCGCCGGGTGGCGCGCCGCCGCCTTGATCAAACGCCAGTGCCGGTTCGCCGGTCAGTGCGGGCGACGGAACCTCCCGTTCCATTTCCAGCGGGTCGATTGCTTCGGACGGCGCGGGCAGCCCGGTGTCGCTCAGGTCAAACTGATCAGGCGATTCCGGGCCAGGTTCATACAGATCGACTGTCGCCGTCGAGCCCCAGTCGCCCCCGTCAGGTTCTGGCGGCATTTGCAGGGTTGCGTCATTATTTCCGTCGGCCAGCGCCGGCGGGGGTGGGGTTTCGCCGCTGGCCGCCCCGGCGGCCGCCGGCCCCGGCGCATCGCCCGCCGGCACCTGCAAATGGGCGCCGCAATGCGGGCAGGCCACGACGCTGCCCGGCGTTTCGGCCGCCAGCCGCCCCTGACAATTTCCGCACACCAGTTCTATGGCCATAAATTACTGTCATCCCAACGCGGCAAATCGCCCGGCCCGTCAGGACCGGCAGGAATCGGCGGCGCATGTTTCAACGCACCGCCGCGTTGGCACAACAGAGCCGCAACCAGTCTATTTTGCGGAATTCGGCGTCTTGAAACAAGGCTTCGGGCGTGCAGGAGGGCAGCACGCCCAGCACCGGCACGGGGCAGCGCCGCGCGATTTCCGCCGGGTTCGAGGCCGCCGCCGCGTCGCGGCCGCTTTCGCCATGACGATTCACGACCACCCCGGCGACTTTCAGGCCCCGCCCTAGGGCGACCTCGACCGTGAGCAACGTATGATTGATCGTGCCCAACCCCGACCGGGCCACGACGACCAGCGGAAACCCCAGATCGCGCGCCAGATCGGCCGCCAGGTCGTCGTCGCTCACCGGGCACAACAGGCCCCCGGCGCCCTCGACGACCAGCGTATCGACGCGACTCCGCCACCACTCGACTCCGCTGCGCAACAGGGCCGCGTCGACCCGCCGACCTTCGTGCCGCGCCGCAGCCGGCGGGGCGAGTGCGGCGTGAAACCGCTGCGGGCCGATGCGTTCGGCGGGAAAGCGGTGATCGAGCGCCGCCGCCAATTCCTCGATGTCGCGCCAGCGGGGCGGCCCGGCCCCGTCGTCGCTGCCGCTGACCACCGGCTTATACGCGCCGACGTTAACCGCCGCATCGCGCAGCACCCTGACGACCGCCGCCGCCAGAAACGTTTTGCCAACCCCGGTGTCGGTGCCGGTAATGAATACGCCACGGAAAGACATGGAAATTGTGTTCAGTTTTCAGTGTTCAGGGCGGAATTGGACGTTGCGTGGGGGGCGGTTACTCCGAAAACGCATCACATTTCCAGCCGGGATCGAGCCGCCGGGTGCAGGGCATTTTATACCGGCGGTGGCCTGGGGCCAGCCCCTTGACGAAAGAAATGTCGTGGGGGGTGATTCGACGCGAAGAACGCGCGACGATTCGGCGGCCGCGCGATGGCCACGGGCGCCTGACCCTTGTTCGTCGCGCAGGGCGGCCCTAAAATCGCGACTTTGCGCCCCCGGTCAGCCGACAGGCAGAGGAACATTGCGGAATGGTACGCCGATTTATCAGTCAATACACCGACGGCGACACGGTCGAGGAGATTTTCCTGCTGTCGGACAAGCAGTTGCGGTCCAACCGGAATGCGGCGCTGTACCTGCTCGTCGAACTCCGCGACAAAAGCGGGATGATCAGCGGGCGGATGTGGAATGTCACTGAAGGCCAGGTGGCCCACGTCAAGCCGGGCGACTTCGTGCACGTCAAGGGCAAGGTGCAGGTCTACCAGGGGGCGCTGCAAATGATCGTCAGCGCCATTCAGGCCGTTCCCGCCGACGGCCTGGACCCCGCCGATTTCCGGCGGCAGTCGACCCGCGATCTCGAGCAACTCCTGACGCGACTGCGGCAGATACTGCTCGCGATCGACAACCCGCACGTGCGGGCCCTGATGGAATGTTTTTTGATCGACGAATCCTTCATGCAGGCCTTCTCGACGCTGCCGGCCGGCACGAAGGCGCACCACGCCTATCTGGGCGGCCTGCTCGAACACGTCGTCAACATGCTCGAAGTCGCCGAGCGCATCGCCCCGCTGTACCCCACGATCGACAAGAACCTGCTGCTGGCGGGGGTGTTTTGCCACGACATGGGCAAAACGCGCGAACTCAGCTCCGACGGCGGCTACACCTACACCGACGAAGGGCAATTACTGGGGCACCTCGTCATCGCCGTCGAAATGCTCAATGAAAAAACGGCGCAGGCCGCCGAACTCACCGGCGAGCCGTTTCCGCGGGAAATCCTGCTGCGGCTCAAGCACCTGATCGTCAGCCACCACGGCAGCTACGAATTCGGCAGCCCGAAACTGCCCATGACGCCCGAGGCGGTTGCCCTGCACCACCTCGACAACCTCGACGCCAAGGTTCACGAATTCAGCCGCGACATCGCCGACGACCCCAACCCGCTTTCCAACTGGACGCCCTACAACGCCCGCCTCGAACGCAAGCTGTTCAAGGGGCTGCGGTAGGCGGCGTTGGCCCAGGCGGGTTGCGCGCCCGAGCCGTGCCGCCATTACCGGCCTGCCGCGGCCCGATCGCCCCGCACACATTCAATGAACGCCACCGGCGGGTGGTTCAGAAACGGGTCCCAGAAACCGGGGGGGCGCCCGGCCGCGCCTGGCGGGGCCAGCCGCGGCGCATGCCAGACGACCTCGTCAAAACCCGCGTGGCGGAACGCCTGTTCATGAATCGCCGCATCGAGATGATAGTTCTCGATTTCGAAGGCCCCGTCTTCCAGATGAAACGTCCAGGCGATCGGTGCGCCTTCGCGCGGCCCGCCGATCAACCGCGTTTCAAACCCGTACTGCCGATACGACGGCGCCGCGGCAAAATCGAGCGCGGGGTTCGAGTTCACCGTCACGAACCGCCCGCCCGGTTTCAACACCCGGGCCACGCCGCGGCACATCGCCGCCAGTTCGTTACGGTCGGGGGCGTAATTCAACAGGTACGCGGCGACAACCAGATCGAACTCGGGCGGCAGGTTCAGATCGCGCCCATCGCCCACGACGTATTCGACGCCCAGGGCGTGCGCCGCCTCCTGCCGGCGGGCCAGATCGATCATGCCCGCTGACAAGTCGACCCCCACCACGCGGGCCGCCCCGCGCCGCCGCAACTGCCGCGTGTAAAACCCCTCGCCGCACGCCACGTCGAGCACCGCCAGCCCGGTCACGTCGCCCACCAGTTCCAACAGCGTATGACACTCGATGTGCGTGCGCCACGGCTGCTGCTTCGAGCGCTGGTATTGTTCGGCGATCGGGTCGTAGTCGGTCGTCATGCCGGTTCGCGATGGGTTGGGTAAGGGGCGCGCGGTTGCAGAAATGGCACGGCCAGCGCGCGGGCCAAGGCCGCCAGCACGCCGCACGTGTCGCCCGCCAGCGGCACGCCGCGCTGCAAGCGCTCCTGGCGCACCGCCGCGGCGCGATCGCCCGGCAGCCGGATCTCGGCGCAGCCCGCCGCCAGCGGCGTGTCGCGCACCCAGCCGAGCAGCTTATCGACCTCGCCCAGAAAGTGCGAGCGGCCCGCCGCGCGGGCGGGATCCCACACGACGAGCAGCACGTTGTTGCACTCGGCAACGCCATCGGGCGCCGGGGGGCAGAACCCGCCCGACAGCCCCCCCACGAGCAGGTCGAGCATCAGCCCCAGGCCGAACGCCTTGTACGCCTGATCGCCGCCGAACGGCAGCAGCGTACCTGGTGGGTCGGCGAGCAGCACGTGCGGGTCGGTCGTGGGCCGCCCCTGCCCGTCTTGCAGCCAGCCGGGCGGGCAGGCCCGGCCTGCCAGCCGCGCCAGCTTCACCTTGCCGTTCGCCACCGCGCTCGTCGAAAGATCCAGCACGAATGGGCCGCCGCTCGTGGGCACGGCCATCGACAGCGGGTTGGTGCTGATTCGCGCGGCAATTCCACCGGGCGGCGCGACGCACCGCGCCACCCCGTTGTCGTTCACGCTGATCAGCCCCGCCAGGCCCTGGCCGGCGACCAGTTCGGTCCATTCGCCCAGCCGCCCGATATGCCCGCACTGCCGCAGCGTGCCGCAGGCAATGCCCACCGCCCGGGCCTTGTCGGCCACGAGTTCCACCAGCCGGCGGCACTGCACCTGGCCGAACCCCCAGCCGCCATCGGCGGCGACGAGCGCGGGGGTTTCGTTCAACACGCTGAACCTGGCCCCCGCCTGCAATTCGCCGCGGCCGAGTTGCCCGATGTATTCGTCGGCCCGAATGACGCCATGCGAGTCATGCCCGCACAGGTTCGCGTCGACCAGGCTGCCCGCCACGCGGTTCGATTCGGCCGCCCCTACGCCGGCCGCCGCGAACAACCGGGCAATGAATTGCGCCAACTCGGCGCTGTCGAAACGGCCGGGTTCGGTGGCGGAATCGGATTCGCCTGGGGTGTGGCGCGTCAACGGTCGCCCTTTTCGTTGAGGCCCCGTACGATCACGGTCCGCCGCCCGTCGTGCCGCACGAGCGTGAGTTCGACCCGTTCACGCAGGTCGATCTGCCGCAGCGCCCGGCAAAAGTCGTCGAGCGACGGGGTGGGGGCGTTGTTGACGGCCACGATCAGGTCGCCCGGTTGCAGCACGGCGGCGGCCCGCTTGAATGCGTGCACCTCCTGCACAAGCACCCCCTGCGTCGATTCGAGGCTCAGGCTGCGGACCATTTCGGGGCTGATGTACGTGCCCCACCGCACGCCCCATTCGTCTTCGCCCGGCAAGAGCCCCGGTTGCCGCGGCATCATGCCCACCGAGATTGTTTTCGTCAGGCTTCGACCGTCGCGGTGCAGGGTGACGGAAACTTCGCTGCCAGGGCGGGTCGCCGCGATGCGGCATTGCAGCTCGCGGACATTCTGAAAGGCCTGCCCGTCGAACGCGAGCAACAGGTCGTGCGCTTCAAGCCCGCCCCGGTCGGCCGGCCCGCCAGGAATGACGTAGTCGATCAACGCGGCGGCCGGTTCGCCGTTGCCCCCCGGCGTGCAGTGCAGGTACGCGCCGAGGCAGCCGCGACAAATCTGGCCGTGCTTGCGCAGGTCGGCCAGGGCGTTGCGCGCCAGGTTCGAGGGAATGGCAAACCCGATGCCGGTGTTGCCTTCGCCCATGCTGGCCGTGTTGATGCCCACGACTTCGCCCTTGAGGTTGACCAGCGGCCCCCCGCTGTTGCCGGGGTTGATCGCCGCATCGGTCTGAATGAAATCCTGCACTTCAAAATCGGCCGGCAACACCCGCCGCCCCTTGGCCGAAACGATGCCCGCCGTGACCGATTGATCGAGCCCGAACGGGTTGCCGATTGCCAGCACCCAATCGCCCACGGCCAGCCGGTTGCTGTCGCCCAGGTTGGCCGCCGCAATTTTTTCGCCCTGCGGGTCGAACTGGATCAGCGCCAGGTCGGTGCCCGGGTCGGCCCCCACGAGCGTGGCCTTGAACTTGCCCCGCCCGCCCGCCAGGTGCACCTGCAGGTCTTCGGCCCCCGCCACCACGTGATTGTTCGTCAACACGTACCCGCTGGCGTCGATGATCAGGCCCGACCCCTGCCGCATTTGCTGATAGAACTGCGGCGTGCCGTCGTGGTTGCCCGCGTCCCAAATCGATACGCCGTTGCGAAACGACCGCACCGCATCGACGTGCACCACCACCGGTTTCACCTGCTCGCTGACCATGCGAAATGCTTCCGACGTGTCGCCCAGTTCGGCGATGCGCCGTTCGACCCCCTGCCGGTGGGCATCTTCGCGACCGCGTTCAATCGACAGGCTGACGCGATACGCCACCGCCGGTATGCCCGACGTGAGCAACAGCCCCAGCAACAGGCCCAGCAACACAACGCTGATCCAGCGCTGCACGCTTGATAATCGCCGCATGGGAACTTTCTCCGATCTCTTCGCAACCCCCGGGGCAACACCGACCGCCGGTTCGCCAATTCGCCGCCGTGGTTCGCGGGCAATGCGCTGAACCCATTCGTACACCACCCGTTCGCTGTTCGGCAAGGGCACGCACACATTCCCCCGCCCCAATCCTATTACTCCGCCCGCTATGCATTGTGTTGGAAAAGAGCAGTGGCCAGTTGTCAGTTGTGCCGCCGCAAGCGGCTCAGTTGTCAGTTATTTCGCCCCTGGCGGGGCAGTTTTCGGTGTTCAGTTTTCAGCATTTGATGCGGAATTGAACTTTGTGTGTGGTGCGGCCGCCCTGAAAGGGCATGACATTTCCAGTCTGGGGCAACGCCCCAGGATTACGAACGCAACACGCGCGCCAGCCCTGTCAGGGCGACACAAC
>JAJXXL010000124.1 GCA_021781115.1 Planctomycetota bacterium
TCAGCCGCAACAGGTCTTGCAGCAAAGCCCCTTCCAGGGCGACGAGGGCGCTACGCTACGCACCGCGCGCACGGCGGCCGTTCAACCCGAAAAGCCGGCTGAAAAGCACCCCTGGTGGTGGGACTGAGGCATGGAGCAGCCGGAACTTGCGGTGCAGCCGCCGGCCCCGTCGGCCGGTTTATCGGGCTGCGCGCCGGTTCGGTTCCGCCGCTTCCTGGCGGGTGTATTCATCGCCATTTATGCCGGTTCCATGGGCCTGTTCTTCGCCTTCTATGCCTTGGGCGACGTGCCCCAACACCCAATCGCGTACTTCTTCACGTGGGACATGTTTCCCGGATTTTTCACCGAATCGTCGCGGCGAATCGCGGTGGGCAAGACGCAGTCGGGGCGGTACCTGCAATTACTTCCGGGCGCGTACCAGCAATACCGCGGAGGCGTGAACGCCGCACTCACACATCTCGACCTCGAACGTGAAGGGGCGGTCTTTCGGGCTGCCGCCAATCGGGCGCTGGAACTCGCTGCCGATTCCTGCCGGCAGGATCCGATCGTGCACGTGTACCTGCTCGAACGGTACTGGCCCGACAAATTCAACTACCCGGCCGCGCAATACGAAGCGTGGTTCGGCACCGCAAAACCGAAGCGGCACTCGTGGCGGCTGCGCGACGAGTTTGACGTTTCTCTCGCGCCACCCGATGCGCCGAGCCGGCAACCGTGAACAGGTTTTTCTTTGCGCCCGACAACCCGCGGCGGCTGGCGCTGGTGCGCATCGCCGTGGGGCTGGTGTTGCTGATCGATGCGCTCAGCCATTGGCGGTACGCGATCGAACTCTATTCGCAGTTTCTGCCCGTCGTCGCCGTGTTTCCTCTGGCCCAATTGCCGTTGCCGGTTCCCCCGCCGGCGCTGGCCGTGCTGCTCGACTCGGCGCTCGTTTTTTTTCTCGCGGCGGCAACGCTCGGTTGGAAAACGCGTACCAGCCTCGTGTCGGCGCTCGTGCTGTCTCTGGGCCTCGGTTTGCTCGATCATGCCGGTACGTTTGCGAAATACTCGGTTCTGGGTCTGCATTTTTTGTTCCTGCTGGCCTGTTCGACCTGCAGCGGGGTCTGGGCGATCGACGCCGCCGGGCGCGGCGATTCTGCTGCCCCGCCCAGCGGCCCCGCGTGGCCCCGGCGGCTGATGCAGTTGTTGATTTGCAGTGTGTACCTGGGAGCAGCGCTGACCAAGATCAAATCGCCCTGGTTTGCCAATGGCGACCTGCTGATGTTTTCGCTGCTCGACGATCATTGGGGCGGCGGAGCGTGGGGGCAATGGCTCAGCGCCCAACGCCACCTGCCCATGCTGCTCAGCCTCGCCACCATCCTGTATGAAACGCTCTTTCCGTTTTTGATCTGGGTCGATCGTTGCCGACGACCGCTGCTCGCCGCCGCGGTCTGCCTGCACCTGGGCATGTGGTGCGCGATGCATCTGGGCATTTTCACGCCGCTCATGATTTCGGCCCTGCTGGTGTTCGTGGAAGACGCCGATTTCGATGCCACCGCGGTGGTCATCAGTCGCCTGCGTGCACGGTTGAACAGCCGCCGCACCCCGGCCGCGCCGCGCGGTCAGTCATTGCGAGCGGCCTCCACGCACTCGTGGCATCGCTGGCGGTCGTGGGGCGCCTACCTGGCCGCCGTGACGCTCGTCGCGGGAACCGGCCTGGCGATTCAGTATTTCGACGACGCGTATGGCGCGTTCGGCCGCCGCGCCCCGCTTCCGCTGGCCGAACTGCCGGCCCGCGAGGTGACCGCGGCCCTGGCGCTGTCCAAGCTCAAACCCCCACCGGAAGACAGCGTCCATCGGGTCGAACTGGGCAGCCGCGTCAGCGGAAACCAGGTGTTTGGCTCGCCCGCCCGGTTTCATCGCGGGCAACGGGTGTATGTGCTGGTACAAGCCACGCCTCGGCACGAGCCGCTCACGCTCGAAGGTCTGCTGATTGACCCCGACGGCGACGAAGCGGCCCGGTTTGACCAGCGCCTCGACTCGGCTGACAGCTATTCGGTCCATGGATTTCAATTGACAGATCGTGCCGAATTGGGGGCCTACCAGATGAAATTGCTGGCCAACGGTCGCGAAGTGACCCACCGCCGGTTTGAGGTTGTGCCTTGAAGCGGCATCCGCCCGGTATGTCGGGTGCGGCCCGATTCTATCGAATCTTGTAAAAATTCTATAGAATCAACTTGTGCCGATGCGTGCCGCTGGGTAGGATGACGTTGGTTAGCTTCACTGTCGGGCCCGTCGGGTCCGCCGGTTATTTCCCGCCGAAGCCAGACGCCGGAGACACCCCTTGCCGGATCCATCCACAAATCAGCAGTTGAAATGCGATCATGGATTGCGGCGGCAGGTGATCGTCGAATCGCTGCTTCGTGAGGTATGCCAGGGCTGCCTGCGGGCGGGCGAACACTTGGGTACGCAAAGCCTGGCCGAGCGATTCGGCGTCAGCCATACGCCGATCCGCGAAGCCCTGATCGCGCTCGCTGCCATTGGCGTGATCGACCTGTTGCCAAATCGGGGGGCCGTCGTGCGGCAGGTCACCCGCCGCGACGTGCTCGAAATCTGCCAGGTTCGCCGGGCCCTCGAATGCGAAGCGGTGCGCAGCGCCTGCGGGCGCGTGCCCCAGGGCGAACTCGAAGCGGTGGCGTGCGAACTGCGGCGCCAGATGGAAATGCGGCCCCCGTATCAAGGGCGATTCGTCGAACAGGCCCGGCAAACCGACAGCCGGCTGCATGACCTGCTGGCCAGCCATTGCGGGAACCTGTTTCTGGCAAACGAACTGGGCCGGCTGAAGATCCTGTTTCGGGCGTTTCGCGACATGGCCTGGGAGTACGACGGCAACGTCAACGCCTACCATCGACTCGGCGAAGAATCGCGCGAGCACCTGGCGATTGTCGAGGCGCTGCTGGCCGACGATCGCAAGGGCGCGGCCCGGCACATGTCGCGGCACATTCTGTCGGGCGGAAAATACTGGGGGCAAATGCTGCCCGAGCGGTTGCGTACAAATCCTGGCCGGCGCAATGAACCCGTCCCCCCACCTCGGCCAATGGTGCGCGGGGCGAAATCGAAGTTGATTCCCGTAAAAGATGCGACATCCTGAGGGATGCCGAAACCCTGATTGCCGTGAGGGCCTCAAGTATGAGTCTTGGCGCATTGCATGATGTTGCGGGCGAAATTCGTCGGCATTTGAAACCACTGTCGCGCGGCGTGTGGGCCGTACTGGTTGCTCTCGGTGCGCCGGCGCTGGCCGCCGACCCGGTCGGCTATAATCGCGAGATTCGCCCGATCCTGGCGGAAAACTGTTTCGCCTGCCACGGCCCCGACAGCGCCGCCCGCAAGGCCGACCTGCGTCTCGACCAGCGGCAGGCCGCGATCGACGCCGGTGCAATCGCCCCCGGGGCCCTCGACGACAGCGAGTTGCTGCACCGCATTGCCAGCGACGACCCGAAAAAGGTCATGCCGCCCCCGGCGACAAAAAAGCAGCTCACTCCTGCGCAGAAAGATCTGCTGAAACGCTGGGTTGCTGAGGGTGCCGAATACCAGCCGCACTGGTCGCTGATTGCCCCCGTGCGGCCCGCGCCGCCTGACGTGAAGGACGCGGGCTGGTGCAAAAACCCGATCGACCGGTTCATTCTTGCCAAGCTCGAAGAACGCGGCCTCAAACCCGCCCCTGAAGCCGACCGCCGCACGCTGGCCCGCCGGCTCAGCCTCGACTTGACCGGCCTGCCGCCCGACCCGGCCGTCGTCGACGCGTTCGTCGCCGATGCGGCGCCCGATGCCTATGAACGGCTGGTCGCCCGATTTCAGGATATGGTGCAATGGGGAGAACACCGCGCCCGCACTTGGCTCGACGTGGCGCGGTATGCCGACACCCACGGTATCCATTTCGACAATTACCGAGAAATGTGGGCCTACCGCGACTGGGTCATCGGGGCGTTCAATCGCAACCTGCCGTTCGATCAGTTCACGGTCGAGCAGCTCGCGGGCGACCTGCTGCCCAACCGCCGCCTCGACCAGCAGATTGCCTCGGGGTTCAACCGCTGCAATATGACGACCAACGAAGGCGGGGCGATCAGTGAAGAATACCTGGTGCTGTATAACCGCGATCGCACCGAAACCACGTCGCAGGTCTGGCTGGGCCTGACCGCCGGCTGCGCCGTGTGCCACGACCACAAGTTCGACCCGCTTTCGCAGCGCGAATTTTATGAACTCGCCGCGTTCTTCAACAACACGACCCAAGCGGCCATGGACGGCAATATCAAGGAAACGCCGCCCAACGTGTTCGTGCCCGCCCCCGCCGACCAGGCCCGGTGGGACGCATTGCCCGCCGAACTGGCCGAGGTCAAACAGCAATCGACGGCCCGGCGCCAGGCCGCTCGGGGCGACTTCGACCAGTGGCTGGCAAAGGCCACGCCCGAATCGCTCGCCCGCCTGACGACGACCGACGGTCTGCGGTTCCATGCGCCGTTCAACGAAGGCGCTGGCAACACGGTGCACCTGCTGCTCGACGGGCAGGCGCGCGACGTCACCCTGCCGGCCGGCATCGGCTGGAAGCCGGGCCACATTTCGTCGCAGGCGCTGGTCACCCAGCCGGGGGGGACGATTGAACTGCTCGAAGCGGGAAATCGTGAAAAAGACCAGCCGTTCACCGTCGCCGGCTGGTTCAATATCGCCGACATCAACCGTAGCGGCGCGCTGCTGGCCCGCATGGACGATCAACACGAATTTCGCGGTTGGGACCTGTGGCTCGAAAACGGCCGGCCCGGCTCGCACATCATTCACGCCTGGCCCGGCGATGCGCTCAAGGTCGTGTCGAACAACCCCGTCAAGGCCGGCGAATGGACCCACCTGTGCGTGGCCTACAACGGTTCGGCGCAGGCCGCCGGGGTCGTGGTATATATCAACGGCCAGCCGCAGCCTGTGGGCGTGCAGGCCAACGCCCTGAAAAACACGATCAAAACCGACGTGCCGCTCAAGGTGGCCCAGCGCAACAGCACGTCGCGACTCGACGACGTGCTGATGCAGGACGTGCGGATGTACGACCGCGCCCTGGCCGCGGCCGATGTGCAGAACCTGATTCAGGCGACGCGCGCCGCCTGGCTGGCCGGCAAACCCGCCGACCAGCGGACCCCCGCCGAAACCGATGAATTGTACAACTGGTGGGTCGCCGCGTACGACAAGCCGTTCCAGGACCTTGCCGCCAGGGCTACGGCCCTCGAACAAGAGCAGGCCACCCTCAAGGCCCGCGGGGCGATTACGCACGTCATGCAGGAAAAGACCGAGCCGCCAATGGCGTTCGTCCTGTTCCGCGGCGATTATGACAAGCGCCGCGACCAGGTTCAGCCCGGCATTCCGAAGGCGCTGCCGCCCCTGCCGCCCGAACTGACCAAAAACCGGCTGGGGTTTGCCCAGTGGCTCCTGCGGCCCGAAAACCCGCTGACCGCGCGAGTGACCGTCAATCGTTTCTGGCAGGAAGTGTTCGGGACGGGGCTGGTGCGCACGACCGGCGATTTCGGTGTCAGCGGCGAGCTGCCGTCGCATCCCGAATTGCTCGACTGGCTGGCAGTCGAATTCCGTGAATCGGGCTGGAACGTCAAGCAGTTTTTCCAGCTCATGGTCACCTCCGCCGCTTACCGCCAGGCGGCCGTTGCCACGCCCGAAAAGCTTGAACTCGATGCGCAAAACCGGCTGCTGTCGCGCGGGCCGCGGTTTCGCATGGACGCCGAAATGATTCGCGATTACGCCCTGGCCGCCAGCGGGTTGCTCGTCGAAAAGGTGGGCGGCCCCAGCGTGCGGCCCTACCAGCCCGAAGGCGTGTGGGAGGCGGTTGCCATGATCGGCAGCAACACCCGCGATTACCGCCGCGATTCAGGCGAAAACCTGTACCGGCGCAGTCTGTACACCTTCTGGAAGCGGGCCGCGCCGCCCGCTTCGATGGACATCTTCAACGCCCCGGCCCGCGAAGTTTGCACCGTCCGCCGCGAGCGCACGAACACGCCGCTGCAGGCGCTCGTCACTCTGAACGACGTGCAGTTCGTCGAGGCGGCCCGCATGCTGGCCCAGCGCACGTTAAAGCAGGCGGGCGCCACGCCGGCCGAGCGGCTCGATTTTCTGAGCCGCCGCCTGCTCGCCCGGGCATTTACCCCTGAAGAAGCCCGCATCGTCGAAAACTCACTGGCGGGCTTGACCGGCTTCTACCAGGCCCACCCGGCCGAGGCGCAGCAATTGATTGCCGTGGGCGAATCGAAGGCCGACGCGGCCCTCGCCCCGGCCGAACTCGCCGCATGGACCATGCTTGCCAATGAACTGTTCAATCTCGATGAAGTGCTGAATAAGTAATCGCAGCAGAACAGTCCGCCGCGATTTTCCAAACTCTGACCCGCTCCGTCGCTCGTTACCCGATTCTTGTCGAGGTCCTGCCATGAACCCTTTAAATGAACTGATCTGTCAGCAAACGCGGCGGCATTTTCTGGGCCGAGGTGGTGGTTTCATGGGGGCGGCGGCCTTTGCCGCCTTGTGCGGTACAAACCCCACAGGCCGGGCGGGCGTTGCCGGTGCGGCGGAAACGGCGCTGCGGCTCGGGCCGCATTTCGCCCCCCGCGCCAAGCGGGTCATTTACCTGCACATGGTCGGTGGTCCCGCCCAGATGGACCTGTACGATTACAAGCCCCAGATGAACGAGTGGTTCGACAAGGATCTGCCCGACTCGATCCGGCAGGGGCAGCGGCTGACCACGATGACTTCGGGCCAGAAGCGGTTTCCGATCGCCCCCAGCAAGTTCAAATTCGCCCAGCACGGCCAATCGGG
Source organism: Planctomycetota bacterium (assembly GCA_021781115.1). GTDB lineage: Bacteria > Planctomycetota > Planctomycetia > Planctomycetales > Planctomycetaceae > JAJXXL01. The sequence continues at coordinate 6,835 of JAJXXL010000124.1, forward strand.
CATGTGGGTCACCGAACTGCTGCCGCACACGGCCAAAGTGGTCGACGAGATGTGCTTCATTCGCAGCATGCACACCGAGGCGATCAACCACGAACCGGCTATCAGCTACATGCAGACCGGCAACCAGATCACCGGGCGGCCCTGCCTCGGTTCGTGGGCCTCGTATGGCCTGGGCTCGATGAACGAAAACCTGCCCACGTTTGTCGTGCTCGTCGCCCGGCCCAGCAACACCGAACAGGTCCAGGCGATTTCCGCCCGGCTCTGGTCGAGCGGCTACCTGCCGGGTGAACACGCCGGCGTGTCCTTTCGCGCCGGGGGCGACCCGATTCTGTACATCAATAACCCGGCGGGCGTGCCTGCCGACGTTCGCCGCCAGACCCTCGACGGTTTGCGGCGGCTGAACGAACTCAACTACAACCTCGTGCACGATCCCGAAACGCATACCCGCATTGAACAGTACGAATTGGCGTTTCGCATGCAGTCGAGCGTGCCCGATTTGACCGACCTGTCGCAGGAACCGGCTTCGACCTACGCCCTGTATGGCGACCAGGCCAAGAATTCAGGCAGCTTCACGCATACTGTGCTGCTGGCCCGCCGCATGGTCGAACGCGGCGTGCGGTTCATTCAGATTTACCATAACAATTGGGACCATCACGGCAATGTCGCCGGGCGTATGCCCGATCAATGCCGCGACGTCGACCAGGCCTGCGCCGCCCTGATCACCGACCTGAAGCAGCGCGGGCTGCTCGACGAAACGCTGATTATCTGGGGGGGCGAGTTCGGGCGCACGATCTATTCGCAGGGCGGCCTGTCGAAGGAAAACTACGGCCGCGACCACCACCCGCGATGCTACACGATGTGGATGGCCGGCGGCGGTGCCCGGCCCGGTACGATCTACGGCGAAACCGACGATTTTTCGTACAACATCGTCAAGGACCCCGTGCATATCCACGATTTTCACGCCACGGTGTTGCGGCTGCTTGGTTTCGATCACGAGCGGTTCACCTATAAGTACCAGGGACTTGATCAGCGGTTGACAGGCGTCGAACCGGCCCGCGTCATCGACGCGTTGATCGCCTGATGCGCACGGGAGAACGCATCATTTTCACCGCCGAGGAATTCGACGCCGCCCGCCCCGATTTGCCCGACGGCGGTCGCTGGACCGAACTCGAAGCGGGCCACGTGGTGGCGCTCGCGCCGCCCGATGGCCTGCACGGCACCGTGGTGTTAAACCTCGGCAAGGCGCTGGCTGGGTTTGCCCGTCCCGAGGCGGGCGGCTATGCCTGCTTCGAACTGGGCCTGATCGTGGCCCGCAACCCCGATTCGGTGTGGTGCCCGGCGGTCAGCTATTTTCTGGGCGGCAACGCGTTCGCTGAAGCCGACCACACCCTGACCGACACGCGGCCCGCGCTCGTCGCCGAAGTCGCATCGACCAACGACCGCCGCCGGAAAATGGCCGACCGTATCGCCGCCTGGCTCAAGTGGGGGGTGAACCTCGTCTGGCTCCTCGACCCCGCCACCCGCGAGGCCCACCTGTTCCAGCCGCAGCGGACCCCGCAAAAGCTCCGGGAATCGCAAATCCTGCACGGCGGTTCCGTGCTGCCGGGCTTTCAAACGCCCGTGGCCGAACTGTTCCGCGAACCGGGCTGGTACAAATCTCCAGCCGGCATGAAATGAGTCGGTGGGTAAGACTCTGGGGGTAAAGTACGACTGGCACCTTGTCCGGTACGGCCCTTGATGCCGGCCGATTGATAAAATACCCTCGCAACCCTTCGCGGATTAAGCCCCATTCTAAGACTGCAGGGGCGGCACAAGTCCAGCCGATCAGCACACTCGACTGCCGCGAATTTATGTATTCGCATGTACTCGTTAATCGACGGAGAATTTTGGGTGTCTGAGTGCGCCGGCATAAGCCGGAGGAGAGTCGCGAATGCAAGAGTCGCACGAGCGAAGGCCTAGCCAGCCAGCTCGGCCTCGAGTGATGCGTGGCGTCGGGCAACCGGCGGCGCGAAGCG
>JAJXXL010000111.1 GCA_021781115.1 Planctomycetota bacterium
TCCCGACCTGCTCAAGGTGGTTTGGGAGCGGCAAAGGGCGGCGGGCGACGGCGGTGGAACCCAAGGCGCACTCGTGCTCGATTGTGTGCTCGTGGACGAACAGGAGTGGTGGGTTGGGTACCATCGTGTGCATTCGGCGCCGTCGTCGTGGCCGGGCGGCCTGATGCCGGCCAATTCGCCGACCAGCGTCGTGTCGCGCGGGTACTTCAAGCTTGGCGAAGCTCTGGCCTGGTCGGGTTTGCCCTTGCAGGCCGGAGAACGGGTCGTCGAAATCGGCAGTGCACCGGGTGGGGCGACGCAGGCGTTGCTCGAACGCGGTCTGTCCGTTGTCGGCATTGACCCGGCCGAAATGCACCCGAGCATCGTGGGAAACCCCAATTTTCGTCAGATCCGCCAGCGTTCGAAAGCCGTGGACAAGCGCGAATTCGTAAACGTCGACTGGCTGTGCGTTGATATCAACCTGCCACCCAATTACACACTGGACGCGGTGGAAGGGGCGCTGGCACAACCAGGCGCCCGATTTCGCGGCATGCTGCTGACGCTCAAACTGCGCGATTGGAGCCTGGCTGCCGAGGTTCCCGGCTATTTGAAGCGGATTCGCAATTGGGGCTTTCGGCAGGTTCGTGCCCGGCAATTGCACCATAATCGGCGGGAAATCTGCGTCGCTTTGTCGAACGCCGACGCATAAAATGACGTAACGTGCTGATTGCGGCCGTGCGCTGCAATCAGGGCCTGGCATGCCGCGCGTCGAACCCCCTGCATGCGCCAGCGCCCAGGCCGGCGCGTGATTGTACTGAAATCGACATTGAATCGACATGGAAGGCCAAGTTCGCTACGCGAACGACGGATTGTGCGATTATGAACGAATCGGAATTCACCGACGCCGAATTGCTGGCTTACCTCGACGAAGCGCTGCCCGTCGACCGGATGACGGCCGTCGAAAGCGCTGTGCGGGCCCTGATCGCATTGCGAACCCGGCTGGCCAACCTGTTGGCGCGGCGCGACCACGGCGAGCATACACTGGGCGAAATCTGGCGCCGCGGGCGTCTGAGTTGCCCTGCGCGGCAACAACTGGCGAGTTACCTGGCGAGTACGCTCGACGATTTCTGGGCCGACTACGTTGAGTTTCATGTTTTCAGCGTCGGGTGCCGACTCTGCGCCGCGAATCTTGAAGACCTGCGGCAGGCGAAGCTCGCCGCGCGAGGAGAACAGCGTCGACGAAAGTTTTTTGACTCATCGGCTGGTACGCTCGACAACATGTCGCGCGAAACCTGAACCCGATTACGAATTGGCTGTCGTCGGCGGCCTGATTTTCCTCCCTGCGGGTCGTCGCGGGCGTATAGTATAATTGTACGAAAACGACTGCATGGGGGCTGTGCGTCGGCCCGTGGAACTCAGGCCGCCGCGCGGTCTGGTTGACCCAGCGACATCGCGAATCATCATGCCTGATTCATTACGCGGAAATTTTTTGATCGCCAGGCGCACGCTGCGCGATCTGAATTTTTTTCACACGGTCGTATTTCTCGTCGAGCACAACGACGAGGGGGCGATGGGCGTCGTCGTCAATCGACCTTCAGGCACGACTGTCGCCGAGGCGCTCGCGCAACATTTCGATCTGCCGCGAACCGACGACGAGGTATACATCGGCGGCCCGGTCGAAGAGAACGCCATGTTCATTTTGCACAATGCGGCCGACTTGGCGCGGGAGGAAACGCCCGTGATTGCCGGCATCTTCGTCGGCAGCAGCGCTGAGGTGTTTGAAGAAGCGGTGCGGCGTTCGGCCAACGGCGACGCGGAGTTGCGTTTTCGCGTGTATTCGGGTTACTCGGGCTGGACTGCAGGCCAGCTCGAAGCGGAATTGGAGCGCAACGACTGGCTGGTGACGCCCGCAACCGAGGAATTCGTGTTTCACCCCAAACCGTACCTCGTCTGGAACCTGGTGATTCAGAAATTCCGCCAGACGCATTCGTTGGCGCCGGGCAACCTGGGCGAACCCGAAATGAATTGACCCCCCGCGGCAAACCGCTCGCAGGCTGTTTCGGATTCGGACCGGCCGGGCCGTTGCAGAGGCCGACGGCAGCGCGGTGCCGAACAACACACGACACGCCCAGATCGTTCAGGATTTTGGCTTCTTTTTGGACGCAGTTTTTGTCGCTCGTTTTTTGGCGGTCGGTCGCTTCGAGCGCGACGGCTGCTTGAAGATTTTGTCCCAGCCCTCGACGAATTTTTCGGTAGCGCCCGTGTGTACGGTATAGCCGGTCATGGCATCTGGCCTCATCAATGCGTCAATTCCATTGTGTATCTCGCCTGTTGCAGATTCCAGCAGATCGATCGCCGACAATCAACCTCGGGAGCGTCGAAATTCGAACCGCAGCAGCGAACCGGCAATCTGTCGCCAGATGCGGCGATTCGATTGTGCCTCGATTCAAGCGGCTTCTATACTGGGCACCGCCGCGTGTGGCGCAGGTCTGAGTTGCGTGCGTCAATGCCGAACGGTGTTGCGGGGATCCGCAAGAATTTCATAGTCGTGTGTCAGGAACCAACATCCGATGAACCGATTTTTTACGCCTTGGACCGGAATCATGCTGTGTTCGTTCGCGGCGGCGGCGATTGCTGCCGATGCTCAGTCGCCGGCCAGGAAGCCATTTCGCGAACCGGCGTGGGGGTGGATCGATTCCGACGGCGACGCGAGCGGCATGTTTCGGCTGCATGTCGTGCGGCGACCCGATACGGGCGAAATCGAAATCACACCTCCATTTGCGAATATTACGCAGGCGTATCTGGTCGACGACCCGGTGCGGGCACCGCTGGCTCTGGAAATCGCCCCCGACGGCAAGCGTATGACGATCCGACTGCCGGAAGCAAATCGCCCGGCAGTTGATGAAACGACCATTGTCGTCGAAACCGCCGAAAGGACCCACCAATTCGCCGATGGGCGCATTGTGCTTTCGGCGCTCGACGCCGAGGTTGTCGGGAGCACGGCGAAGCTTGAATCGCAGCCGGGCAACCATCGCATTGGCTTCTGGACGAAGCCGCAGGATTTTATCCGCTGGTCATATCCGGCAACGCGCCCCGGCAGCTACGTCGCGGAATTGACCTGGTCGCGGGCTGGCGCGGGCCCGGTCGAAATCGCGGTTGTCGCGGGTGACCAGGAATTGCGCAGCGCCCTGCCTGCAACCGGCAACTGGTATCGGTACCAGTCGCAACCGCTGGGCCGGCTGGTTGTGTCGAAATCCGGGGCGATGTCGATTGCGGTCAAGTGTGTCGGCCCAGCGGGCAGCGCCGCAGTAATGAACCTGAAATCACTGACGTTGCGGCCGGTTTCAGAAGGCCGGCCGATCGTCCAGGGCGCAGATCGTGTGGTCGTGTGCCATGCCCGCGACGCTACGATTCACGGCGTGGCACTGCAATTCGAACCAAAGCCCGAAAAGAATACGCTCGGTTTTTGGGTCAACCCCGACGACTGGGCTTCGTGGGAATTCACGGTGGTCCACCCCGGCATGTTTACTGTCGAAATCCTGCAAGGCTGCGGGAAAGGACAGGGCGGCAGCGAGGCAACGCTGTCGGTTGCTGGCCAGGCACTGCCATTTGTTGTCGAAGACACCGGGCATTTTCAGAACTTCAAGCCGCGGGAAATTGGCGTGGTGCGCATGGATCGGGCCGGCCCGCAGACGCTGTCGGTCAAGCCGTTGCGCAAGGCGCACGGCGCAATCATGGACCTGCGGCAGGTGCGGTTGATCCCGCGGGCGCCCGCCGCCATCAAAACACCGCCCCCAGCCGCCGGGGCGACGACGCCACCGCCGACGCGCGTCGAGAACGTTCAGGAAACGCTGCATGGCGTCGTGGTCGATGACCCGTACCGCTGGCTTGAAGATCAGGGCCACCCCGAAACCCGGGGCTGGATCGCCGCACAAAACGAATACACCGAGCGTGTCCTGGGGCGATTGCCCCACCGCACCGAAATTGCGCGCCGGGCTGCCGAGTTGATGAAGGTTGAGACAATCGGCATTCCCACGGTGCGGGGCGAACGTTACTTCTTCACGCGCCGCGCCGCTACGGCCAACCTGCCCGCGATTTTCCTGCGGCAGGGGCGCACGGGGGTCGATCAGGTGCTGATCGACCCGGCCTTGATGAGCCGCGAGGGCACGACGACCGTCTCTCTGATCGACGTATCGCAGGATGGTGCGCTGTTGTTGTACGGGGTGCGCGAAGGGGGCGAAGACGAAGTCCGCGTGCGCCTGTACGACGTCAACCTTCGCGAAACGCTCGATGAGGAACTGCCCCGGGGCCGATACTTCGGCGTAGCGCTGTCGCGCGACAAACAGTCGCTTTACTACGCGCGGCATACGCCTGACGGCACGCGAGTCTTCGAGCACCGCCGGGGCGCATCCGAGCGTGAAGACCGGTTGATTTTCGGCGACAAGTACGGCCCGGGCGTGATCATTACCGCCGGGCTTTCGGACGACGCCCGCTACCTGATTTTGCACGTTTTGTACGGCTCTGCCGCACCCAAGTCGGAGATTTATTATCAGAAGCTGGCAAGCGGCGAACCATTGCAGACGCTGGTCAACGATGTCGATGCGCGGTTCATTGCCGCCGCGGTCGGCGATGATGTATTTCTCCAAACGAACTGGAACGCCCCAAACGGGCGGATCTTGCGGGGCGACCTGCGACAGCCGGGGCGCGAACATTGGCAGGAGGTGGTGCCCGCCAGCAATGCGGTCATTGACAGTTTTTCGCTGGTGGGAGGCAGGTTGTACGTTCATGCGCTGGAAAACGTCATTTCGCGGATTCGAGTGCATGAAACAAGCGGCGCTGCGGTGCGCGACATCAAGTTCGCCGCGATTGGCTCTGTCAGCGGGGTGGGAGGCGAATGGAATCACAATGAAGCATTTTTCGCCTTCGATACGGCGTTCATCGCCCCCACGATTTACAGCGAAAACGTTCAAACCGGCCAGCAGACCGTCTGGTCGAAGCCCGACGTGCCGATCGAACCCGAACAGTTCGAGGCCCGCCAGGTGTGGGTCACGTCGCGCGACAAGACGCGTGTGCCCATGTTCGTGGCCCACAAACGGGGGTTGAAGCTCGACGGTTCGCACCCCGCATTGATGACGGGTTACGGCGGCTTCAATATCAGCCTGACGCCCCACTTTTCGCCACAGGCCGTGATTTGGATGGAACAGGGGGGCGTGTATGCCATGCCCAATCTGCGCGGGGGCGGCGAGTTTGGCGAAGACTGGCATGCGGCCGGCATGTTGCAAAACAAGCAGAACGTATTCGATGATTTTTTTGCGGCCGCCGAATGGCTCATCGCCCAGGGGTACACCACGCCTGCACGGCTGGCAATTACAGGCCGCAGCAATGGCGGCCTGCTCGTCGGGGCGGCGCTGACGCAGCGCCCCGAACTGTTTCGGGCCGTGATCTGCGGATACCCCTTGCTCGATATGGTTCGATTTCATCGGTTTCTCGTGGCGCGATTCTGGGTTCCTGAGTACGGCTCGGCCGAAGATGCCGCGCAGTTTCGCGCGCTGCATGCCTATTCGCCCTACCATCATGTGCAACCGGGCCAGAGTTACCCCGCGGTTTTGTTTGTTACGGGCGACGCCGATACACGCGTGGCCCCGCTGCACGCACGAAAAATGACGGCACGCCTGCAAGCCGCGGCCGCTCCGGGGCGACCGGTGCTGTTGCGGTACGACACGCAATTGGGCCATACCGGCGCGCGGCCGATCAGCCAGCGGATTGATGACGTGACCGATGAACTCAGCTTTCTGTTTCAGGAAACAGGTGTCGAGCCCGGCACCCCAAACGCGGGCGCGCCCGTGCCACCCGCGGCTGCGGCTCTCGCCCCGGCTGCGGCGCTGCAGGCCCTGTTCGACGACGAATGGGAATGGACGCTGCGCGAGCAGCCCACGTTCGCGTCATCGCTCGGCGACCGCCGCTACAACGATCGCTGGCCCAACGTCAGCCTGGCGGCGATCGAGCAGCGGCATGCCCACCAGCAGGATGTCCTGCACCGGCTGGAGACGATTGACGTCACGGCCCTGTCGCCCGCCGACCGGCTGAACCACCGTCTGTTTCAAAGGGAGTATGCAACTGAGGTCGAGGAACATGCGTTTCGTTTCCATCTGATGCCAATCAACCCGCGCGAAGGCATTCAGGATGAAAACTCGCTGGCCGACTCGTTGCCCTTTGAAACCGTCAAGGACTACAACGATTGGCTGGCCCGATTGAATGCGTTTCCGGTATATATGGAGCAAACACTGGCTTTGCTTCGCGAGGGGGTTCGCGCGAAAATCGTGCAACCGAAGATCGTCATGAAGCGCTTGCCGGCGCAGATCCGCCGGCAAATCGTCGATGACCCGGCCCGGAGCCTGTATTTCGCGCCCTTTGAAAGTTTTCCTGAAGGCATTGCCCCGGTCGACCGCGCGCGGTTGACCGCCGCGGCCCGCGAGGCGATTTCGCAAAAGATCGTACCGGCCTATCGCGACCTGCTCGCCTTCTTTGAAAGCGAATATTTTCCCGCCTGTTTTGACGCGGTGGGGGCGTGGCAGTTGCCGAACGGGGCGGCGGCGTACGCCTTTTGCGCACGCAAATTTACCACGACGTCGCTCACCCCGGCGGAAATCCACGCGATCGGGTTGCGCGAAGTGCGGCGAATTCGCGCCGAAATGGAAGCGATCGTCAAGGAAGTGGGGTTCACCGGTACATTTCCGGAGTTTTTGGCATCGTTGCGAACCGACGACCAGTTTTATTTCAAGGATGCACAGGAATTGCTGCGGGCCTACCAGGCACTGTGCAAGCAGGTCGACCCGCAATTGCCCCGCCTGTTTCGCAAGCTGCCGCGAATTCCCTATGGAGTCGAGGCAATTCCCGAGCATATTGCACCCGATACGACGACGGCGTACTACCGCCCCCCGGCCGCCGACGGTTCGCGCGCCGGCACCTACTTCGTCAACCTGTACAAGCCCGAAACCCGGCCCAAGTATGAAATCGAGGCTCTGTCGCTGCACGAAGCGGTGCCCGGTCACCATTTGCAGATCGCGCTGGCAACGGAACTTGAAGACCTGCCGGCCTTCCGCAGGTTTGCGTCGATCACAGCGTATATCGAAGGTTGGGGCCTGTATGCCGAAAGCCTGGGGAGCGACCTGGGCCTGTATCGCGACCCCTATTCGCGGTTCGGCAGGTTGACGTACGAAATGTGGCGCGCGGTGCGGCTCGTGGTCGATACCGGAATGCATGCACAGAAATGGACGCGGCAACAGGCGCTCGACTTCTTTCGCGAAAACACGGCCAAGTCAGAACTCGACATGGCCAATGAGGTCGATCGGTACATCTCCTGGCCGGGCCAGGCGCTGGCCTACAAGATCGGCGAATTGAAGATTCAGGAACTTCGCCGCCGGGCCACTGAAAAGCTCGGCTCGCGATTCGACATTCGCGAGTTTCACGACGAGGTTCTCAAGCATGGCGCTGTTCCGCTCGACGTGCTTGAAGAGCTGGTCGACGCCTGGATCCGCGAGCGGGGCGAACGAAACAAGTCGTAACGGCCCGGTGCTTCCAGCGGCCAATCGCTATTGTTCGACTTGGTCGAGTGGAGAACAGCCGGGTCCGCAGGTCCTGGTCACTTCGTCAATTTGCCAGAAGATACGCAATCAGATCCGCCAGGGCCTGCTGGTCGAGTTGTTTCTCCAGCCCTTCGGGCATGATCGACAGCCCGGTGCTGCGCAATTCGTCGATGTCCATGCGCAGCACCGTGTCGGTGACATTTTCAGCGCGTTTGAGCGTGACGCTGGCAGCGGTTTCGGCAGACAGAATGCCGGTCAACGATTTTCCCGATTTTGTCGTCGCAACGTAATTGACGTACTGCGGGTTGACCTCGCGATTCGGGTCCAGCACATTGACAAGAATCGCCTCGGCGCCCCGGTTGCGCATGGCCGCCAGGTTCGGGCCGATTTCAGTCCCGAATTGATCAAGTCGATGGCAAGTGGCACAGTTCTTCTGAAATGCGGCCTTGCCGCGCAGCGCGTCGCCGCGCAGGTTCAGTGCCGGCAGATATTCGGCGACGACGTCTTGTCGCCGCCCCAGGCGCAGCCGCGATTGCAGGCGTTGTGCGCGCGCACGCACGCCAGGATCTGCATGCGATTCGAGCAGTTTGAGCCGGGCCGGTTCGAGATCGCTCGAGGGAAACTCTCCCGCTTCGGTGGCGGTCAGCACAGCATCGCGCCATGCCGGCCGCGAAAACAGCGCTTCGGTCGCGGCCAGCCGCAAGCGCGGGCTGAGGTTTGGCCAAGTCGCGATCAAAAACGCGGCCGCCGCCGGATCGGCGAACTTCGTCAGGCTCGAAAGCGCTGCCAGCTGCAACTCCTGCGGATGGCGGGCGGCCAGCAGTTGAAACAGGGTGTCACGTACGTCGGCGAATTCTCCGAGGGCCAGCGATTGCGCAGCGGCGACGCGCTCGGCCAACGGGCGGTGCTCGTCGCCCGAGGTCTGGCGCGCGTCGTGCAGCAGGCGCGCCAACAGTTCGAGCGCGCGCGTCTGACCGACTGTCCACGAGTCCTTCAATGACGATTGGCTGCGTGCCACGCCGCGGCTTAACCCGCGAATAATGGCCAGTGCCAGTGCATTGTCGTCGCCCGGCAATTCATCGAGCGCCCCGAGCGCGTTGGCGATGGCTTTCGGCCGGGCCTGCGCTCCAGTCAGTTCCGCCAGGTTTTCAAGCACGTCACGCGCATCGGGCGCAGCGCAAAACGTCTTGTCATGCACCAGCGACGCCAGCACC
>JAJXXL010000059.1 GCA_021781115.1 Planctomycetota bacterium
TGGTCGCATTGATTGCGGCGTGTGTGTGTTCGAGCTTGATCGTTTCCCTGACGGCGACTGCGGCGATGCGCCGATTGGCGCCGCGTTGGGGTTTTGTCGATCGGCCCAGCGCGCGCAAGATTCATGTGGCACCGATCGCCCTGGGGGGTGGCGTGGGAATCTGGCTGGGCATTGTGGTGCCCATCAGTTGCGCCCAGATCGGGGCCGCGGTCTTGCAGCGACTGCCGGAAACTCCGGCGTGGTTTCCAGGCGATCTGGCGCGGCACCTGGCGGGCATGAACGCCCGGGCCGGGCAGGTGTGGCTGATTCTGGCGGCGGCGACGGTCATTTCGGCGCTGGGCCTGCTGGATGATTTGCAGAACCTCGGGTGGCGTCCGAAACTGCTGGTGCAATTCGCCCTGGCGAGCGGGTTGGTGATGGGCGGCATTCGGGCCACGGTGTTCGTGGCCGCGCCCTGGGTGGGCGGCGCATTAACCGTGCTCTGGATCGTGGTGTTGACGAACGCGTTCAATTTTCTCGACAATATGGACGGGCTTTCGGCCGGCATGGGGCTGATCGCGGCGGTTCTGTTTGCAATGATCATGCTGACGGGTACCAGTGAGCCACGCTGGTTTGTCGCCTCGTTTCTGCTGATTCTGGCAGGGTCATTGGCGGGATTTCTGGTTCACAACTGGCCTCCGGCCCGGATCTTCATGGGCGATACGGGCAGTTGCCTGATCGGCCTGTTGCTGGCCTGCCTGACGGTGACCGGCACGTTTTACGATTATGAGCAATCGAACCGGTACGTGATGCTGGCGCCGGGCTGCGTGCTGGCGGTGCCGCTGTATGATTTCTGTTCTGTTGTCATGATTCGCCTGGCGCAGGGGCGCAGCCCGTTTCACGCCGACAAGTGGCATTTCTCGCACCGGCTGGTCACCCTGGGGCTTAGCCGGCGCTACGCCGTACTGACGATTTACCTGATCACGCTGACCACGGGTTTGGGCGGGTTGCTGCTGTACCAGGTGCGTGGCTGGTTCGGCGCAGGCCTGGTCGTAGCGTTTGTGCTCGCGCTGTTGCTCGTGGTGGCCATTCTCGAAGCCGCGGGGTATCGCCGCGAAGCCGGCAAGGATCCCGAACTGTCATGAGTGATCGTCGCGTGCAAACCAAGGCAGCGCCAGCGGTAGCCACGAAAGCGGCGAGCGGGGCGACGGGGGGAGGATCGGGGTTTTGGGCGGGGGCAATTTTGTCTGCCGCCTGCGTGATTATCCTGAGTCGCCTGCTGACCCCCACCGAAGGTGCAATTTCGGGCGAAACGCTGTGGGTCGCGCAACTGACGTTTGGCAGCCTGCTGGTGTGGGGGTACGCCTGTTTCCGCAACGGCCAGTTGTCGCTGGCCCTCGATTTTCTCGACCTTTCGGTCGCGTTGCTCGTCATGGGTCACATGATGGCCGCCGCCACGGTCCTCTGGGCCACGGGCGACCGCCGTGCGGCCCTGAACATGCTGTGGGAGTGGGCGGCGGTGGGCGGCACGTTCTTTCTGACGCGGCGCGCGCTCGAATCGCAAGCCGGGCGGCGCGGGCTGATTCTCTTGCTGTTTTCGGCGGCGGCGACCCTGGCGGTCCTTGGCGTCTGGCAACACTTCTGGGGGTACCCCAAACTCATTCGAGAATACGATGCCCTGGTGCAGCAGTGGCAACAGTTGCAAACCGCCGAGCCGCCCGCCGACTTCAAGGCCGCCGCCGACCGAGACGCCCAGATCGAGCGTTTGCGTGGCGAATTCCTGGCCCGCGACATACCCACCGACCCCGCGGCTTTGAGCAATTGGGAACATCGCCTCAAAGACAGCACTGAGCCGATCGGCGCCTTCGCGTTGGCCAACACGTTGGCCGGCGTGCTGGCGGCACTGTTGTTTTTGGGGCTGGGGGTGCTGGTCGAAGCGGTGCGCCGCGGCGAGTCGCGAATGGCAATTCTGCCCTGGGCGGCGGCTTGCATGTTGATTGCCTACTGCCTGCTGTTGACGAAAAGCCGGACGGCGTTCGTCGGTTGTCTGACTGCCGCGGGCGCCTGGGCCCTGACCGGGTGGGAGGCGCCGCTGCGCCATCGAAGGCGCTCGCTGGCCGGGCCGGGCCTGGTACTGGCTGGCGGCGGCATTCTGATTGTGGCTGCCTGGCTGTCGGGCGGGCTCGACCGGCTGGTGTTTTCTGAATCAGCAAAGTCATTACGGTACCGCTTCGAATACTGGGCGGGCGCCTGGCGGGTCATTTCCGAATCGCCCCAGGCATTTCTTTTGGGTGTGGGGCCAGGTAATTTTCGCCAGCATTACCTGCTGTATAAACTTCCCCAGGCGAGCGAGGAAATTCTCGACCCGCACAATATGTTTCTCGATGTCTGGGCCAACGGCGGGGTCATGGCCCTGGCGGGGCTGGCGGGAATTTGCATTTGTGGTTGCTGGTCGCTGGCCGCGGGGCTCGTGCGGGCCTGCCGGCAGCCCGCCGAGGGCCAGTCTGAACCAGTGCTTTCGTGGCCTGCGGGCCCGGCGACCCAACAGGCCAACCCCGAATTACGTATCAGGAACGGCGAGCGGAGTTTCTTTCGGCTGGCGGCGCCGTGGCCCGTGGTTGTCGGCGGTACGCTGGCGTTCGTTATCACCAGTTGCGGGTTCGGCGACGTGACCGGCGAGGCGATGCTGCTGTTTCCCGTGTGGCTGGGGTTTGTATTACTGTTCAGTACGTTGGCTGGCAAACGAGTGGAGGTGGGATCTGCAGCACTCGGCGCTGCGTTTTTGGCGCTGGCGGTGCACTTGCTGGGGGCCGGTGGCGTGGCGATGCCCGCCGTAACCGCGGTCTGGCTGACGATCGCCGCGCTCGTCCCGATTGTGCCGCCGGGCCCCAAATGGTCGGTTTCAACCCGGCGACGGACCCGGCTGGCACCGATGGTTCTGGCTGTACCGTTGGCCCTGTTTGTGGCCTGTCTGACAACGGCCACCGGCCCGGTCATCGTCAGAACAAACTCGCTCGCCGCGGGCGACGCCGAGCTTTACAATCATCGACGTCTGGCACAGAGCGAAACGTTGTACCGGCAAGGATTGGCGGCGGACGGTTATTCGCCCGAACCGCCCGCACGGCTGGCGATGCTGGCGTTTGAGCGCTGGCGCGGGCGTGCGGGCAATACCGCTGCGGGAGAGCGCGAATTTGAACGAGCGGTCGATTGGCAACACCAGGCGATTGCCCAAGATCCGCTGAATTTCGGAGGTTATCGAATTCTCGCTCGATTGTTTTGGGAGAAATACGAACGGTTGCATCGGCCTGACGACGCCCGGCGCTCTGCCGAGGCATTCGACCAGGCGCTGGCCCGGTATCCGAACAACCCCGGCCTGCGTGCCGACGCGGCCGAGGCGTGGTCGAGCGCCGGGCAAACCTTGCCGGCGCGTGAGGCGGCCCGCAAGGCGCTCGAATTGCACGAAATCAACCGGCTGGCGGGCCACCCGGACAAATTACTCCCCGCGCGCCGGCTGGAACGATTAAAACGAATTGCTGGCGACAATCGTGACCGCGAACCACCGGTCGCGAATTGACCGTTCTCGCAACTGTTTTAGAATGGAGAAGTGCTGAAAAGCCGTCGTCCGTGCCCGATGTTCAGTTTTTCGTGGGCGTAACCCACCCGTTTTTTTCGGAGCTCGACCGTTGTTTCGAGCCGGCTGCGATGATTGTCATTCTGAGCCGCCAGGAGGCCGTGCGTTATGCGAATTGGAACTGTGATTGTGGCGTTGATCTTCGGCATCGGGGCGACGTACGGCACCGTCTGGATGCTCAAGTCGCGATTTCCGACCCCAGCCGAGCGTGCCCAGACCGAAGTCCAGACGAAAGCCGCTGACCCCGAGCCGCCCCCGATTTCGCCCACGGGGCCACACCCCAAAGCGATTGTCGACAAACCGCAGTTTGATTTTGGGGTGCTCGAGGTCGATCAAAAGGCGACGCACAAGTTCGTGGTTCGCAACGAGGGCGAGGCCCCGCTGAAACTGGTCAAGGGGCACACCACCTGCAAATGCACGCTCAGCAGCCTCGACGAGGGCGAAATTGCCCCGGGAAAATCGGCGACGGTCGAACTGAGCTGGAAGGTTCCCGGCACGACTGAAGATTTTCGCCAAGTCGCCACGATTCTGACCAACGACCCCGAAAACACCAAGCTCGAACTCGTCGTGCACGGCAGCGCCATGGCGCGGGTCATGTTTCCGCAATCGACGCATTGGCGCGTCGCCGACATCGTGGGCGACAAGCCGGCCCACGTCGAGGGAACGATGTTTTCCGGCATTCTCGACAAGTTCAACGTCGTGGGGTTTGAATACGCCACCCCGCTGATGAAGGCCGAGGCTGAGCCCTTGCCAGTCGAAGCCCTGAAAGACTTCAAGGGCAAATGCGGGTACGTCATCAAGGTTTCGCTGGAAGCCGGCACGCCAGTAGGCACATTTACCTACCCATTGGTGATCAAAACCGATATCCCCAAGGTCACCGAAGATCTGAAGCCCGACGGAACGCTTGACCTCCTCGTGAACATTTCCGGCCGCCGCAGCGGCCCGCTGTCGATTTTTGGCAAGTACTGGAACGAAGAATATGTCACGTTCGATTTCGGTTCTTTCGAGGCGGCCAAAGGCCGAAAGATCGAATTGAACATGTTCGTGATCGATGCGCCGGAAGCCGGGTTGAATTTCACCAGCGTCGAATGCGACCCGCCGGAATTGAAGGTCGAACTGCGGCCCGACCCGAACTTCAAAGGCAAAAGCCGGCGCTATTTTCTCGATCTGGAATACCCGCCGCACAGTCCGCTCGCGACCCGCACCCATGACTCGCAAAACATGGGCCGCATCAAGGTCAAAACCAACCACCCCGGCGCCAGCGAAATCGAATATCGTGTACAAATGATCGCGTACTGACTGGCGCGCGGCACCCTGCCCACGCGCGCCCCGCCGTAAGTTGCGGCGCCCCGTCGAAGCCGGGGCCCGGGCCGCGGGCTGATCGCCGCGTGTGCGTGCCGGGCAGACCCCGGTTGAATTCCGTTGACCCCCGCACCGGCGGCCCGCAGAAACCACAGAGTAAGGATGCTTTCCATGTTGCAGCGAGGATGGCTTGGCGCGGGAATCGTGCTGATTGCGGCAGCGGCGGGCGGAGCCTGGTTTGTGCTGTCGCGCCCCGCGGGCGAGGCCCCGGAACCGGCGGCATCGAACCCGTTGCAACCGGGCTCAGGCGCCAAACCGCGCACGGCGCCCGACCCGCTGTTCAAGGGCTGGGGCGCCCCGGCCTTCGCGATCATGTTGTCGGGCGACCAGCACGGGCACATCGAGCCGTGCGGCTGTTCGCTGCGGCAGTTGGGCGGCATCGCGCGTCGCGACGACCTGTTGAAACAAATGACGGCGCGGGGTTGGCCCGTCACCGCGTTTGACGTGGGCGGCTTGGTCAACCGCCCCGCGCGGCGACAATCGCAAATCAAATTCGACGCGATGACCTCAGCCCTGAAGTCGATGAAATACGCCGGGCTGGCGCTGGGCGTCGAAGAATTGCAGACAGATTTGCAGTTCTTGCTGGCCAGCCACAACCCTCGCGAATTGCCGTATCTGTGTGCGAATATCGTGCTGTTCGGGGCGCCCGAGGTGGGCTTGCCCGTGCGCTCGACCATCGTGCAGATCAACGACCGTAAGATCGGCGTGACAGCAGTGTTTGGCACGACGCTCAAATCGGCCATTCTGCCACCGGCCGCGGCACAAGCCGCCGATCAGCCGCGCGACATTGAGTTTCTCGACCCGCGCGGATCGCTGGCCGAGGTGCTGGCCGGGTTTGACAAAGAATCGCCCGATTTGCGGGTGCTGTTGGCGCACGCCTCGCTGGCCGAATCGCGCGAGCTGGCCGAAGCCTTTCCGCAGTTCGATGTCGTCTTCAGTTCGGGCGGCCCTGAAGACCCCGACCCTCAACCGGCGCACGTCGGAAAGAACCTGCTCGTTTCGGTCGGCGCAAAGGGCAAACATGTGGGCGTGCTCGGTTTTTTTCCTGACGACGCCGAACATCGCCTGCGCTGGGAACTGGTCGATCTCGACGACGAACGGTTCAAAGACTCGGAGGAAATGCGGGAGCTGATGCGGTTCTACCAGGACCGGCTGGCCCAGGAAAACCTCGCCGCCCGCGAACCGGCCATTGAGCAGCCGTCGGGCGCAGAATTCGTGGGCGCGGCCAAGTGCGGCGAATGCCACAAAAAGGCATATTCGAAGTGGCAGACGACGAAGCATTTTCACGGCTACGATTCAATCAAAACCGGCCGCGAAAGCCAGAAGGCTGAATTCATCTCGCGCGTGCACGACCCCGAATGCCTGGCCTGCCATGTCGTCGGCTGGGATCCGCAAAACGTGTTGCGCTACAAGTCGGGGTTCGTCGACGAGGCAACCAACCCAGCCTTGCGCGGCCAGCAATGCGAAAACTGCCACGGACCGGGCAGCGCCCACGTCGCCGAAGAAGAAACATACATGAAATCGCGCAAGGTCACCGACGACCTGCTGCGCTGGCGCAAGGCGCAGCACCTTGTCGAAGGCACCGCCGAAAAGCAGGTTTGCATTCAATGCCATGACGCCGACAACAGCCCCGCGTTCAAGTTCGACAAATGGTGGCTGGAGGTCAAACACCCCTGGCGCGATTAGGCCGGCGTGCCCCCCCAAAAAAGACCAGCTCGCCTGAAGCCGCCGCCCGGCTTCAGGAATCGGCAGGGGCCGTGCGTGGGCTGGCGCCTCGCCTAAGGGTTTGCCACGCCAAAGAGGTGGTCAGATCATGCTGCCGATCGCGAGCAAAACACTCCGTCGGCTGGCGGGTTCGCCGCCGAATTCCGGCCTCGGTTCACTTGCCCGCAATATCGGCCGCGGTTGTCGGCAGTTTTCCGGCGTCGCGGGCCTCGTCAAGCAGGTGCGCGATGGGCTGCGCCGGGATCCAGAAATCGGCGATCGGCGCATTGCGGTGGTCGAACGCCGCCGTCGTCAGCACACCGCAAATCTTGTGACTTTTATTGACGAGCGGCGAACCCGAGCCGCCGCGATCGCAGACGAACGAAGTCATCACGAATCCGGTCTGCCGGTCGCCCCCCATATAGCGCAGCACGAACCCGCCCGCCTCGCGAAACGCGCCTCGTGGGTAACCGGCAGAAACGACCGTTTCCTGGACACGCGGGTTTTCCGTTGCGATCTGCAGGCAGGGTGCCTGAAACACGTCGATTTTGACGAGCGCCAGATCGGCGCATTGGGCGTGAGCAAAAAAGACGTCGACTACGTCATGCTGCCGGCCCCGCCACTCGACGTGCATCGCCGCCGGGTCGTAGTCAGCGGCGTGCGCTGCGGTAAGGATCCAGCCATCGGAAGAAATCAGCGTGCCGGTTCCCTGTTCATTGGGTTTGAAAACCTTGACGACGCAGTCGTCAGCCGCGGCGAGGGCGGTGCCCGCGGCGACGGCTGGGGGCATGTCGGCCTGGCAGGGCACCGACCAACCGGTGGCAATGACCAGCAGTACGAACAGGTATTTTCGAAAGGTGCAGATCAATGCGGCCTACCTGGGGTGTGAATCAAAAGCCGGGCCGGGCACACGCATACGAACCGATGTATCGCGCATGTCGATGCATCGCTTCGATGCACCAACTTGAGCGTATCAAATGGCCAGACCCGTTGCCAATTGCAGCCTGCAAGCGGCGCGAGATTTTTTTCCCCTTTCTCGAGAGCGTTCGCAGGTCAAAGCCATGCTGTGCGTTGTAGCGGTCTGTTGACTTTTTGCCGCATCAGCGACCGGTCAATCATTCCAGAAACCAGTTCGCGGCGGCTTCTTCGGCCAGAGCCGAGTCGCCGCCAAACGCCGTCAACTGCTGCGGTTGACCCGCGGTGCGGTACATTTCGGCGACGATCGCGGGTTCGGCGGTTTCGCCGGCCAGCCACAGGCGGCGTGGTGCACTGAGCGCGAGAATGCCGGGCAGGTCGAGGTACTTGGCCCCGCCCGGCAGGAATTGCGGGTCGCGATAATCGAGCAGCTTTCCGAACCGAAAACCGCCCGTCGAAACGGCGGCCCGGTCAATGGCATTGCCGGCGACGGCGCGAGCCAGCGCGACAATCGGGCCGGCGCTGCCAAATCCTGCGACTTCGACCGATGACGCCTGCGGGTGCGGGCCCACCTTGGCAGTTCGCAGATACTTGACGATCGTCAACACGTCATGCACGCGCTGGGCGCACAACGCGTGGTTATACCCCAGTGTGTAACCCGCAAATTCGCGGGGGTTGGCCACGAGCCGCGTCTGCCGAACCGGTTCGCCGTCGGCCAGGAATTCGCCCTGGTACAGCAGGTCGGCGCCGAGCACGGTCACGCCCGAGTTCACGAGCTTGAGCACGGCGGGTTTCACCGCACCATCGGCGGTGTACAGCGCCGATTTTCCTGAGTCGGCGAGCCAGGCAACGACCCGGCCGTTCCATTGTTTGGGGTACAACCAGACGACTGGCAACTCTTCGGCGTGGGTCCGGTTTTTGAGCAAACCGTTCATTTCGACGTAGCCGCCCTGATCCTGCTTCTGCTTGAGCAGCCACTCTATTTCGCCGGCCCCTTCGAGCGTGCGGCCGACCAGAACTTCGACGGCGTTGTTCAATTCGTCGCGAAATTGGTCGAGCGAGCGGGTGCTGGCCTGCAATTGCCGCGTGGCGTCATCGGTGAGCCACTTCAGCAGGAGGCGTTCGAAGTTGGGGTCTTCGGCCGGGGGTGCGGGGT
>JAJXXL010000084.1 GCA_021781115.1 Planctomycetota bacterium
GGGCGTGCGCCATCGGCCGTTCATCGGCAGACAGTCGATGAGGCCAAGGACAGTTGGCGGAACGAAGGGAACCCCAACTGATGGGGGGCTGCTTTTTGCCATGGCGACGGGCCACGGTTCCTGGCACCGGACGATCAGCAGAATGCGCCCCGTGAGGCTTTGATTTCAGTGAGAAACTGCCGGGAATCTGGTGCACGTCCTACTCATCGGCGATGAATACATGATCGCGGCGACGGACTCACGAGTACTGGGCCCCTGTTGAAATATGTGGCCTGAAACCGGTTTGAGGGAAACCCTATGACTGCGAACAAGCACGATTCGGAAAACACGGCGGCACCGTCGCAGGGTCACGCTCATTCGCGTCGTCCCTATTGGCGGCACGCGCATCGAGATTGGCGCGTCTGGTGCGCGGCGGTGCTGATGATTGTCCTGATGTTGGTCTATGTCCTGACGGAAGACCTGTCGTTGCGGCCGGGCCAGCCCGCAACTCAGCCAATGCCCGCACAGGTTGCTCCTTAGCTGCGAGTTGAAGATCGACAGTTTGCCTGCGGCGCGGGTCAGGTGATTGCCGGCTGTACGACCAGGCTGGCGGCTTGGCGGACCTGGCACGCCGGTTCCAGATGCTGAAAGCCCTGACGGCCCGCTGCCCGGGTCTGGGCGGCATGCTTGCGGAAGCGCTGTCGTCGTACCTCCCCCAGAATCGCCACCCCGATGAAGGTGCCGACTGCGACTGGCATTCGCGCGGCCTGCTGATGGGTCGCCGCCGCAGACTCCAGTCGGCCGAAGCCGCCAGTCTTGCGAGAAAAACCCCCGGCGTGATAGCATTCTGTATCGTGGCGTGCTTTCCGCGGATTGCGGTCAATTTGACCCACAGCCGACGGTTTCACCCTGATTGATCAAAACCCGTTTTGAACTCGCGCCCCGTCTCGTGCGCCTTGGCCGCGATTTATCGCAATTCGGGCGGGTAGCACCCCCTGCTAGCCGTCTCCCTCGTTTTCTCCAGAAGGATTTCGACAAATGCCAACATCTCGACAGACATCACGTCGTCAGTTCCTTCAAGGTATCGCCGCCGCGGGAACCGCCAGCATTCTGCTCCCGTCGTCCAACCGGGCTTTCGGCTATCTGTCGGCGAACGAGCGTCCGGTCTTTGCGACGATCGGCCTGCGGAATCAAGGCTGGGCGATTACGAGCAAGTCGTTCGGCTATGCCGAATTCGCCGCTTTGGCCGATGTCGACGCCAACGTGCTGGCGGAAAACGTCGCCAAGGTCGAGAAGCTTCAGGGCAAACGGCCCGATGCGTACAAGGACTACCGCAAGATTCTGGAGCGGAAAGACATCGAAGCGGTGATGATCGCCACGCCCGACCACTGGCACACGAAGATTGCAGTCGAGGCAATGCTTGCGGGTAAAGACGTCTACTGTGAAAAGCCGCTCACCTTGACGATTGATGAAGGCAAGCTGATTGAGAAGATTGTCAAGCAAACCGGCCGGGTCTTTCAGGTCGGTACGATGCAGCGAACCGAGATCGACCAGCGGTTCCTGAAGGCGATCGCGCTCATCAGAGATGGCCGCATCGGCACGGTGAAAAAGGTGACGTGCGGCATCGACCGCATGGAGGCTTCGCCGGTCATTCCGGCGGTGCCTGTTCCCGAACAGATTGATTGGGACTTCTGGCTCGGTCCGGCGCCCAAGGTTCCCTATCGGGCTCTGCCGGAAATGCGAAATGGTTACGGCGGCGGCGTGCCGCTCTACAGCAATTGCCACTATTCGTTCCGCAATTGGCACGAGTACTCAGGCGGAAAGCTCACTGACTGGGGAGCCCATCATGTCGACATTGCGTGCTGGGCACTCGGCGCTACCGAAACGGGGCCGAGCAAAGTCACGCCCGTCGAGTACAAGTTGCCCGTCGAGTACAAGGACGGGTACCCCACGGTCGACGATCGGTACAACGCGGCGACTCAGTTCACCATTCGTGTTGACATGCCCAACGATGTCGAGCTGATCATCACCAGCGAAGGCGACAACGGCATCTTGTTCGAGGGTACGGAAGGCCGGTTCTTCGTCAACCGCGGCAAGCTCACCGGCAAGCCGGTGGAAGATCTGAAGGACAAACCCCTGCCGGAAGAAGCGATCGAAAAAGTCTACGGTGGCAAGGTCAGCGCGAACCACACCGCCAACTTCATCGAGAGTATGAAGTCGCGGAAGCAGCCGATCTCCGATGTTTGGTCGCACAACCGCATGCTCGAAATCTGTCACCTCTCGAACATCGCGATGCGTCTGGGCCGCGAACTCAAATGGGACCCCGTCAAGCGGGAAATCCTCGGTGACGCCCAAGCGAATGCGTTCCTGTCGCGCGAAAACCGCAAGGGGTTCGAAATCAATATCTAACAGCCCATCGGCTGCATGAAACCGGGGACGGGGTGACTGGCCAACAGTCAGCTCCGTCCCCGTTCGTCAGCCCCTTCTGGCCAAAGGTGGGCCTTGCGTCAGAAAGCAAGCGAATGCGAGTTCAATGGCTTCAATCTGCGCCATGAACCGACGGGCGTCGCTCGTGAGGTACACGGTGACCGCCTCCAACGCCGGCAGTTAAGGCTGGCAATCATGGATTGCCGGTCTCGCGGGGTTTCCCGTTGCCCGGGCTGCGCGATTTCTGATACAAAACATCTGGCGGAACGCGAACCGTGATGCGGTGCGTGGCGCAAGCCCCCCGTGGGAGTGGCGTGTTGCCCGAAGAGCCGCCGGTTCAATGGTCACTTCTGGAGTTTGTTCATGCGCAGTTCGTTTTCAGTTTGTTGGGTGTTGGGCATGGTGTTGTTCGCGGCGTCGGCCGGGGCGGCTGATGCGGCGAAATCAACCAGCGACAGGAGCCCGCTGGTCTGGGGGCACATTGAGCTTTCGGGCGCGATTCACGACGGTCCGCAGTTGCCGGGCTTGTTTGGCGAACTGACCGACAGCCTCGATGGCACGCTGGCGCGGCTCGACAAGGCGGCCGACGACCCGCAACTCAAAGGGCTGATCTTGAACGTCAACAGCCCGCACATCGGGTGGGGCTCGCTGGGTGCGTTGCGGCAGGCGGTGGCGCGGGTTCGCGCCAAGGGCAAGAAGGTGCACGCCTACCTCGACGGCGGCACGACGATGGATTACCTGCTGGCCAGCGCCTGCGACGAAATCACCATGCCCGAATCGGGCGTGCTGATGGTGCTCGGGCTGCGGGCCGAAGTCAGCTTTTACAAGAAGCTGTTCGACATGATCGGCGTCCAGGCCGACATGCTGCGCGTGGGCGAATTCAAGTCGGCCGCCGAGCCGTACAGCCGCACCGAAATGAGCCCCGAATTTCGCAAGGAAATGGAGGAAATCCTCGATGATTACTACCGCCAGATTCAGGAGATGATCGGCAAGTCGCGGAACCTGCCGGCTGATAAAGTACTCGCCGCGATTGATGCCGGCCCGCAAACGGCCCGCAAGGCTCGCGAACTGGGGCTGATCGACCGTGTGGGTTACGCCGATGAAATGGAGACGGCGATTGAACAGCAAACGCCCGAAGCCAAGCTGAAAATCACCCGCAAATACGGGAAGAAAAAGGTCGATACCGACTTCAGCGGTTTTTCCGGAATGATGAAATTCCTGGAACTGCTGATGGGCGTCGAGCCGCCGGCACGAAAGAACACGGCGGCCAAAATTGCGGTGATTCACGCTTCAGGCCCGATCATGACGGGCAAGAGCCAAAGCGAACTGTTTTCGGACGAATCGACGGTGGGTTCCGAAACGCTGGTCAAGGCGATTCATGAAGCCCGCCTCAATGACTCGGTCAAGGCGATCGTGCTCCGTGTCAACAGTCCCGGCGGCAGCGCCTTGGCCAGCGACCTGATCTGGCGCGAACTCGAACTGGTCAAGAAGCCGTTCGTCGTCAGCATGGGCGACGTCGCCGCCAGCGGCGGCTATTACATTTCGCAGGGGGCCGACCGCATCTTTGCCGAACCGGGCACGCTGACCGGGTCGATCGGCGTGGTGGGCGGCAAGCTGGCTCTCGGCGGGGTTTATGAAAAGATCGGCATCACCACGAGTGTCATCAGCCGCGGCAAGAACAGCGGCATCTTCAGCGGAACAACGGGCTTTACCGCCAGTGAGCGTGAGTCGATGCAGCAACTGCTCAACGAAGTGTATGACCAATTCACTGGCAAGGCGGCTCAGGGCCGCAAAATGTCGAAAGAGCAGCTCGAAAAACTGGCCCGGGGCCGCGTGTACACCGGGGCGATGGCGCTGAAACTGAACCTGGTCGACGAGCTCGGTTCGCTCGACGACGCCGTGGCCGCAGCCAAAAAAATGGCGGGGCTGAAACCCGAAGACAAAGTCGAGCGGCTGACGTTGCCCAAGGCGGTCAGCCCGCTCGAACAGTTATTCGGCCCGCTCGACCCGAACGCCGAGGCGCATACCGCCGAATCGCGGGTGCTGTTTCGCGCCCTGCGGGGGCTGTCGCCCGAACTGGAGCAGGAAGTTCGCAACCTGCAAACATTCGGCCGGTTCTCAGCCGAGCCGGTGTTGATGATTCTGCCGTTTCGTCTGACAGTACGCTGATTGTCGCAAACCGCCGAACCGCGGCCGCCGGGGTCATACTGGCGGCTGGGGTTCGTGGGGCAATCGCCGCCCGGCGCTGCAACCCTGTTTCGAGGAGTCGATCGCATGTCTGACATCAATCGTCGCGCGTTTCTGGAAACGAGCAGCGCGGGTCTGGCGGCGGGTTTGGCGGCGGGTTTGCACGTTGTGGGCACGGCGGCCGAAAAGGAACGGCCCCCGGTGCGGCTGGCGGTCATGGGTGTACACGGGCGGGGCAGGGGGTTGCTTTCGGGGTTCACGCAGTTTCCTGAAGTCGAAGTGGCTTACGTTTGCGACCCTGACGCGGCGGTTGTGGCTCCGGCGGTCAAAATCGTCGAAGACCGCGGCCAGCGGCCCCCCAAGGTCGTCAAGGATTTCCGCGTGGCCCTCGACGACGCCGAAGTGACGGCTCTGGTGTGCGCCGCGCCCGATCATTGGCACGCCCTGGCGACGATTTGGGCCTGCCAGGCCGGCAAAGACGTGTACGTCGAAAAGCCATGCTCGCACAACGTCGTCGAAGGCCGCCGCATGACCGAGGCGGCACGCAAATACAACCGGGTCGTGCAGGTGGGCATGCAGCGCCGCAGTTCGACCGATTTCAGGGCGGCGATGGAGCTGGTTCAAGGCGGCCGGCTGGGGTCAACGCATTTCGCCCGCGCGTGGATCACCAGCTCCCGCCCCGAAATTGGCCGGGTTGACCCCACCCCCGCGCCCGCCGACCTCGATTTCGATTTGTGGTGCGGGCCGGCGCCGAACACCGGCTATCGCAAAAACCTCGTGCCTTACCACTGGCACTGGCGGTGGGATTACGGCACCGGCGAATGTGGCAACAACGGCGTGCACGCGCTCGACGTGGCGCGGTGGGGCCTGGGCGTCGTGGCCCCCACGACAGTATGCTGCGGCGGCGGCAAATACTTTTTTGACGACGATCAGCAGACGCCCGATACGCAACTGGCCACGTTCGATTTTCCCCACGCCGCCATTCAATGGGAGCACCGCACCTGGTCGCCGCGCGGCATCGACGGCGACAGTTTCGGCGTCGAGTTTTACGGTTCGAAGGCGGCGCTCGTTGTCGGCAGCCGGGGGTGGGTGCTGTACGAGGGGGCCAAAGAGGTCGAACGCCACGACGCCCGTGACTACGAAAAGGCCCATTTGCAGAATTTTCTCGACTGCCTGGCCAGCCGCGAAAAGCCGAATGCCGACATCGAAATCGGGCACCACAGCGCGGCCCTGTGCCACCTGGCAAACATCGCCTGGCGCACCCGCTCGACCCTGCAATACAACGGTGCGGCAGAATCGATCGCCGGCAACGATCAGGCGGCGGGCTTGCTCGCCCGTAGTTATCGCCCCGGGTTTGAAGTACCGGCATCGGTTTGACGCGCGGGGCAAGGCGCACGTCACGGCGGTGTTTTCGGTACAGGTGGTGCGGCTCGTTCGATGATTTCGCCCCGTATGCCGCGCGCATTCGCGCCATCCGCTGATTTGCCGGCAAACCGGCGCAGCGTGCAAGGCCAACGGGCAATTCGCTTGACCGCTGGCCCGCCTGTTGTCGATGGAGAACAGGCCGCGTGATGGATTTCCGCAATGATCGCCGACGGAAATATCGGCCGCGCCGCCAACCGCTGGGGTTATAGAAAATGCGGAACTTGCGCGGGCGCAGGGCCTCGAGCCCTGAACGGGCCTTCGCCAGACAGCGAGCCGCACACCATCCTTGAGGAGTTTTTGACCGATGCACCGCGCACCCGCCAGCCAGCCGATCGGCCTGCTCGAAGAACTTTCGTTGCGACGTTGGGCCCGCGAGAATTATGTACCGGCGTCGGCCCGATCGACCGCCTGGCACCCGGTCGTGCTCGACGAAATGCAATGCAAGGAGGCCGAACTGGTCGCGGCCTTGCCGGTGCGAACCGCCCTGGGCGCGCTCGTGCCGCTCGACCCCGGCCAATGGTGGAACCTTCACGAGCCGCACGTCGAAACAAAGAAGACCGAGTGCCTGCTGCGCGTCCCCAATGTGGTCGACGGCGTTGTTTCCTGACGTTCGCCTGACGCGGCGGTCCGGCCCCGGCCGATCCGCCGCGGTTCGCGGGACGCAGTTTGACGCCGCGCGCCGGGTGTGAGTGCGCGGGGGGCCTGAGCGCAGCCGTCGAGCGTGACGCGGCATTTTCCTGCGAATCGTCGCCGTCGCTCGCCCCAGGTCTGTTCGCGACGGATTCAAACGCGTATCCTCAGCCTCTGTCAGACGTGAGCCTGGAACGCGATGTGCCATGGATGCTGGCACTGTACCCGGGTGCCGTACCACGGCCGGGCGGCGATGGAACGCCGGCCGGGGGCCGCGCAGACGCCGGGCCAGACGAGTCTCTGCCAGCCTTTGGCCGCCGCTTGGGCCGGCACGGCCCAAGCGCCGGGTGCGCCATTGCGACGAAACTTCAACGTGCCCGCAGGAACTGCCAACGTGAGCGAAGCCATCAACATCGAACCCCCGCACCCCGCCGCACTTCGCGAACTGCTCGACGGGCAGCCCACGGCCGATTCGGTGCGGCGGCTGCTCGAACCGGTGGGGTTCGGCGATATTCCCGCAGCCCATGAGCGGCTGACGCGCATGGCGGGCGATTCGGCGAGCCGCAGTTTGTTGGCCGAATGCCTGCCCACGTTGTTGCTGACATTGTCAGACACCGCCGACCCCGACCAGGCGCTGCTCAATTTCGAGCGGTTCGTGCACAGCGTTCCGCAGCGGGCAGAGCTGTTTGAGTATCTGAAGTGCAATCCGCGGGCGATTGAAATTCTGATCAGGCTGTTCGTTGGCAGCCAGTTTCTCACGGAAATTCTACTGTGCAACCCGGCTTACCTTGAACGGCTGACCCAGCATAAGCGTCTGGCCGACCTGAAAAGCGTGCAGCAACTGTTCAGCGAAGCCCGGGCGGCCATGATCGGGCTTCGCGAACTCGACGAAAAGTACAACGCGCTCCGGCGGTTTCAGCGATGGGAATTGCTGCGCATCGGCATTTGCGATTTTTTCGGATTGCTCGACCTGCGCCGGGTAACGGTGCAGCTCTCGTTGCTGGCCGACAGCCTCGTGCAGGCGTGTCTCGACCTGGCTTATGCCGATTCGGAGGCGTCGCGCGCAGGGTTCGTCGTGGTGGCGCTGGGCAAGCTGGGCGGCGAGGAGTTGAACTACAGTTCTGACATCGACCTGCTGTTTCTGTGCGATTCGAACGCCGCGAACCATTGGCGAATCGGGCAGCGGCTGATCAAGGGGCTGACGGTCGTTTCGGGCGACGGGTTTCTGTACCGGGTCGACATGCGGCTGCGGCCCTGGGGGCGGTCAGGGCCGCTGGTAACTTCGGTCGACAGTCACGTCGGCTACCTGCACCAGAACGCCCAATTGTGGGAGAAACAGGCCCTGCTCAAGGCCCGCGTGATTGCGGGCGATGCCCAGCTCGGGGCCGAGTTTCTGCGGCGGGCCGAGCCACTGCTATTTAATACGCCGCAGGAAACCGTTCGTGAAAGCGTGCGGGGTATGAAGCAGAAAATTGAAGCCGAGCTGAAAAAGAAGGGGCGGATCTGGGGCGAAGTCAAACTGGGGCAGGGGTCGATTCGCGACGTCGAATTCGTCGCCCAGTACTTGCAACTGGTGCACGGGGGGGCGCACCGCGAGGTTCGCAGCTTTAACACGCTCGACGCCCTCGTGCGGCTGACCGATTGCGGCTTTCTGCAAGCCGACGACTATCGCGTGCTGACCGACGGCTATGTCTTTCTGCGCACAGTCGAACACGCCCTGCAACTCGTGCACAACAAGCAAACGCACGAACTGCCGGCGGATCCCGCCGAACTGACATACCTGGCCCGCCGGCTCGATTTCGGCACCGACCTGCAACTCCTCGAGCAGTATCAGCGACACTGCCGGGCGATCAGGGCAATTTACGACCGGTACCTTGGCGTACAGAACCGCGCTGCCGCCCCCGGCACGCAGCACGCCGCACCGGCCGTGCGGCAGCATTTGTCGCGGATGGAGCGCTCCTATTCCGAAACGTTCAGCGACCCTGACATCGAGCGACATGCGCGGCTGGCCGAGCAGATCGACGACCGCAACCCGGTGATCGTCGAAGCGGCGCCGCTTGAAGACGACAGCTGG
>JAJXXL010000400.1 GCA_021781115.1 Planctomycetota bacterium
AACCAGTTGCCCCGTCGTATACGATTTCATTTACGGCGATGCATTCAACGACTATAGCGTGCCGTGGCACCTGACAACCCGCGAATTCAGCGAAAAGGTCAAAGACCTGCTCACGCCGGGCGAGGGTGTGTACCTGGTGAACATCATTGACATTTATCCCCGGGCCATGTTCCCACCTGAAAAACCCCGTTCGAAGGAGCATCCAAAATACGTCGGCACAGTTCCCGCTAGTCTGATTCCCGAGGACATGCAGGAATGGGACTGGACCGACGCCCTGCCTCCGTTTCAGAACCTGCAACTGTACGGCGACGCCGGCGGCGTGCACCGCATCGGGTTTCGCGGCGTCATGACGGACGAGGTTCGTGATCAACTGCTGTCGCTGGCGCCGGGCAACGCGCAGTTCATCGCGGCGGTCGGCGGGTTGTATGCCGCGTCGCGCGCCGAAACGGTTGGCAGTTTTCTCGGGCGGTACGTCACGACGGCTCGCGAGGTATTTCCACATGTTTACCTGTTCAGTTCGAATGATAGCGCTCCGGGTGACGATCGCGATACATTCGTGGTTGCCTGTTCGTTGAAGCCGTTGAATTTCGACGACCTGTTCCAAAGCGGCGGACATTGGAAGACCCCGCCGTTTGCCGCGACCGAAACCGACCCCAATGGGGCTCGCCGCGACATCGGGCAAATGTCGGCGGTCGAGGAATTAGCCCGCGGGCTGCTGCTGACCGACGACTTTGCCCCGGTCGACAACCTGCTGGTTCCCGTGTTTGCCCGCCAGTAATCTGCCCAGGACGCGCATGAGCATCGTTTTTCAGTGTCCGCGCTGTCAGGCCGAAATCCAGGTTCCTGACACCACCGCCGGCAAAAAAGGGCGCTGCCCGAAATGCCAGGGTAAAGTGCGAATACCCGATCTGACGCCGCCCGAGCCGCCGCCCGAAGTTCCGGCTCGGCCATTTCGGTTTCAGCAGGTGAAATTCGTCGATGAATCGCGGCCCTCGGCACCCGCGCCGTCGCAGCCGCCCGCTGCGCGCGGCGGTAGCCCGCCCGCGCCTGCTCCGCCGCCAGATTTGGGCGCACTAATTGAGTTTCCATGCCCGAACTGCGCCGTGGCGATTCGCGTACCACCCCAGGCGGCGGGCCAACGCGGCCGCTGCCAGCAATGCGGCACGCGGGTACTGGTGCCCGCGGTTTCGCAGCCGCTGCCCGAGTTTCCCTCATGGGAAAATGTCGCCGTCGCCGAACCGCACACTGAACCGCCGGCCGACGACGGCGTGTTCCCGGTTGAAGACGACGAACCCGATGACGCCGAAGCATTGCCCGCATCCGCCCGCGCGACGAAGCGACGCGGCCCTGCAATGCCGGGAGGGTTGCTCGGCCCGGCACTGGTTGTCGTGGCCGTCGCCTGCCTGGCGGGCGTCGCATACTGGCTATCGGCGCCGAAATTGTCGGGGGTCTTGGTTGCCGAACGCGTCGACGAAAGCGAGTTGCCCCAGGGTTTCGTCGGCAAGGACCTTTTCGACGATTCCGACGACAGCTTGGCGAACGTGCTTGTAAAGCTCGAAAAAGAGCCGCTGCGCATGAACAGCTCGCTCGTGGGCCTCGAAATGCGGGGCGGCAAAAAAGGCCTGGCCGTCGTCGTCGCGCCTGGCCCCAACGCCGACGTGTTGCGCGTCGACCCCGGCGGCGACAAGGCGTTGGCCGATTTTCTCGGTAAACAGGAAGCAAAGTACGACCAGTTCCGGCTCAAATCCCTGGCCGAAGCCGCGTCGCGGCTCCTGGTCGAATTGGGCAAAAAGGGGCCGGTCAAAGGAGAAACCCCGATCGAAGGCCTGGCCGAATATCGCAACACCGTCGGTTTGTCGGCAACGGTGCGCGGCGTGGGCTATTTCGTGCAAGCCGTGCACAACCACGAGTTATATCACTGTGTCGCCGAAGACGAAGCGGGGCGGTTGTATTTTCTGTTGCCGCATGGTACCCGGCACTTTGAACTTCGCGGCCGTACGTTGCCGCAAACCCAACTGACCTTTGCCGGCAAGTACCAGGTCGAGGTCAGCCAGCGCCGCCACGCCGCAAAATCGTCAAAGCGCAAGAAATCGGCCAACGCTGATGATTCTGCCGACGAACCCAAACAGTCCAAGCCCAAACCGGCTCCCAAGACCGACGAAGACGATGGCATGGACGGCGATGCGATGCCCGAAGGCGACGAGCCCCCGCCGCCAACTTCCAAGCCGAAAAAAACCAAAAAGAAAACTGTGCCCGACGAATGACCCTGCCGCGGGCGGTCCACCGGTCGGCTTACAGCGTTGCGGAGTTTGCGGGGCTTCGTCTTTGTTGTGAGTTCGGCTACCGGATGACCACTCCCGCGTACCCGACCACGCGGTTCCTGTCGCCACCGGCGTCGGCGCTGGTCGCATAATGCACCAGTTCGGGCTGAATCGGCCCGTGCTCAGCCAGCGCCCGCATGACGGCAATGGCGGGAATCACGCCGCACATGCTGATCTCGTGTGCACATACCGTGTCGAACAGGCGCCCGGCGTCGCCAGTGCGCAGGGCGTCGAGGGCGAGAAAATCGCGGCGGCGGTTTTCGACTTCAGGGGCGAAATGATGCATGTCGCTCGAAATGACAAGCAGCACCGGCTCGGGCGACTCGGCGACAAGAATCGACAGTGCCCGCCCCAGAAACTGCGTTTGCGGAAACGGCGTCGGGCCGACGACAATCGGCAGAATTTGCAATTCGGGGTTCAAATGCCTGAGAAACGGCAGCAGCACCTCAATGCCATGCTCGGCCCGATGCGCTTCGGGTTCAGCCCGCATCGCGGGCAGCAATGCCAATAGCCGCCCGCGCATGTCTGCCAGCACGGGAATTGGCGCGCCATGAATATCCCAACTTGCGGCCGAAGAAACCGACCAGTTGGCGCCTGCCCGGGTGTGCTTGGGGCCCACAATGATCACACGCCGTGGAACGACCGTTCGTGCCAGCGTGCGCCCGATGACTGAACCGCACCAGGGCCACCCCGCATGAGGCAACATGACCGCGCGGCAAACCGCGGGCATCGATGCCACTTCGGCCAGGCAAGCTGAAATGACGGCGCCCGCTTCCTGCGGCGATGACGGGTAAAATTGCCCCGCGACCGCGGGCCGGCGGATTTCGGGCGGAGTGCGAATTTCCAGCCGCTGATGCTGGCACACCGAAAATGCGACAAGGCTGATGGCCCCCGACGACGTTTGCCATTGACCGAGATCGGCCCCCACCGATTGCAGGGCCGCCAGAACCGCCTCCGGCCCCGAAGAGTCTGGCGGGGCGATGAAAATACTCGTGCGACCCGGGCTGCGGGCCGCAATCGCCACCCCCTGCAGCGTTCGGAAACGGTCAGGAAAATCTTTCGGCAACAGCGGAATCGGCCGCCAGAGGACAACGACGCGGGCGATCTGCTCGGGTCCCGGCAGCGGTTCTCGCAGCGATTGCTTCAGCGACCGCGCCCCCGCAACCGCCAGTGCGGCCAGCGATTGTCCCCCCGCGATGGTCGCTGCAAACCGTCCCCAGTCTGTTTGAACGGCGACCCCCACTTCGTCGTCGCATGTCTCCACCAGAGGCTCGGGTGCGCCGCCGCCGTCGAGCGGTTCGTTTTTCAGAATTCGGGTGGCGTGATCTGCCAGGCAGTCCATCAGTTCGGGCGTGAGCCGGGCCGAATCGAATTCAGCCTGCGGGGCCGGCGAATGCAGGATTCGCGCCTGAAACGTCATCAATTGCGATTCCGGTTCGCGCCAGGCGGTTCGCGGCAGCCCGGCTTTGAGGCACACGTTTTCCAGAAATGTGATTGCGTTCCAGCCCGCCTCGGTCGCCACCTGCGGCAGTAAAAGCCCCCGCCCGCGCGGATGATTGATGACAAGCCCGTGCCGGCCCACGACCACCGATTGGAGCCGCTCTTCGCCTTCGGCGGCGACGATCGTCGGCGCGTACATCAGCGAAACCTCGACGCTCAGCCAAGGCAATTCGGCCCGGACAATCGTGGGAAATCGCGGGTCGGACGTGGCCGTGTCGCACGCCGCCGAACCCAGAACTTCCAGCAAAGGCCCGACTCCGCCAAACCGACCCCGGCAAGCGCGCAACAGGCCCGAGCGACGCAACGTGACGTACGCGCCATACGCCGGGGCGACCGCCAGCGACGGCGACAACTGCGGCGCCGCCTCGCCCCGCAACACCGATTCGACCATGCTGCGGGCGTAGGCAATGATTTGCGCCGCTTCGTCGTCGCTGAATTCGACCAAGGGGCTTTGCGGCAGCGCGACCGGGGCGCCGACGGGTGGCGAACCGGGCGGTTGCAATGCGGCCTCGCCCGAAGCCGCAACGGACGAATCCTGCGAGTCGTGTCGCTGAACAGACAATGTCATTGCGGGTACCGATTGCGGAGTGGTTGCCGGGGCGCCAGGCGCGCGGTCGAGATCAATCAATTTTACAGTCGCCGGGGTAATTCGCACAGGCAGCCGTTTTCGCCCCCAGCGCCCCGGCTGTGCGTCGAACACCCCGGAAATCGTGGCTCCACAGCGGCCACAGCGATTGCCTTCAAGATGATACGCGCCGAGTTCATACCAGTCGCGCTCGATCAGCAGTTGGCCGCACGCCGGGCACCAGGTACTTTGCCCCTCGACATCGTGAACGTTGCCCACGTATGCGAATTTCACGCCGGCGGCGAGCGCCTGCCGCCGCGCGCGGCAGAGTGTTTCCGGCGGCGTGGGCGGGTGTTCGCGGAGGCGAAAATCGGGGTGAAACGCCGTGAAGTGCACAGGAACTTCGCTGCCCAGATGTTTCACGATCCAGTCGCACATCTTCGCGGTTTCATCCGCCGAATCATTCTCGCCTGGAATCATCAGGTTCGTAATTTCAAACCAGACGTTTGATTCGTGCTTCAGCCAGCGCAGCGTGTCGAGCACCGGCTCCAGCTTCGAAAGCGTGAGGTGCTGGTAAAAATCCTCGGAAAAGCCCTTCAGATCGACGTTGGCCGCGTCCATCACCGAAAAGAATTCGCGGCGGGCGGCGGGCGAAATGTACCCCGCCGTCACCGCCACGGTTTTCAGCCCCGCCGCGTGGCAGGCGTGCGCTGCATCAATGGCATACTCGGCCCAGATGACTGGGTCGTTATAGGTGAAGGCGACGCTGCGGCACCCGGCCTCCAGTGCGGCGCGGGCAATGGCGTCGGGGCTGGCGGCGTCGGCCAGTTGGGCCACTTCGCGGGCCTTGCTGATCGACCAGTTCTGACAGAATTTGCACCCCAGGTTGCAGCCCTCGGTACCGAACGAAAAGACCGGGGTGCCCGGCAGAAAATGATTCAGTGGCTTCTTTTCAATGGGGTCGACACAGAAACCCGAACTGCGACCATATGTGGTGAGTTGCATCGTGCCGCCTACGTTCTGGCGGACGAAACAAAACCCCCGCTGCCCCTCGTGCAGCGCGCATTCCCGCGGGCACAATTCGCATACGATCTGATCGCCTCGGGGGTACCACCAGCGAGTTGCAGTCGTCATGCCGCGCACTCCCAGCCCACGGCCGGGGGCAAGCGACCCCGCCCTCGCAGTCTGTTCGCCAACTCAAGGCCCAACGGCGCACCTCCAGAACACGGCGATGAACCCGACCAGGCAAAACGTACCACCAACCAGCACCAGCGGCCGCGCCGAACCGCGGGTTGGTACGGCCCCCAGGTGCGGGGGCGGCGGTTCAAGCGTCGGGTAGCCCGGGTCCCACACGGTCGCGCCGTTCAGCGTGTAC
This sequence comes from Planctomycetota bacterium, assembly GCA_021781115.1. Lineage (GTDB taxonomy): Bacteria > Planctomycetota > Planctomycetia > Planctomycetales > Planctomycetaceae > JAJXXL01. Next base: position 5,762 of record JAJXXL010000400.1, read on the forward strand.
CGGATCCGCGTTTCCCACAACACCGCGAAAATCGCGGTCGTCACCGTCATGCACACGCACAGGAGCTCGAGGGGCAGCGGCCCGTCGCCGCCGAGTTGCGCCTCGTCATGCCCTTGAGCGACTTTGAGCATGACCGCCGCGAATCCGTTATTGAGAAAATGCAGCAGCATGGGCGACCAGAAACTCTTCGTGATGAGGTACAGCGAATGCATCGCAATTCCAAGCGGTATGACGGCTAACCCCTGCGCCGGGTTGACGTGCACCACGCCGAACAGAACCGACGTCAGCACGACCCCGCCCGGCACGCCGTACCGCGCCACCAGTCCGCGACCGATCAACCCGCGAAAGACCAGCTCTTCGCCGAGTGCCGGCAAACCGGCAAGAACCAGCAGCAACCAGGGCAGCCCGACGCCCGCCATGCGTTCAAATACGCCCGACAAGTCGTCTCTTGACCCCGTAAACACATGAAACAATGCCTTTTGCCATTCCGTGCACAGCAGCGACAGTGGCACGACAAGCAATACTGTCAGCAGGATGTGCCCGGGCGCCGGTGCGCGCCACCCCAGTCGTCGTAAGCCGTGCGGCCTGGCCCGATAGGCCACTGCGCCCAAGCCGTACAGCGTCGTCGCCAGGCCCACGACGCCCGCCAGCAAGAGGGTGTTGTTATTGAAATCCTGCAAAAAGGAAGAAAATTCAGGCACCAGGCCGCTGGCGTGCCAGTGCACCCCCACCAGCAGCGCGAGCACCCCCAGAATTGCGATCGCATGCACCGCCCAGACGCCGCATACCCAGGCGACCGACTCGCACAAGCCGGGCCCCGGGGCCGCAGTTTGACCGGGCGGGCGATCGTCGCTGGCCGCCACGGCATTGTCAGATGGTTGCACGTCGGGCAAGGGCGACAGGAGTGGGGCGGCGGCCGCAGGCGTGCCAGCCGGAAGGTGGTTTTCGGGTTCAGTCATGATGTTTGGAATGGCGCGGTGAAAATGTGGGGCCCGCCGATGTAACAAACCATGACGACGCGACGACAGAAGCTGGCAGCTCGACCTGAGCGCCCGCCAGCCCACGATCGGCGCCCACACTCAAAGGACCGGCCTTGCTACGGCTGCGTACATGGAAATGTCGCTCGTCGAACTTTGGCTGCATTGCCGCCTGAGTCGTGTTAAGATCAACTGTACCCGCAGCGGGTGCGGCGGTCAATTTGATATTTCCGCAAACGACGCCGGCTGCCGTGCACGGTTTTCTGTCCGAGGCCGCCTTCGCAAGACCGACATTTCATGAGCGAATCGACGACGGTTTCCGCCGCGTTTGAACAATCGCCCGGTTGCCCGCAGTGCGGGGCCCCGGTGGGGCTGATTCCAAGCGATGTTTGCCCCCAATGCGGCGGAGAAACTCGCACGCGGTCGAAAACATTCGACGACGAACTGACGCTGCTGCTCGACGAGAGTCTTTCGAACGTGCCGGGCGCCCCGCCCAATGCCGCGGCCGATCAGGAATTGAATGCCCTGATCGGCGCCGACATTGACGTTTACCACATCGACTCGCTGCTGGGCCGCGGGGGCATGGGGCACGTTTTCCTGGCGCATCACCGCGATTTGCATCGACCCTGCGCTCTGAAGATTCTTTCGCCGCGCCTCGCCGCACGCGACGCCGACTACGTTCAGCGGTTTTTGAACGAAGGCCGGGCGGCCGCCGCACTCGTACACCCCAACGTGATTACGATTCACGCCATCGGGCAGGCGCGGCAGTATTACTTTCTGGAAATGGAGTTTGTCGCCGGCCGCTCGCTCCGCCAAGTGCTGGACGAACAGGGGCCGTTGCCGCCCTTGCGGGCGGCAACGCTGGCGGCCCGCGTCGCCGATGGTTTGGCCGCGGCCCACCGCGAACTGATCATTCATCGCGACCTGAAAGCCGACAACGTGTTGCTCACTCTGCACAACGTGCCGAAAATCGCCGACTTCGGCCTGTGCAAACGGATTCAGCGCGGCGGCTCGTCGCCGGTTCCCGAGGGGCTGTGCGGCACTCCGAACTACATGGCGCCTGAACTGTTCCAGGGCGAACCGGCCAGCCCCGCCAGCGACGTGTACGGGTTGGGCGTGATGCTGTACCTCATGTTGGCGGCGCGGTTTCCGTTCTCTGCCGCCTCGTTGCCCGAACTCGTGCAAATCGTTACAACCCGCCCGCCGCCTGACCTGCGCGAATTCGTGGCCGACATTCCTCTCGAAATTGCCGAGTGCGTCAACTTGCTGCTCGAAAAGAGCCCGGCGAACCGCCCCGCTGACGGGCACGCAGCCGCAGCCCTGGTGCACGCCATGCTGGGTCAGGTGCGCGATCTGTATGCACTCATCGAAGAAGCGTTTCGCGATGATCCGCACGTGCAATGGGTGCACGCTGGCGAACAGTTTCACGCCAAGGTCCGGTTTGCCGACGGGCGCAAACAGGTCGTGCACATCGAGCCCAGCCAGCACGCCGCCGATGAGCGCCTGCTGCTGATTTATAGTACCTGTTGCGCGATCGACCCGACCTACTATGAAACCGCCCTGCGGCTGAACGCTGAAATGCCCCACGGCAGCGTGGCGATTCGCGAGGTCGACGGGCAGGCCCAGTTCGTCGTGCTTGACACTTACCCCCGGGCCACGGTCGACGCCGAGGAAATCCGCCGCAGCACACTCGAAGTCGCCGCGCGCGCTGATGCCATCGAACAGTTGCTCACCGGGCTGGATCACCGCTGACCACCGCGCCGGCTTCGCGCAGCGCGTGCCGCAACGGGCGCCCCTATTTCCGATAGCCCAGTTCGGCAATCACCTCATACAATTCCTCGTAGGTGATGAACCGCCGCCGGTGGCGCAGCTTGTATTGATCCACCGCTTCGGCCAGTTCCAATACCTCGGGGCGAAACGTCTGTCGCGAATCAACGAATTGCCGCCGTTCGACG
>JAJXXL010000146.1 GCA_021781115.1 Planctomycetota bacterium
TGAAGAAGAGCTCCGCCGCGAACGTTATGAAGAAGACCAGAAAAACAAGGAAAAGATCGACACGCCCGATGAGTTCGCCGAGGGGCCGATTTTTCCCGACAACAGCTACAACAACGAATTGCTGAATATTGCCAACGATTACGTGCACCTGCTGCGCGAGGCGCGGACTGCCAAGAAATAAATCGCGTTGCTCACCGGGCGACACTTCAATTCGCCCCGGCCCAAACGCGGGCCGGGGCTTTTTTGTTTTCGCAGCACTCGACCCCGCTCCGCCCACCCCATAAGATAGCACGTCTGAGCGACCCGCCCGGCCTTGGATGTTTGCAAATGCGAGCTGGTCGAGTGCGAGCCGTGTTACCAGCGGGCTGCTGTCGGCGATTTAATCAGTTCGACCTGTTTGACCGCGCAGGCTCAAACCCGAATCGTCGCGGGGTGGGCGGCGGCGTTGCGGCGGCGTTGCGGTGGAGTTCCTTCGAGCCGGCTGTCTTGCATGATTGCCATTGAAGTTGCAGACCTGAAGAAAACATATCGCGTGTTTCGCAAACGGGCCGGTCTGTGGGCCTCCGTCGCGGGGCTGTTTCGCCGCACGTACGAAGCGGTGCATGCCGTCGCCGGGGTGACGTTTTCAATCGAGCAGGGCGAAATGGTAGCGTTTCTTGGCCCGAACGGCGCGGGGAAAACCACGACGCTCAAGCTGCTCTCGGGGCTGATTTACCCGACATCAGGCCGGGCTGCCGTGCTGGGGCATGTCCCCTGGAAACGTGAAATCGCATACCGGCGGCGATTTGCCCTGGTCATGGGGCAGAAAAACCAGTTGTGGTGGGATCTGCCGGCGCAGGAATCGTTTCGACTGCATCAGGAAATCTACCGGATCGCTCCGGGCGATTTTCGCAGCCGGCTGGATGAACTGACCAGCCTGCTCGAAGTCAAAAAACTCGTATCGCAGCCGGTGCGTGAGCTGTCGCTGGGCGAGCGAATGCGTATGGAACTGATCGCAGCGCTTCTGCATCGTCCCGACGTCCTGCTGCTCGACGAACCGACGATTGGCCTCGACGTCGTTTCGCAGCGCCGAGTGCAGGATTTTCTCAAGCAGTACCAGGCGCAGCAAAACATCACGGTGCTGCTGACAAGTCACTATATGAAAGACGTCCAAGCGCTGTGCAAGCGGGCCATCATCATCAACGAGGGCGAAATCAAGCATGACGGCCCCCTGGCCCAGATCGTCGACCGGTTCAGCACGTCAAAGGTCATCGAACTGCAATTCGCCGACGCGCAAATCCCGCTCGACCTGAAGCGCTTCGGCGACCTGTTCGACGTGGCCCCGCCGCGGGCCAAACTCAAGGTGCCACGGGCCCGGGTGCCCGACGTGCTCACCGCCGTCCTTGCACAGTACGCCGTCGATGATGTCAGCGTGCACGACCGCCCGCTCGAAGAGGCAATTGCCGAAATGTTCACCAGCATCAAACGTCCGGAAACCGGTTGAACGCCGCCAGGAACTTGCCGTGCTGTCTGTGCTTAAAAGTCTGCAATCCGTGCGACACTGGTTACGCGTGCACGGGGTAATTCTCAGTATCAACATTCACGAGCGGCTGCTATATCGGGGCGATTTCGCGTTTGGCACGCTGGTGCGGTTTTTGCCGATCGTAACGCAGATTTTTTTGTGGGGTGCGGTGTTTGGCGTGGGCACGGCCGCGGCGCGGAGCACGCTGCATGACTACACCTACGCGAACATGATTGCCTATTTTCTGCTCGTGAACGTAGGCCGGGCGTTTTCGAGTATGCCTGGCCTGGCAGGCAGCATCGCCCGCGATGTCAAGGACGGCACGATCAAGAAATACCTCACGCAACCGGTCGACATGCTGGGGTATCTGTTCAGCGCCCGCCTGGCGCACAAACTTGTGTACTACCTCGTCGCCATCGGCCCCTATGTCCTGGTATTTTTTTTGTGTCGGCGATTCTTTGACGGCTGGCCCGATGCGTTAACGATCACCGGGTTTGTCGTATCGCTGGGGTTTGCATTTCTACTCGGCTTTTTGATTGAAACCATGATCGGGTTGTTCGCCTTCTGGTTCCTGGAGGTCAGTTCGCTGATCTTCATTTTCATGATGTTGAACTATTTTTTATCAGGGCACATGATTCCGCTCGACTGGCTCGCCTCGCAGCTCCCCGCACCGCTTGATCGGGGCATACTGTTCCTGCCGTTTCAATACCTGGCGTATTTTCCGGCGGCAGTCATGCTGAACCGGTTCACGCATGGGCAATTGGCACAACACCTCGTGGTCGAAGCGATTTGGGTGCTCGTCCTGCTGGCCGCGAACCGGGTGCTGTTTGCCCGCGGGGTGCGGCGGTATGGGGCCTTCGGGGGATAATGGATACGATCTGGAATTTCGTAACTGATTATTATAAAATGCTTTAACGACTTGTAGTCCCAATCGTTTCGGCTCAGTCGCAGGGCGAAAACTGTACAAGGGGGGCGGCAGCCGAGTGTGTCAAGCAGTCATTTTCAGAAAATCGGAACGGTACCGGCTGAAACGGGTTGCGGTAATCATTAAGAATCGTTATGCTGCGAGATGTATGGGGTGAGGAATTCGATGCGAGCGTTAAGCGCCCTTGGGTGTGCTCCCTCTCTTCACGAGCAGTTTGCGTAGCGGCGACCTATTGTAAGAGTTACGGAATTCGACTCTGCGCCCCGTCAGTGTGTTTTTGGTTTCACTTTCTGTTTTGAGGAGTGGCAGACATGCCGCAGGGGACGATTAAGAAGTTGACGGACAAAGGATTCGGGTTCATCGCGGGCGACCGGGGCGAGCTGTTCTTTCACATGTCAGCGCTGGTCGGGACGACTTTCGAATCATTGCATGAAGGTCAGGTCGTCGAGTACACCGAAGGTCGCGGGCCGAAGGGTCCGCGGGCCGAATCCGTCAAGCCGGTCTAGGCTTTCAATGCTTGTCGGGCAATTTCGCCGGGCAGGTTTTGAATCGTTCTGATCGAATTGTCGAAACGATGTTGCTTGTCAACACGCCCCCGGCCGCCTGGCCGGGGGTTTTTAATGCGCTGGCGCGAAACGGCGCTGTTTTCTGCCGGTTCATCGCATCCTCATCTGGCGGCAGCGTGCGGAGTGTCATGATCATGAGCAAGGCCAAGCCCAAACTGACGTATGCCTTTCCCGCCCGCAAGCTGTGCCCGGTCTGCGGAATGCCCTCGTATTCGCAAGGCGGTGTGCACCCGCAATGTTCCGAAGCGGCGGCCGACGCCAAGCGCGTCAAGCAATCGAAAGCGGCACGGCAGAAAGCGGCCAAGACAGCCCCGCCCTCTCCCACGCTCAAGGCGTGGCACAAGCTCTGCCCCAAGTGTGGTATGCAGGTTCATTTGCGCAAGACAGTCTGTACGTGCGGGCATGTCTTTCATCCGAAATCGAAGTGAGCGCGCTCGTGGGCATCGAATTCTGGGTTCTGTTCCGCCTGCTGGTTTCCGGCATACTGAGCGGCCTGATCGGCTATGAGCGGTTCGCCACGGGCAAGCGAGCTGGCTTGCGAACACATATTCTGGTCGCCGTGGGTTCGACGCTGTTTGTCTCGTTCACCGATCTGACGCTGCAACACATGACGAAAGTGCTTCCTAACGGCCCGCAGGGAGAACTCAAAGTCGAAATTCAGCCGATGACCGCTGTTCAGGCGATTGCAACTGGCGTTGGCTTTCTGGGAGCAGGCACGATTTTTTCCGGCGAACGCCGTGGGCGCGTGCATGGGTTGACCACGGCCGCATCGATCTGGGCCACGGCCGCCGTGGGGGTCGCCGTTGCGATGGATCGCTTCATTGTGGCGATTGGCAGCACGCTGCTCGTTTTGTTCGTATTGCACGGGCTGCTGCGACTGGAAGCGCGACAGGATGCAACGGTCACTGAGCCGCCGGGCCCTTGAGCTGCTAGTTGGCGGAACCGCTGCGCCCGATGTCCGTCCGACCGTGTCGTGAGCCAAAGCACACTGCGCACCGGGGCGATTACCGAAACTCCAATGGCAACCGCCCCGAACGGGCTCGCCGGCGTTTTATGAAATCACGGGTTTCGGTGCTCTGCGTCTGGCGGCTTCTGGTTCCTTTTGTGTAACCTCAACGACAGGCCGGTCAATTTTAGGCAAAACCGGCCTCTGGCCAACCGATGACGTGATGCTGTCGGGCGTGACGCCTGACAGCGCCCGGCAGGGGTTTCGGCTAAATGGCGGCTTCCCACTGACGCGCCGAGTTTGTTGTTTGCCCGATTTGTGGCCACAGGCCAGCACGCTATGAAACAGATCGTTTATCTGGGAATGTTCCTGACGTTCGCGTTGTGTTGCCAGTCGGCGCACGCCGAGGGCGAATGGGAAATCACCCCCGAATCTGAAGCGGCGCTCGACCGCGGGCTGGCATGGCTTGCCCGCAACCAGGGGCCGGCAGGAAATTGGGAATCGAACGACCTGGGCTTGGTCAGTATGGGGGCGCTCGCGTTTCTGGCGGCCGGGCACACGCCGGGGCATGGTCAATACGGCGAAACGGTCAGGCGGGCTCTCGATTACGTTTTGAAAAACGCGCGTCCATCGGGCCTGCTCAATATCGCCGATACCCAGCGAGACATGTACAACCACGGGCTGTCGGCGTTCGTGCTCGGCCAGGCGCACGGCATGACTGACGACCCCCGCATCAGCTCAGTGCTGGATCGCGCGTTGAAACTGATTGCGTACACGCAATGCAGCGATGGCGGGTGGGACTACGTTTCGCGGCGCGCCGAACACGGTCACGACCTGAGCCTGGTGGTCATGCAGGCCAAGGCGCTGCGCAGCGCTGTTGACAGCGGCCTGGAGGTTTCTCCCGAGGTGATTGACCTGGCGATCAAAAGCGTTCGCGAGCATTATCGCCCCAGGAGCGGCCGCCGCGATTTCAACGACGCCACGGTCCGCAATGAACCGGGACAATTCACCTACGATGGTAACCGGGCATCGCTGGCGATGGCGGCCTGCGGCGTCGTCTGTTTGCAGGAATTCGGCCAGTATGACGACTGGAGAATCCCGCGAAACATGGATGTGATCCGGGCTGAAGTGCAGCATCTGAAAATCGCGAAAAACTCGGCCAAAGTTCCCTTGGATGCGTATACGCTCTATTACGTGGGGCAGGCCGTATATCAGGTAGGCGGCGAATCGTGGCAGGAGTGCTACCCTCGCCTGCGGGACGCGCTCGTGGCCCAGCAAAGCCACCACCCCGATCAACCCGCCCAGCACGGTTTCTGGGAGGCGGGCGGCCACGTCGGCGGAAAGCCGGGCCAGTTGTACGGCACGGCGGTCGGCTGTTTTATCCTGGCGATTCCCAACCGGTATTTGCCCATTTTGCAGGAAGGTAAAATCGACAGCCTGCGCCCGCAGCGTCCCTGAACGACCGGCCTGACATCCACTGCGGCAAATCGACGCCCACGAGCCGGTTTGCCACACGCCCGATGCCAACCAGCCCGCGACGCGACGGCTGCGATTTGTCTCGACCGATTTTCTATGCCTAGTTTTCTTCCTGGATATTCGCTGTTTGCAGTAGCAGGGCTCGTCGCCGCGGCCGGGCCGGTTCTGATTCATTTGATGAACCGGCGGCGGTATCGTGTTATCGAATGGGCGGCGATGGATTTTCTGCTGGCTGCTGTGCAGCGCAATCGCCGGATCCTGCAACTCCGCGATTTGTTGCTTCTTGCCTTGCGCACGTTGTGCGTGCTGCTGTTTGGGCTGGCCATGGCCCGGCCATATTTTTCGAGCACGGCGACAGCGACGTCGGCGAATGAACCGGTGCATGTTGTTCTGCTGATTGACAACAGCCTCAGCATGGGTTACGAACGGCTCGATGGTACATTGCTTGATGAAGCCCGTGCGAAAGCACTCGAATTCATCGAACGGTTGCCACCTGGCAGCCGCACGACCGTTCTGCCGATTTGCGGCTCGAGCGCGGCATTCAGCCATGATGCGTACCGCACGGTCGAAGACGCCCGCGACGCCTTGCGGCGGATCGAACTCGTTGATCGCTCGGCATCCGTCGCCCAGGCCGCCGACCTGGCGCTCGAAGCCTGCAACCGTGTTCCCGAACTGCCTTCGAAACGAATTATTCTAATCGGCGACCAGCAATTGGCAAACTGGCCCGCCGGTTCGCTGGCAGCCCAGTTCAAGCCGCTGCCCGAAATTCAGTTCGTACAGGTTGCAGCCGATCGCCCGCAAAACGCTTGGGTTGCCGATTTTCACTTGCAAGATGGTATTGCCGACGTCGAAACCCCGGCTTCGCTGCTCGCGACGATTCGCTATTCCGGCGATGCGCCGCGGCAAAATGTGCCGGTGTCGCTCGTGGTCGACAATGTCGAAGTTGCAACGCAAACGGTCGACCTCGAGCCAGGTCAGGCCCGGGAGGTGCGGTTTTCGCACCGGTTCGACCTGCCACTTGAGCCGGGGCAGACGAGCTTTGCCGCCGCCGCCGTACGGCTACCGCCCGACCAGCTCCCCGCCGACGATTTCCGCGTGTTGTCCGCCCCGGTCGTGGCCGCATTGCCGGTGGCGTTTGTCGATCAATACGGTCAGCGAGAAGATCCCGCCAAGAACGAATACGGCGAAACGTATCCATTGCGACGGCTGTTGGCGCCCGTCGCGTCGCGTGCCGACGTCAACCGGCAATTGGTGCAGATCCGACGGCTCGCGATTTCTGGGGTCGATGAGTCGGTACTGCGCGACGTGCGATTGGTCGTAATTGCGGGCATTGAAGACCCCGGCCCCGCGACGACCGTGCTTCGCGAATTCGTCGCACAGGGGGGCCAGTTGCTGATCGCCGCAGGCGGCGCGTTCGACCCGGCGGCGTGGACGAACTCTGCATGGCTCGACGGTGCGGGTATTTTGCCGCTGCCTCTCAAATCGCAATTGCTGGGCCGGCTGCCCCAGGAGACCGCGGGCGAACTGCAACCATTCTGGATCGCCCCCGAATCGCTGGTGCATGATTACTTCTACGTCGACGAGGCGGCACGGCAGGAACTTGACGACCTTTACCGAGAGCCGCTGTTTTTCAAGGCCGCCGACGCCGACGCCCGCCCCGAAATCGAGCAGGCGCTGCTGGCGGCCGACGTGAAACGGATCGAGGCCGAACGGTCGGCCCTGGCCGAACTCGATGCGCAACTCGGGCGCTGGCTTGAACAGGCTGCTCGGGGCGGTCTGTCAGATGACGACCGCCGCTCGCAAGCTGCCGCCACGCAGCGTCGCAGTGAGTTGCACCCCGACTGGCTGCTGTGGAAGCCCCCCGCGGCCGATGCCGAAGTTTCGGCGGCTGATTTGGCTCTGAGCTGGCGGCCACGAATTCTGGCGGCGTTTACCAATAAGGCGGCCTGGCTGATCGAACGCCAGTTAGGCAAGGGGCACATTGTTTTCGCCGCGAGCGGTGTTCAGGCATCGTGGAATACGCTGGCCCACACCGACGCAATGTTGATTTTCGACCGCATCCTGCGGGCCATGCTGTCGCGCACGTTGCCCCCGCGCAACCACTCGACGTTGGGGCGAATCGTGCTGCCGATCGACCCGGCCGAACGCCGAGCGGCATTCCTGCTGACCCAGCCATCGGGCACGCAGGAGTCACTTACAGTCGAAGCGTTGGGCGGCGAGCGGTACGGCGTGACGATTCGTGATGCAGTGCACCGCGGGGTCTACCGCTTGAGCGCCGCGCGGGGTGATTCGGCCGCGCCCGCTGCAGAAAAGCTGTGGGAAACCCCACTGGCCGTGAATGGACCTGAACGGGAGTCGGAGCTCATGACAATCTCTGCTGATGCGCTCCGCGAGCGCATGGGCGATGCCCGCTACCGTTGGATCGGTCAGGGCGATTCGATCAGTCTTGAAGGCGCGCTGGTTAGCGGTCAAGACCTGTGGAAATGGCTTATGTTGTGCGTGCTGCTGTGCCTGCTCGCTGAGCTGGCCCTGCTGGGCTGGCCGCAGGTGGTCAAGGAGCGCCCAGCATGAATCTCACCACTTGGTTCGGCCGGTTGCTGAACCTCGACAATGTCGGGTCGATTGACGACTGGCACGTCTCGTTTGGCGCGCCCTGGGCGCATCACGCCCCGGCGTGGGTCGTATTTGGTTGTATTGCCTGTGGCGTGGTCGCCGGCCTGTTTTATTTCAGGTACCAGACTCGCGGGGCGCGGGGCGTAAAGGTGCTGCTGGCAGCCAGCCGGGCGCTGCTGCTGTGCCTGCTGATTGTCATTCTGGGCGACCCGATCGCCGTCATCAAATATACGAACACGCCCAGCCCGTGGTTGTGGGTGTTGTTCGACGGCACTGACAGCATGGGCATTGAAGATGAATACCCGCCTGCTGATCGCGCGCGGCTTTCGCAAAGCGTGGGGTTGCCCGCCGATACAGGCACGGCCCCGCAACATTCCCCTGCCGAGAAACTGTCGCGACAGCGCTACGTCGACGCCCTGTTACGCAAAACCGACCACAATCTGTTTCGCGAACTTTCGCAGCGATTTCGCTTGAAGGCGTACCTGTTCGACCGCCCTGACGGCGTGCGAGAACTCGATTCGAGCGCAGTTTCCGGGCAACCCCCCGACCCGGAGCGCTGGGCCGAGCAGCTCACAACATCGGGCCAGGTGACCGCGCTGGGCGAAGCGTTTGAAGACCTGGCGCTTCGGCACGAGATCGGAA
>JAJXXL010000535.1 GCA_021781115.1 Planctomycetota bacterium
CGAGCGCCTGCTGGCCGCGGGCGGTGATCTGGTAGTACTTCCTCCTCCGCCCGTCGGCTTCCTGCCAGCAGGACGACAACAGTTTCTTTCGTTCGAGGCGGTGCAGGGCGGGGTACAGGCTGCCTTCTTTGAGGTCGAAATACCCGGCCGAGCGGCTCAGTACGACCTGGGCAACAGCATATCCCCAAGTCGGCCCGCCCCCGATGACTTCGAGGATCAGCATGTCGAGCGCCCCCCACAATAACCGCGAATCCATGACCGCCTCCTCAATAGATAGACCAGCTAGGTATTGATACATAACATGTCTGGGTATTGAGCGTCAAGTGCGATTTGTGCTCTGCCGCCGGCCCGGTGATGAGTTCAACCCGGTGCGGCAGCCGCCGACACCGAGAGAACAGAATAAGACACCCATTGATTTTGCCACCGTCGGTTTTCCCTGCTGCGCACCGCGTCGCAGAGGAGCAGCGGCGAAAAGTCGGCGGGGTGGCGGTGAACCTGCGGTCGAGGAAGAGTAGGATGTCTTGGATTCGCGCCGGTGCAGACAGCAATCGGTGGCACATAAACGGCAGCACATATTCGGGCCGTATATTCTCCGGATTGATTGTTGTGTTGCGGTCACCAATAATGCCCAGGGGCGGTGCGATCGAAACGGGGGCGAAACCGGTCCTGCACGGAAGCTCTTTGGCAATTTGAGCAGAGACGTGACTTGACGACGCCCGCCGTTGCGACTTGCTCTGGCTGGTCGTTGCCAGCAGCGGTGTTTTCGCAGGGTTCGCCGCTGGGGTGGGGTGCACTGGCAGGCAATCGTCAGGAGTAGCGTCAGGACTTAACAGGCGCATTGGCAATGGGTTGCAAAGACGCCTGACGATGGCTGCGCCCGTGCGGCACGGGGCGGCGTCGGGTGGAACAGTGGGTTTTTAATCGCAACAGCACGCCACACGGAAGCCTTGAAAAACGGTGGTGCCGGCACCGCTGTCGGAATAGGTGGTTACCGACCGGTCGCCCCTGGGGCGATGCTCGTCGTCAGGAGCAGCGTCAGGACTTAACAGGCGCATTGGCAATGGGTTGCAAAGACGCCTGACGATGCTTGCGCCCGTGCGGCACGGGACGGCGTCGGGATGGATATGCAGCGATCAGAAAGGATAGGGGAAACCGGTCGCTCACATTCACGGTTCGGATGCGTATCACCGAGCCATGAGCGACCGGTTTGCGTGGCAGACGATTGGTGTTTCGGGCGCAGGGCCTCATCGCCCGAGACTTAATTGCCGGGCGATGACGGGGTGAGATATGTTTAGCTTGGTGGCGTATGAACGCCCGAGAATATTGGGCAGCTTGGGGCGTGATTGGCGCAGGCCGATCTACCGTTGGAAGCGGGTGTGGTACGCGCGGCCCATGCTGGTTGCGCCGTAGCTCCGGCTGTGGTGCCGATGGTGGTGACGCCGCATCATCATCCTGCCACTGCGCCCGTACCCCGACGATTGCATCGACCGGTAGCTGGAGTAGTGGCGATGGTGGTGATGACCACGACCGCGGTAGCCCACCGGCTGAAACACCGCGCTGCCGGGCGCAGTGCTGCGCGTCGGCAGATTGGCGGCGCTGGCCGCCTGGGGAACCGCCATTGCCAGCATCAGCCCGCAGGTCCACAAGATCTGACTCATGATCGAGCCTCCTCGAGATCACTCTGGGCGGCACTCGAAACGCGCCATGCGATTCGTTTCGCCCATTAAGATATAAACCCCGAAGAATGCTGCCCCATTCGTGGCGAATCATTAACTTTTGGTAAGATCGGCCCCGCCGCGGGCCCGCGTCATCAGCGCGGCCTGTCGCGGCTGGACGACAAACGGGGCAGGCCGGCCGCGTGACGCGGCCGGCGAATGGCACGAATGCGGAGCGCTAATGGTGGTCGTGGCCGCCGTGGAACAGCGGCGAATTCTTGTCGCCGCGTGCCGCGAGGTACGCGATCAGGTCGAGGATTTCATCGCGGGTCAGCTTGTCGAGCAGGCCCTTGGGCATGATCGACGTTTTCGACAGCGTGCGTTCGGCGATGTCGGATTGATTGAGCGTGACGGGCGGGGTTTTGGCCAGCGGGTTTTCGACGATCTTGACCGTGTCTTTCGTCTCTTCGAGCACGAGCCCGGTCAGGACCTTGCCCGATTTGAGTTCAAATACGAAAGTTTTAAATTTCTCGTTGATTTTCAACGAAGGTTCGAGCACTTCCTTGAGGATGTCGAGCGGTTGCAGTTTGGGGTCAAGCTGCAGCAGGTTGGGGCCGAATTCGTTGCCCACACCGTCGAGCTTGTGGCAGGCGATGCAACTGGCCACGGCAAACATCTGCTTGCCACCGCCCTGGCTGCGGCCGTGGGCGTGCGACATTTCGGCAACCGCCGGGGCCAGGTCGGCAAAGGTCCATTCGGTACGGGGCCGGCGGTCCTTGAGCTGCGGGTCGACCGCTTCGATTTTCGCGGCAGCGAGGTAGGCGTCGGGGTTTTCGAGGCAGGCGTCGAGGTCTTGCACGACGTACAGGGCGCCATACATTCGCCGCCAGTGGCCCGGGTAGGTGCACACGTAAGGGTACACGCCGGTTTTGACGGGCGCGGTAAAGCTCAGCTTTTGCGAATCGCGGGGCTGCAGGAGCGTGCTCTTGAGCAGCACCTTGTTCGAGTTGGGCACGAAGTGCCGCAGGGCAAACTCAGGCTGCTGGGCCTGGGCTTCAGACAGGAGGCCGATTTCTTCGAGCGCGCCGGGCTGCACGATGACAAAGTTGTGCGGCATGAGGTCGCTGTTTTCGAGGACGAACTCGACCGGCTTGCCCGCCTGCACAATGAGCATGTCCTTGTCGAACGACATTTTTTCGAACACCGTGCCAACCTTGATCACCCGTACGCCGAGTTCACCCAGTTCGGCGCGGGCTTTCTTGGCCTGATCGGCCGGCAGCAGCCCGGCGAGCGCGCCGGCGAATTCGAGGGCGTCGAGTGCCGCGGGCGAGGTGCGGGCCGCGGGAGGAATGCCGCGGAGATATGCGGTCAGCACGGCCAGCAGCGGCGCGGCCTGCTCCTTGGGCCAGGCCGAATGCGGGATGCGCTGCATGGCCCGCAAGGCGGCGACGCGGTCGACATTGTCGTACACGAACCGCGCCAGCGCCTCGAACGTTTTCAATTCCTGGCCGCGGATGGAAACGAGCGAATTCATCGCCGATCGGCGAATGGCCGAATCGACACTGCCGCCTTCCAGGCGGAATTCGGCTTTGACCGCCGGGGCCGGGTTGCGTTCCTGCTTGAACACCTCGCCCCGCTGTTCGTTCAGCACGCGAATCGTGAAGTTTTGCAGCCGCTGGCCCAGGTCGCCGTCGGTGCGGTTGTAAACCAGCACCTGGTCGATCGGAAACTCGGCGCCGAGGTCGACCTCCCAATAGGGGTTGCCGGTATTTTCTTCGGTGTGGGTCTGGCCGCCGTCGGCATACACGCCCGACGTGTTGCCGTCGATGCCCTTGGCGGCATCGCCGCCGTGCGCGGTGTTTTTCTGGCTGGCGCGGCCGCGGCGGGCAATGTTTTCACCCCCGCTGAAAACTTCCACCTCGGCCACCGTGAGCGTGGCTCGGCCCGAAAGTTCAATCCGCACGTACCGCCCGTTGGCTCCCTTGGTGGCTTTTGCGGCCAGCGCCGGTGGCAGGCCGTGCAGCAGCGGTTCGACCTTGTCGTACAGGGCGGCCCGCAGGCTCGCGTCGGCGATCAGCGGCATGGCGTCGACGAAATCCTGCAATTGCCCGGCATTGGTCGAGGCGAGCGCCCAGGCCTTATCGGTACCACCGTCGACGTTGATCAGCGAAACCCAGCCGATTTGCCGGAAGATCGGCTGCTTGGCCGAGGTGGCCAGCTTTTCGAGTTCGGCGCGAACCGGGGCGAGTTCGCCGGCGGTGCGGCTGGTCAGCAGGCGGACGAGGTCGAACACGACGCTTGTGTCGGCGCTGGCCTGCCGGCCGTCGAGCGCGCGCACCGCGTCCATGACGACGGCGAGTTCCGACTTCGAATCGCTGCGGGCCAGGCCAGCGACCGCCTCGCGGCGGCTTTCGTCGCGCAGGCCAGGGCGGTACAGCATTTCGATAAGCACCGTCTTGTTCCGCGGCTGCTTGAGCAGTTGCTCATTGTTCATGTTCTTCAAAAAGAAACGTGCGCCCGCCTCGGTCGTAAAGGCCACGGGGCGGCCTTCAGCCTGGGCCGCGTCAAAGTAGGGCTGCAACGTGCGGAGCGTTTCTTTCGTGAGGTGGTCGATGTAGGTATCGCGCGGTTTTTCGCCGGCGATCAGGGGAATTTCAATCGCTTCGGGAACGGTCAAAAAGCTGGCCGAGCGAATCGCCTCCAGCCGCACCCGGGGCGCGTCGTCGGCTGCGGCGCGTTTGAGCAGATCGAGCGTGTTGGAAATGCGGTCGCGCCAATAGCACAGCACGCGCACGGCGGCGGCCCGGGCGCGAAACTCGGGCGAGGCGAGCACGCGTTCGAGCAATGCCGGGTCGACCACGTTGTGGTGCTGGTGCACCCAGAGGGCTTCGAGCAGATGATGCTCGTAGTCGGGTTCGTGCTGGTCGAGGCGGGCGACCCACTTGCCCAGTGCGGCGATGACTTCGTCGGTGTCGCGGGCACTGAGTTCCAGCCTGACGCGGTACCGCGCGCGGTCGTCGGGGTCTTTGAGCAGGTCGAGCAGTTTTTCGACCGGCTGGCCCACCAGGGGCGTCGATTTCTTCAGCGGGCGGCCCTTCGCGGTCACACGGTAGACGCGGCCATGCACGCGGTCGCGGTTGGGGTCGCGCAAATTGTGCTGCATGTGGCCGATGATTGGGTTTTGCCAGTCGGTGAAATACAGGGCCCCGTCGGGGCCGATTTCGAGATCGGCCGGGCGAAAGTTCGGGTCGGTCGATGACAGGATCGGCTCGAGTTCGGTGGCGCCGAAGCTCGAATCCTGGTCGTGCATCTTGTACTGCAGAATTCCCTGGAACCCGATAACGTTGCCCACCAGCAGGTTGCCCTGCAATTCGGGCGGAAAATGGCTGCTCGACAGGTATTCGATGCCGGGGCAGGGCCGGGTGCGCTGCTTGTACACCGAGGGGGTCGAACCATGCTTTTGCGGGTAGTCGAGGCGGCTCGAAAACAGCGCCGCATGGTACGGCACCGCCCCGGTGCCATCGACCACGATGTCCTGCCCCCAATGGTCGAAGGCGTGGCCGTGCGGGTTGGCAAAGCCATACGACACATACACGTCGAATTTCTGGGCCCGCGGTTCGTAGCGAAACACGGCCCCGTTCGCCACCCGCCGCGGCGGGCCCCACGGGCTTTCGACCTGCGTATGATGAAACGTGCCTTCCTGGAAATACACCGCTCCACCCGGGTCGAACGTGAAGCTGTTGGCGGTATGGTGCGTGTCGGCCGTGTCGAGGCCGTGCACGATCGACTCGCGCACGTCGTATTTGTCGTCGCCGTTCGTGTCCTTGAGAAACAGCAGGTCGGGGCCGCGGGCCACGAGCACGCCCCCGCCCCAGAACTCAAACCCGGTCGGGTTGTGCAGGTCGCCGGCAAACGTGGTGCACTTGTCGGCCTTGCCGTCGCCGTTGGTGTCTTCGAGGATCAGCAGCTTGTCGTTCATTTCTTCGGTCGGCTTCCAGTGCGGGTAAGTCGGCCAGGCGGCAACCCACAGCCGACCCTTCGTGTCAAACGCCATCTGCACCGGTTTGGCCAGTTCGGGAAATTGCTCCTCCGACGCGAACAGGGTCACTTCCATGCCCTCGTGCACCGTCATCTTCTGAATCGCCTCTTCGCCTGACAGAAACAGGTGCCTGCCGCCCGGCAGCGGGCCGGGCTTGTTCGTCTTGACCGGAATGAACGGCGGCAGGTTGTCGTCGGCAATTTTTTCGGTGCGGCCCGCCGCAACCGCCCAGACCCGCCGGTCACGATTCGACGTCAGCACGTCAAGCACTTCGAGTTCGCGCTGCACCGGCTCGTAGTTCGTCTGGCCGTCGGTGAATTTCAGAAATGCCCGGTCGCCGTAGGTCGAAAACCCATCGGTCGCGCGGTACCGGTTGAACCAGTAGAAATTCTTGTCGAGCACCGCCTGCCGCAGTTTTTCGAGTGCCGCCGGGTCGCGGTGTACGGCAGGTTCGCGGGCAAATAGGGCCCGCTCGGCGGCCGCGGCGACCAGGGCGTCGCCATGTGCGTTCAAATGGATGCCATTGATCGTGCAGGGCGCGGTCGATGTGCGATAAATCTCGAGGCTGGGGGTAAACAGGTCGACGAATTCGACGCCGGCCGCCTGGGACGTTTCGGCCATGGCCGCGGTGTACAGTTTCAGGCGGGCGTTGTTTTCGACACCGTCGGGCAGGTTACGGTTTTTCAGGTTTTCGTGGGCGATGGGCGAGAACAGCACCAGCCGCGGCGGCGTCTTGCCGTTGTATTTTTGTGCCAGCGTGTGCTGGATGAAGGCGGCCAGGCTTTGCTTGAATTTGGGCAGGCCGGCTTCGCCCGCGAACGATTCGTTGTACCCGAAAAACGCGAAAATCACATCGGCCCGGGTATTGGTGAGTTCAAACCGGTTTTCGCGGGCCGCCGCCACCCGTTGCGGCTGCGGTGCCGACCCCGACAACCATTCATCAGGCGTGCCGAAACTCTTCGACCGCAACCGGCCCGACAGTTCGATTTCATCGGCGCTGTAACCCAGGTTGCGAAACACGAGGTTGTGCTGCGGGTAGCGGCTATAAATCAGCGTTTCGAGGCCGCCGTGGTGCTGCATCCGTTCGGCCAGCGTGTTGCCAATGATGCAAATGTGATCGCCCGGCTTCAACTCCAGGCCGAATGCGTACGAACCGGGGGCGGCGGTCAGCAGCAACAGGGCAAACGTCACGAACAGCGAGCGATGCATGGAGGCGAGTCCTTGGGAGATAGTCGAGCAAGAATGCAACCAGGCGGGCAAATGAACCGGTGGCCGACCAACTGCACGGCTGCGGCGACAACATTTTCTGACATCAATTGCGCAACATAAGCGCTGCAGGCAACCGGTCGTAATCGAGGCGTTCATTACGCGGGTGGACCAACAATTTCCATGAAATGAGTATACAACCGCCCGGCTCAGGGCGAAACTCAGCCGAGCGGCCAGAATTTAGATTTCAGGTTTCAGTTTTTGGTAGCCAGTTGGCCGGCTCCTTGCTGAACACGGACCACTGAAAACCGAACACTGTTTACTCATTTTCCTTGACTTGTGGCTGCGTCGCGTAGAATGATGCCGAGGGGTGGTCTCCCCTCAATATCGATGGCGTGGCTTCGCATGGGAAAGGCGGCGACAATGGACAAACAGGCAGCGGCCCTTGAACGATTGAAACGGGCCGTCGAACGGCGACACCCCGACTATGAAGAGTTCGCCATTGACGCCGTCGAAGGCGGCGTCGTCGTCAAGGGGTTCGTCTACAATCGCGATGTTCCCGGCGTCACGCACGGCGCACCGGTGTTTCTCGAAGAGCATCTCTGGAATTTCGACCACGATTTGCTGATTCGCGTGGGGTACGCCGTGCTCGATCAGCATCGGGGCGATGATCGCCTGGTGCACCGGTTCGGCACGCATGAGGCGGCCGTCGCCTTCATTCGCACCTGTTTCGACCCCGACGTTTTGGGCGGGGCCGAATACTCGATTCAAAAGTTCTACACCAATCGCGAAGATTGACCACCGATGCGGGGGGCGCGGCTCGATGGGAGCCACGGAGGAAAAACGGGCGACGGAAGACAAGGAATGACACGGTAGAAGGCAAGGAAGGAAAATCGGCGGAGTTGGCGGGCTGTTTTACCGTTATCGTTTGAATCGGATTGAAGTCGAGAGACCCGTGCCCTCCGTGGTTCAGGTTTCAGGGGGCGGCGGCGCCTTGTGCAGAACTCGACGATTTTCGGGCGCCAGGGGTTGAATACTGTTCTTTTGTTCACTATACTGTTGGTCGAGTGAGACCTATCCATTTCCGCCGGGTGGCGGCCGCCCACACGCCGCTGGAGGTGCGTGTACTGCATGAGTCAGGATGCAGTTTCATGATCGTTGAATTTGCGTCAGGGAGAACAGAGCGGCAGTATCAGATTGGAATCGTGAATCGGAACGAACAGTTCCAACCGGTCGATTGGGCCGACGCTCCGTCGACCGCGGTGCTTGTTGAGGTCGTTGGCTGTGCCCGCTCGCGGGCCGAAGCCGAAAGCTGGGTTTTCGGGTTCAACTCGGCAGCACTGGCGCTGCCCGGCGGGCGGTGGGCCATTTTGTTGGCCGGTGACGAGCTGTTTCTGCCGGGCGATCATTGCGCCCGGCGGCTCGTCGTCTTTCGGCGGCAGGTGCGGCCGCGCCCTGCCGCGAGTTGAATGACGGCATGGCGCCGATCGGGCCGGGCGCGAAACCGGGCGAATTGGCAGAACTTGCCGGGCTCATCGGGGCTGGCTGCGGGGCCGGGGCGATCGCCCCGTGGCCCCGCGGCGGTTCGGCCGATTGCCACACGGCGTTTCAAGGTGTCGGCATGGCCCACAAAATGAGATACGTTCGCGCGGAGGGATTTTCCCCGAAAACTGAACCCTGAAAACAAAACACGCGCGCAGCGCGCAAAACTACATGCGATCGAGCGTATGAATTCCCAGCAACGACAACCCGTGCGAAAGAATG
>JAJXXL010000016.1 GCA_021781115.1 Planctomycetota bacterium
CAAAGCCCGGTAGCGGCGGAACAAAGGCGGGGCGGTCGGCGCGGCGACGGCACGCGAAGCGTGCCGGCAACGGGCGGCAGATTCGTCATGACGCGGCGGCACTGCAGGGGCATCACATTTTCAGTCTGGGCCGCCGCCCAGGCAGGAAATGATCCGCCCCCGCAGTGCATCCCGAAAAATGAAAACTGAAAACTTCTCTTGCCACTTGCCCATCTTGCCGCAAATTGCGAAATCGGTTATAGGTTCGCCGCGGTGTGCGTGAACGCGGGCTTGCGCTGTCGACGGGGCGCTCGTCGGCTCAAGCACGGCGCAGGCAACCGCCGCACGCTGCAAACAAATCCTGGCAACGATGGCAAATCCCCATGAGCGCCTTCAGTAAAGTTTGGACCTGGCTCAAGTGGCCACTGGCCCTGGCGTGCCTGACGTATCTGTATGCCCGGCATTCCTCCGCCCTGAACGAACTGGCCGAGCGGCCCAAGGATTGGCGGTTTCTGGTGCTTGGCTTTGTGCTGTGCCTGAGCGCGGCGCTCATGACTTTTTATCGCTGGTATTTGCTCGTGTGGGCCCAGGGGTTTTCGTTCCGTATCCGCGATGCGGTGCGGCTGGGGTTTCTAGGAATGCTGTTCAATTACGTCGGCCCCGGTTCGGTAGGCGGCGACCTGTTCAAGGCGGTCATCCTGGCGCGAGAACAAACGTCGCGGCGAACCGTCGCCGCGGCCACCGTCGTGCTGGACCGCATTCTGGGCCTGCTGGCCCTGTTCATGGTCGGCGCGGTGTCGACGCTGTTTTACAGGCATCTGCGGCAATCAGTCGAACTGCGCACGGCGGCGCTGTTTTTGTGGGTCGGCAGCCTCGGCGGGCTGATCGGGCTGGGGTTGATGCTCAGCCCCAGCGTCACGCGCTGGCGCGGGGTGCGCATCGTCGAACGCTTGCCCCTGGTCGGCCACGCCCTGGGCGAACTGCTGCATGGCGTCGAGCTGTACCAGACGAAAAAAAAGGCGATCCTGCTATCGGTACTGGTCAGCCTGGTGGCGCATATCGGCATGATCGGCGGGTTCTATTGCTGCGCCCTGGCGATGCGGCAGGCCTGGATTCCTGACCTCGGCGCGCACTATTACTTTATGCCGATCGCCGAACTGTTCGGTGTGCTGATTCCTGTGCCGGGCGGCGTGGGTACGCTCGAAGGGGCCATTGCCCAATCCTATCGCAGCATTGCCGCAGTCAGTTCGATTCCCGGCGATCAGGCATTCGCCGCCGGCCTGGCGGCCGCCCTGGCGTTTCGCGTTGTCACCGTGGCGATTGCAGCGGTCGGGCTGGCGTATTATGTAACCGCCCGCAAAGAAATCAGCCAGGCGCTCGAAGACGCCGCCCATGTCAGCGATGCGCCCCTGCCTGCGGCATAATGCACCTGCCGTTTTCGTTTGCCCGCGATGCCGCGGCGTTCGGCCTGGTGCTGCGGGCCGCTATGCCTCCCACGCCTCCAGCAGAAACCGCTGCACGAGACCCAACAGCGCATACCGCAGCCGCAGTTCGGCGGGCAATAAGTGGTAGGCCGAAATCAGGCCGCGGCAGTGCACCGCGCCGCAGCGACAAGGCATCGTCCACCCGTCGCCGATCGTCGTCGAATAATCGAAACGCAGCTCGGTTTCGGCCGCAATATCGGCCAGCGCCACCAGACGCACGTCGTCTTTGATCCCCACATTGGGGGCGCACGAATGATTGATCAGCCGCCCCGGCTCGGCGAGGTCGAGGTACCGGTCAATTCCCACCTGCAGCGCATTGGCCGCCAAGGCCCCTTTCGCCCGCACCTGGCGCAGAGTCAGCAGCGGCCCCGACAACGTCAGGATTTCTGCTCCTGCCGAAATGGGCCCCGCCGCAAACAGGCCGCGCCCGATGTCGCATTTGGCAACGAAGACCGCAGGCGTCATTCGCCAGCCGCCGCCGGTTGGCCTGCGATCAGTTCGGGTCGATCGATGACCAGGAAATGGCCGTGGTCCGCGGTGACGATCAGTACGGTCTCTTGCCAATTGCTGTTTTTTTCAACCCAATCGGTAATGACTTTGACCGCCGCATCGCCGCTGTTGACCGCGCCGATCGAGTTGTCGAGGTTGTTGTCGTGGTTGGCCCAATCGACGTCACCCGCTTCGACCATCAGCCAGAACCCGCGCGAAGCCGCCCCCAACCGTATGAGCGCGGCGGCCGTCATGTCTGCCAGTGTCGGGTTTTCTTCGAGATCAGCCCGTGAATACACCTCGGCCCGCTTCGACTTGCCGGGCGCGGGGTCGTAGCCGCCATCGGCAGTTTGAAACGGCAAATGCCCCTTGATGACCCCGACGCCATAAAAGCCGAACAATCGCTTGTTCTGCCGGGCCGATTCGCGTGCCACCGCCAGCAACCGATCTTTGCCTTTGACGCCCGCAGTCCGTTGAGCCACAACGTATTTTCCCCCGTGCGACGCATCGATTTGTTGCAGGTCGGCTGCCGCCAAAAACTGATTGCCCGGCTCGAAGTTCGCGCCCTGGGCCTTGTCCTGCCGCACATCGACTCCGTACCCGCCGCCAATGACAACTTCCAGCCCTGGCAGCGGTAGCTTGGGATGCGAAATCGAGGGCAGGCCGAGCAAATCGCGCGACAGATCCTGGTAGTCGTCGCGATCGACATTGTGGGCATACGCACAGGCTGGCGTGGCGTGGCTGAAGGGCACGCTTGTGACCACCCCGGCCAAAAAACCGCGGGCTTGGGCGTCGTGCGCTACGGTCGTCAATTGCCCACCCCCCTGATCGACGTCGATCGCATTGTTGAATGTCTTGACGCCGGTCGTCATGGCGGTGGCCGTACTGGCCGAGTCAGGAAAAGCATGTTCGCCCACAGCCAGCGGGTTGAACCGCGAATTCGACCGGGCGATCAGGTAATTCGCATCGTCGCCGGGTGTCCAGGGGGTTGCCCCGCCTTTGACCGCATTGTAGCCGCCAAACAGTTTGCCGCCGGGGTTAAGCACCCGCTGGTCATCGACGTCGGTCAGCGTGCCTTCATTGTGCGGGCTGGTCACCATGAAACCGAATTGCGTCGTTTCCCCTGCGGTGTAATTCTGAAAATGCGTTCCCGCCCCGCGCCCGGCGGTGTAGGACACGCGGCCCTGATTGTAAATTGCGGCGGCCCGCGTGGTTTGCCAGTCCATACCATCGAAAACCACGAGAATCACGTGCTTTTTCCCGCCCGCCAGGGCCGCGCGTTGCAATGCGGCCAGATCGGTTTGATCCATGTAGTCGGCCCCGGGGTTCACGGTGTTCGTAGGCAGCCGGCCGTAAATTCTGCGGACTAAATCGGCATTGCGGTAGGCGCTGTTTTTGCCCGTGTAACTCTCGAGGTCAATGCCTGGCGCCTTGCCGCGCGTGCCAAACGCATACACGGGAATCAGACGATTCGTATGGTTAGACCAGTCGCTGTAGACGCCCGGCCGGGTGCCCCAATGCGCTGCGGGCGATTCGCCCGCTTCAATCGCCGCCGTTTGCAGTTCACGCAGTCGATCAGCCCCGCCGACAACGCCCGCAGCCAGCACGACCCAGCCGCAAATGCAGCCCGACGCCCAGATGTTCACTCGCAACATTCCGCAGCGCTCCTCAAAACTCCAGTAGCGAACAACAGCCGGGCGCAGCCGCCGACAATCTCCGGCTGACCGTGTGGTTTGTTTATCGTAGCCGATCGGCCCGGCTCGTACCACGAATCGCCCATTGCGACTGAGCACACCATGCCGAACGATCCTGAAGTCTCGCCAATCATGCGACGCAGAAAAGCCCATCGGATTCGTCAGAGCATCTCATTGGCAGCACCTGACGCCAATCCGATCGCCCCCTTGGAACAATGGGGTAATCAGCCAGACTTTTCCGGTTTTTCTCAATTTGCAGTCAGAACCGTGCCGATCTGTCGATAGGCCAGGTTGATCGCTCGAATCATCATTTCGACACCGGCAAGCCTGCCGCCGGCAACGCCGCGATTTTCGGTCGCGCCGCGTTGTCGAACGGCATTTCAATACTCGTGGGCGCTCGGCCCTGACGAACCATGCGCAATTGGTGGCCGCTTTGTTGCGGCATATTGTTGACGGCCGTGGCGATTCATCGCGAGGCGCGCCGCACAGCGGCGGTAGCAGAACCAGCAAATGCTCAATTGACCGATGCGAAGTCAAGGTTTGCCCTGCCGATTGAAGGCGGCGTTCCTTATGCCATCGGTGTCGCAACGGGTCTTGCCACGCTGAACCTCGAGTTCACAGACACCGCGGAATACCTGCTGATCGCCAGCAGCCTGGGTGACGCGGCGCGAACGTTCGACCTGGAACTGAAATCCGCCGAACTCGATGCCGGCCCGGTCAGCAATCTGCACGCCGTGGGCCGGCTGGAGTTGCGGCCGCTTCCGACCGTGCGGCCAAACCCCGCGCCAGCGGGCACGCGCCCTGTTCGGCACGCCGCGTCAGTCAATTCCGAGTCGAGTGCCAGGCGTGATTTTTTTGTTCCCGTTGGCGGCCGACTCGAAGTCGCGGCCAATTATGCCTGCGTCCACGCCCAGAGAATCGCTGAAGGCCGGCAGGTGCGCGTGTACCATGATCCGGTGCAACCCACCCATGAACTCGACGACGGCGCCATCGCGGAACTGATCCGTTTGCTCGATGAGGAGATTTTGCCCAAAAGTGCCGAACTGCTCGGGTTGCATGAAGACATCGACCAGGATGGAAAACTGGCCGTGCTGCTCACGCCGCGGCTGGGCCGGCTGGGCGGCAACACCCCGCTCGGAGGGTTTGTACGCGGCAGCGATTTCCAACCCGGGCTGCCCGCCCCGTTCAGCAATCATTGCGACTTGATGTACCTCAATTCCGACCTGCGACCCACGACGCGGCTGAAAGCGCTGTTGGCCCATGAATACACACACGCCGTCTGCTTCAGCCGGCGGGCATTGGCGGCACAGGGCGGCGCATGGCTTGACGAGGAAGACTGGCTGAACGAGGCGATCGCCCATGTGGCCGAAAGCCTGCACGCCGCCGATTGGTCGAATCGCGACTACCGCATTGCCCGATTCCTCGACGCCCCCCAGGCAGCGCCGCTCGTCGTACCCGACTATTATCGCTCGGGACGGTGGCGTGACGACGGCTGCCGCGGCGCCACGTGCCTGTTTCTGCATTGGTGCGTCGAACAATCAGGCGCCGGGTTGCTTGGCAACCTGGTGGAATCGCCGACAACGGGGGTGCGCAACGTCGAACGTGCAACCGGGGCCGCGTTCGCCGACCTGTTTCGACAATGGACGATCGCCCTCTGGCAATCGGGGCGGGCGGGAAACCACCCCAGGCGTTCTGGCGGCGCGTTGCCCCGCAACGCCGCATTCGGATTGAACCTGCGCGGCCGGCTCGGCACAGCCAACCTCTGTGGCCCACGCCCAATATTCTGGACCGTCGATCAGCCGCCACCGCCGGTGCGAATTTCAGGCACCGCAACGGCATTCCTGGTACTGCGCGCGCCCGCGTACCAGGGAATTCGCCGAATTCAAATCCAAGTCGAACCGGGTTGCGAACTCCAACTGACGCTGATGGCGACGAACGTCAGCCATTCCATCGCCGATTGTCGATAGACCCCAGCGCGGTGCGACGCGCAATTATTCATCCTTCTCTTCGTCGGCTGCGGGCTTTTTCTTCGCCTTCGATTTGTCGGCCTTGGGGTCGGGCTTTGAAAGCTCTTCGCCGGTAAACACCGCCCGGCTTGCGTAAAGGCTGCGCAAACGTGATACGGGGTACATCTTGATCACCTTGCCCGCATAGGTCAGCCGGTTTTCCTGATCACGCCCCAGTTTTTCGGCAACTTCGTCCGTAGCGAGATCGCAGTACAGTGCAGCGAACGTTTCAGGATCGACCCCGCGCCCCGATTCGAGATCCTTCAGCGTTTCGACGCGTCCCGAAAGAATGGCAAATGTGTTCAGCCCTTTCGTGGCCGGGTTGTAAAGCTGTTCTTGCTTGAGAGCTTCCATTGCGGCATTCAGGGCCGCGGCGGCGGCTTTGATCTTGCCTTCGGTTTCGTCAGACAGTTGGGGCCCCTCGGCCTTGGCCTCGGCATTAGCCTTGCCAGCGTTCTTCGCCTTGGCCGGCGCGTCGTCCTCGGCTTGTGCCAACAGCGGCGCCGGCGCAAACGCCCCCGAAGCTCCCAAAATGAAACCGAGACCCAACAAGCCGAGACCGGCAATACCTGCAAAAAACAATCGCATGATGCAACTCCAATACAACGGATCAGGTAACAATCGGCCAGTGGACCGCTTGAAATCGTCGCTGGGCCACATAGTGGCGGGTTGCCGCCCGCCTTGCAAGACCACTTTCCCGCGCCGGTCTTCAAAAAAAGACACCCATAATTTGTCCTCGTCGGGCCGTCCGATTCCATTCCCCGTGGCAGGCCCCACCAAATCCCCCCAAGCCCGCTCCCACCCTAACTAACCACATCGACACATATGCACCTGTCGATATATCGGTGCCTTCGTGTTGTTGCCCTATCCGTGTCTTCCGAGATATCCGTGGTTTTCCTGCGTCGTGCCGTCGAAAACGGACCACGGGTTTCTCGGAGTGCACGGACAGAATTCAACGGCCCGCCACGGGACCAAGATTGGCCGCGATGCGCGCACAGGTATTGGGGCAGAACGCTCGTTCGTTGGAGCAGGCCCTGTTCATCCGGGCAATCTGAACCACCTGATGGGCCTTTGGCTTTTTAGTATGGGAGGTGGCTGCGTCGAGAACCATCGTCAGGACGAACTCATAACTTGGTAATGACTTGCGAAACGGCTGACGACCATCCTGACCTTGTCCCAAGTTGTGCCCGGCCATTTCCAGGATCTCACCACGCCCCTCAATAATCGGAATCCACCCGTTGGGGGCAGCGTCATGTATAACCCGAATGCCATCCGTCTGTTACGCTACGGCTGACGATGCCTGGCGCCAAAGGACGCCAGCCGCAACATGGCCCGGGCCATTCCGCCCACGCAACTCGGGCGAACCGAACAACGGCTCTCACCGGAAGCACGACACGACGGCACAGTTCTTATTTACTGTGTCTTCTGTGCTCTTTTGTGGCCACTCTTCCCCGTAACCCCGACGTCCTGCGAGCGTCGGGTGCACGCGGCATCGTCATGTATAACACGAATGCCTTCAGTCTGTTACAGCGCGGCTGACGATGCTCGGCGCCAAAGGACGCCAGCCGCAACATGGCCCGGGCCATGCTGCCCACGCAACTGCAGCAGACCGACCGCCGCGCATACTTGATTGCCATGCGCTCGCGATCGACATCAAAGCTGCAAGCAATTGCAAGTTTGCCATTGGCAGGTTGGGCAACCTGCTGCGGCGTTGTGGTTGTTGTTGAAAACAACGCGGATCACGCGGCGCGGTCGCGGCGGACGGGTGCGGTCGCGGAATCGGAACTCGCATTTTGTCGGCGGAATGCCAGTTCTGACTGGCGATCGAGGTCGTGTTTGAGGGTTGAATTTGTCAGCCGGCCCAAATGGTAGCTCACATACAGAATTGCCATTGAAAACACGAAGCCGCCAAAGCAAATCGCCAATGCAACCTGGTCATCAGATGCGTTCTTGAACAGTTCCATGATCGTCTCTCCGTTCGCAAATTCATCCCGTCGGGATGCAAAACTACCATCACAGTCGATGGGGCAAAATACGCAGCCAAGTTCAAATGGGCGAATACGGAACCATCGTCCGAAACAGAGCCGATGCGGTACTCCGATCTCGCCATTCCCGGTTGCGTTACGTCGGCGCGTGGGTACGCCTGACCCGTCGAGCCTGCTATTGTTTCGGATCAAACAGCAAACCGGCTGAAGCCGGGTGCCTCGAGTGCACGGAATGCCGACCATTGTGCCGGAGCAGGGGCGGCAAATCCGCTGTAACGCATCCGGCCCGATGCCCCCGGCCCGTCACACTCGACGGTCGCCACAGGATCAACCGCCCGACTGCGTTTGGCGGCTTGACCTTGACCGCGAAACACCGTTTGCAATATACGATTGCCTCATGCGGATCCTGCAACGGTACGTTTTGATGGACTTGCTGCGCGTGTTCAGCCTGCTTTTACTGGGGCTGACCATCATGCTGGTGTTTGTCGGCGTGATCGGGGAAGCCACGAAAAGCGGGTTGGGGCCGGCGCAGATCATTCGAATCCTGCCGTACATCATACCCAGCCTGTTGCCGTATACCATTCCCGCGACGCTGCTGCTCACCGTGTGCGTCGTCTATGGGCGCATGTCGGGCGACCAGGAAATCACCGCGACGAAAGCCGCCGGCATCAATGTCATGGCGGTGTTGTGGCCGGCCTTCGTGCTGGGGGCTGTGCTCAGCCTGAGCACGCTGCTGCTGACCGACCAGATCATTCCCTGGTCGCGGTTCAACATTCAGAAGATCATCACGCTGGCGATGGAAGACATTTTCATGGAAATGCTTCGCACGCGGAACCAGGTCAACGACATCGATCATGGCATTGCCATTACTGTCATCGGCGTCGACGGCAAGAAGCTCATCACGCCGACATTCCGGTACACGCCCGTGGGGGGCAACGCGCTGACGATTCAGGCCCAGGAGGCCACAGTCAAGTTCGACATCGTCAAACTTGAAGCTGTCTTGCAATTGTATCGCGGGCATATCGAAACGCCGGGCGGCGGCACGACCTGGTTTGAACGCGAAACGCTGACGTTTCCGCTGCCCACGCAGGTCGAAGAACCACGGGCCCGCGACATCACAATTCAAGCCATTCGCGAAGAATTGGCCGGGGTCGCCAAAAAACGCAACGACCTGGAACACCGGCAAATCACCACGATTGCATTTGCCCTGACCGAGGGCGATTTCGACCGGTTGTCCATTCCCGAGTTTCAAAACTACGCGCCCGAAATGGAACGGCTCAATGCGCGGTATAATCGGCTCGTCACCGAGATTCACAGCCGCATTGCCCTGGCGTGCAGTTCCTTTTTTTTCATCTTTCTGGGCAGTCCGTTTGCCATCCTGCAGGCCCGCCGGCAATTCCTGACGAATTTCATGATCTGCTTCATGCCGATCATTCTCGTGTACTACCCGGTCGTGCTGCTCACGATGGATCTGGGCAAAAACGACGCGATCAACCCGGCGTGGGGCGTGTGGACGGGGAATGTGCTGTTGTGCGCCGCGGGTGTTGTTGTACTTCGCAAAGTGCTCAGGCATTGAAACCCCGGCCTGCCTCTGGACGAAACCGCCTGCCGCGCCTATTATTCAAGACACTCTGCCGGGCGGCTCGCGACGGGCGGCCCTGGTGCGGCAATGGCGGCCGCTTTCACGCAGCGCATCGGGTAAGGTGCGTCGGGTTTGCCTGCCACGAGGGCGGGCGAAAATCGCGGCGTGTACCATGCGGCCCACGGGAAAAAGATCGAAGGTAGGGTTCGATTCGTCTTCCCACAATTTGACCGCGTGTCTACACTGCGCCTGCCCGATTGCGAACCGTGCCGGATCGCGAGTTCGCGCGTTCGCTTCGGTCCCCCGCACTGGCCGGTAGAACCAGGTTCATCCGCGATTTTCTCCCACCCCCTCCGCTGGAGTTTGTGCATGCCGTTTTCACGTTGGATTTCATTCGTCCTGCTCGCGGTTGCGTGCGTCCCGATCAGCGCGATGACGGCGATTGCCGCCGACGCGCCGGCCAAGTCGCCCCCGGCCAAAGATGCCGCGGTTGCAACCACGGCCGCATCGCAGCTTTCCGATAAAGAGCTGTTCAAGCAATGGGGCGAGCTGATTGCCCGGCGCGATGCGATGTTGGCCGACGCGATGAAGATTCAACAGGCGTTTCGGGCGGCCAAGCCGCAGGAACAGGCCGAAATGTACGCCAAGCTGGAAAAGATGCAGGCCGAGTTCGGCAACACAATTCAACCGAATGTGTTTCGGCTGGCCCCCGAGGTTTACAAACGCAAACCGGCCGATATGGACGCCGCCGGCGTGGTGGTGGGTTTGCTGATGGAGAAGAACAAATACAACGACGTCATCAAGCTGGTCGACCCGATGATTGCCAACCCGAAGTTCAGCGACCCGATGATTCTGAACCTGGCCGGCAACGCACACTTTGCCGTGCATGATTTCGACAAGGCCCACACCATTCTGGAGCGGGCGAAAAAGATCGCCCCCGACTCGGTAACGCCCATGAGCGAGGCGTTTCTGGAAAACTGCGTGATTTATGCCGATTTGTGGAAGAGAGAGCAGGCAATTCGCGCCGACGAAGCGAAAGCCGATGACCTCCCCCGCGTGCAGTTCAAGACCACAAAGGGCATCATTGTGCTCGAGTTGTTCGAAAACGAAGCGCCCAACACGGTCGCGAATTTCATCAGCCTCGTCGAGGCGAAGAAATACGACGGCACCAAGTTTCACCGCGTCATCCCCGGGTTTATGGCCCAAGGGGGCGACCCCAACTCACTCGACGCCGACCCGGCAAACGACGGTCAGGGAGGCCCCGGCTACCACATCGACTGCGAGTGCTACGCCGACAACGCCCGCAAACACTTTCAAGGCTCGCTGAGCATGGCCCATGCGGGCAAAGACACGGGGGGCTCGCAATTCTTTCTGACCCACCTGCCCACGCCGCACCTGAATTCCAGCACCGAGCCGCAGGAGCGCGGCCACACCGTGTTCGGGCGCATCATCAAGGGCCTTGACGTGGCCTTGTCGCTCGAAATCGGCGACAAGATTGAAACCGCCACAGTGCTGCGCAAGCGCGACCACGCGTACAAGCCGGTCACCACCGACGCACCAGGCAAGATTTCTTTTCCGCCGGTCAAGAAACGCACCGGCAAAGCGCCGCCCGCCAACGGCACCTGACGCCCGGCGGCGCGGCCGACGTGAATCGACAGGAGTTTTCATGACACCCATGCATACCACCCCGAAAATGAAACCTGCCGATCACGCCCACCCGGCTGCCGCGCCACTGGCCGCTGAAGAACTCCGCCGCATGCATGCCTATTGGCGGGCTTCAAATTACTTGGCGGTCGGTCAGATCTACCTGCTCGACAACCCGTTGCTGACAGAGCCGCTCCGCCGCGAGCATATCAAGCCGCGGTTGCTGGGGCACTGGGGAACGTCGCCCGGTTTGAACCTGATTTACGTGCATTTGAACCGGGTGATTCGCCGCGACGACCTGAACCTGATTTACATCATCGGCCCCGGCCACGGCGGGCCGGCGATCGTGGGGCATGCCTGGCTCGAAGGCACGTACAGCGAAGTTTACCCCAATATCGGGCAGGACGTCGAAGGGATGCGGCGGCTGTTCAAGCAGTTCAGCTTTCCCGGCGGCATTCCCAGCCATGTGGCGCCCGAAACGCCGGGCTCGATTCACGAGGGGGGCGAACTGGGTTACGCGCTGTCGCATGCGTTTGGCGCGGCATTTGACAACCCTGATCTGATCGTGGCGTGCGTGGTGGGCGACGGCGAAGCCGAAACCGGCCCACTCGCCACCGGCTGGCACAGCAACAAGTTTCTAAACCCCGAGCGCGATGGCGCGGTACTGCCGATTTTGCACCTGAATGGGTTCAAGATCGCCAACCCTTGTTTTCTGGCGCGCATTCCGCATGACGAGTTGGCGAAGCTGTTCGAGGGTTACGGTTATGCCCCCTTGTTCGTGGAAGGCGACGACCCCCAACAGGTGCATCAAGACATGGCCGCCGCCCTGGACCACGCAGTTGCGAAGATCCAGGCGATCTGGCACGAGGCCCGCACGCAGGGGTTTCAGGGGCGGCCCGCCTGGCCGATGATCGTACTCCGTACGCCCAAAGGCTGGACCTGCCCGGCGACGATCGACGGCAAAAAATGCGAAGGCTACTGGCGCAGCCACCAGGTGCCCATGAGCGACATGGCCACCCCCGAACATATCGCCATTCTTGAACATTGGATGAAAAGCTACAAGCCCGAAGAGTTGTTCGACGCCGGCGGGCGGTTGTTGCCCGAGCTGACGGCGCTGGCGCCGCACGGCCAGCGGCGGATGAGCGCTAACCCGCACGCTAATGGCGGGCTGTTGCTCAAAGACCTGCGACTGCCCGACTTCACCACGTTTGCCGTGCCCGCCCCGCAACCGGGCGCCGCCACCGCCGAGGCCACGCGGATCCAGGGCAAATACCTGGCCGAGGTGATGCGGCTGAATCTCGACCGGCACAATTTTCGGCTGTTCAGCCCTGACGAAAACAATTCCAATCGCTGGCAGGATGTGCTCGACGTCACCAACCGCTGTTACGTCGCCGAGATCCGTCCCGACGACGACCACCTGGCCCCCGACGGCCGCGTGATGGAAGTGCTGTCAGAACACCAGTGCCAGGGGTGGCTCGAAGGCTACCTGCTGACGGGGCGACATGGCTTCTTTTCGTGCTACGAGGCTTTCATTCACATCATCGACTCGATGTTCAACCAGCACGCGAAGTGGCTCAAGGTCTGCCGCGAAATTCCCTGGCGGCGGCCCGTGGCGTCGCTGAACTACCTGTTGTCGTCGCACGTGTGGCGGCAGGACCACAACGGGTTCAGCCACCAGGACCCCGGGTTCATCGACCATGTCGTCAACAAGAAGGCCGAAATCGTGCGGGTGTACTTGCCGCCCGACGCGAACTGCCTGCTAAGCGTTACCGACCATTGTCTGCGCAGCCGGAACTACGTCAACGTCGTCGTCGCCGGAAAACAGCCGGCCCCCGTGTGGCTCACGATGGACGAGGCGGTCAATCATTGTACGGCGGGCATTGGGATCTGGAGTTGGGCCAGCAACGATCAGGGGGGCGAGCCGGACGTGGTCATGGCCTGTTGCGGCGACGTGCCCACGCTCGAAACCCTGGCCGCGGTCGACTGGCTGCGCACCCACCTTCCCGAACTGCGGATCCGTGTCGTGAACGTGGTGAACCTGATGAAACTCCAGCCCTCGACCGAACACCCCAACGGCCTCTCGCATCAGGATTTCGACGTCTTGTTCACCACCGACAAACCCATTATCTTCGCGTTTCACGGCTACCCCTGGCTCATCCACCGCCTGACGTACCGCCGCACGAACCATCGCAACCTGCATGTGCGAGGCTACAAAGAAGAGGGCACGACGACCACGCCGTTCGACATGACAGTGCTCAATGACCTCGACCGGTTTCACCTGGCCGAAGACGTGATCGACCGCCTGCCGCAACTCGGCTCGCGGGCGGCGTACGCCAAACAGGCCATTCGCGACCGGCTCACCGAGCACCGGCACTACATTGAACGGCACGGCGACGACCTGCCGGCAATTCGCGACTGGCAATGGAGCCGCTCGGGCGCAGCGGCGACGCGCCTCGCGTCGACTGAGGGAGACAACGTGTAACCGTATGGCTGGTGCGATTCTCGTGCTCAATGCCGGTTCGTCGAGCCTCAAGTTTTCGGTGTTTCTTGAGAGTGAACCGTTAACGCCCC
This sequence comes from Planctomycetota bacterium, assembly GCA_021781115.1. Classification (GTDB taxonomy): domain Bacteria; phylum Planctomycetota; class Planctomycetia; order Planctomycetales; family Planctomycetaceae; genus JAJXXL01. Next base: position 13,435 of record JAJXXL010000016.1, read on the forward strand.
TGGTGCACGGTGAATTCGACCAGTTGGCCACGCGGCCGCAGTTTGCCGCCCGCAATGCCGCTGGAATCACACTCGACAGCCACACCTGGCCTGAGGGCGTCACACTCAGCCCGGGCGAAGCAGCCCGGCTACTATTCGCCGATGGGCTCGACCACCTGCTGACAGGACATCGATTGCGTGCGGCGGGCCACCGGGTGGTTCACGGCGGCAGCGACTTTGCCCGGCCGGTGCGCATCGATGAGGCCGTATTACATCGGCTCGGCGCGCTCGTTCCCCTGGCGCCGCTGCATCAGCCGCACAACATCGCCGTGATTCGCGAAACGGCCCGGCACGCCCCCCAGTTGCCGCAAGTCGCCTGTTTCGATACGTCATTTCACCGCACGCAACCCAAAACCGCGCGCACCATTGCGCTGCCGGCTGCACTTCGAAACGCAGGCATCGAACGCTATGGGTTTCACGGCCTGTCGTATGAATACATCGCGCGGGCCCTGCCGCCGCTTGATGCCGGGGCCGCGGCGGGACGCACGGTCGTGGCACACCTGGGCAACGGAGCCAGCCTGTGCGCGCTCGCGGGCGGCCGCAGTGTTGCCACGACAATGGGGTTTTCGACGCTCGACGGGCTGATCATGGGCACACGTTGCGGCGGCATTGACCCCGGCGCGCTGTTGTACCTGATCGATCACTGCGGATTCGACGCCCGGCGTCTCGAGCACGTGTTGTATCATGAATCGGGGTTGCTGGGCGTGTCGGAAATCTCAAGCGACATGCGCACCCTGCTGGCCAGCGACGCCCCCGCCGCGGCCGCCGCAGTCGAACTGTTTGTGTACCGGGTGGTGCGTGAAATTGGCTCGCTCGCCGCCGCCCTGCACGGCCTCGATGCGCTCGTGTTTACCGGGGGAATCGGCGAGCACGCTGCACCGGTTCGTGCCCGGGTCTGCCAGGAACTGGCGTGGCTGGGGCTGGAATTCGACGCGGTGGCCAATGCCGGGGGGTACGGGCAGATCAGTCGGCCGTCGAGCCGCATCAGCGCATGGGTCGTACCAACGAATGAAGAACTGATGATCGCGACGCATACGCGCGACCTGCTCGGGCCATCGGGCGCGTGATGGCAATCGACGACTTGTTGTGATACAACGCACGCGGCTTGGTTTCGGGCGGGCGAAATCCTGAATTGCGCCCCCCTCGCACCGGGGTGCCGATCCGTTGCGGGGAGGTCGGCGTTCCGTCCTTGATGCGTGCACCGAGTCGGTGGCTGTTTTGAAAGGGCGCCCTCATGGACTGCGAATTTCGTAAACGAAACCTTGATCGGCCGGCGCAATGGGCGCGCATCCGGGCAGGCCGTGTCGCGGCCGGCATGCTTTCAGCCGGCTGTCTGCTGGCGGCACTGGCGAGCTGCGGCGACGCGGGTTCGGCGGCACTGCCGCCCGACCCGACAGTGGTCATCGTCAGCCCGCCGCTGGAACGCGAGTTTACTGAGTTCGTCGATTTCACGGGGCGGACTGATGCGGTCGAATCGGTCGAGATCCGTTCGCGGGTGACGGGTTTTCTGGAAAAAGTGGCATTTGAGCCGGGTACGGAAGTAAAACAGGGCGAACTGCTGTTTGAAATCGACGCCCGCGAATTCAAGGCCGACCTGCAAGCGGCCGACGCGCAAACGGCCACCGCGCTGGCCCAGCAACTTAAAGCCCGCGCCGACCTCGACCGGCAAAAGGTGCTCCGCGAAAAAGGCGTGAATACCCCCCAGGATCTCGACGAGGCGGTGGCGACGATGGCCGACGCCGACGCCAAGGTCGAAACGGCACGGGCCCAGCGTACACAAGCCCTGCTCAAAATCGAGTTCTCGCAAATTAATGCGCCGATTGCCGGGCGAATCAGCCGCGCGTATCTGACGAAAGGCAATCTCGTAACCGCCGATACATCGCTGCTCACGACCATCGTCTCGCTCGACCCGATTTACGCCGACTACGACGTTGATGAACGCACGATGCTCGAATTGCGCCGCCGAATTCGCGAGGGGCTCCTGCCCGTACGCGCCAAGGAACAAGTGCCCATTCTGCTGGGCGTCGCCAATGAGCAGGGCTTTCCGCACCGCGGCACGCTCGATTTTGTCGACAATCGCGTCGATTCACAAACGGGCACAATTCGCGTGCGGGGCGTGTTCGCTAACCCTGAAATCGTGCCCGGCCAGCGGCCACTCGCGCCTGGGCTGTTTGCCCGAATCCGCCTGCCACTGGGCGAACCGCAATCAAAGCTCATGGTTACCGAACGAGCGCTCGGCTCCGATCAGGGCCAGAAGTTTCTGTTCGTGGTCGATGACAAACACGTCGTTCAGTTCCGCCCCGTGCGTGTCGGGGCGCTCGAAGGCGGCCTGCGTGTCATTGAAGACGGTTTGCAAAAAGGCGAACAGGTCATTATCGACGGCTTGCAGCGCGTGCGCCGCGGCGCAATTGTTGCTCCCCAACCGGGCGACATGCTCGACCGCCCCGGCGCCACGCCCCCCACCGCTTCCGCGAAGCCCGGCGAATCGGGCCCCGTCGTTACCGGGCCTCAGCCGGGCGGTGCCGCCCAGCCCCCCGCCGGGGGGCACCCCATCGCCACGCCGTCCCTTCCAAACCGCTGAGCACGCGACATGATTTCACGATTCTTCATCGACCGCCCGGTGCTGGGGGTCGTCATTTCGGTCATCATCGTTCTGGGCGGAGTCGCCGCGCTCAAATTGCTGCCGATCGCCCAGTACCCCGACATCACCCCGCCCACGGTTGAGGTCTCGTGTTCCTTTCCCGGTGCGAACGCGGTCGTCGTCGCCGAGACGATCGCCGCCAACATCGAACAGGAAGTCAATGGCGTCGAAAACATGCTGTACATGTCGTCACAATCGACCAACGACGGCGGGTACAAACTGACCGTGACGTTCAAGCTCGGTACGAACCTCGACATGGCGCAGGTGCTCGTGCAGAACCGGGTCAACCTGGCGCTGCCCCGTTTGCCTGACGTCGTCAAGACCACGGGGGTCAGCACAAAAAAGAAATCACCCAGCGTGCTGCTCGTTGTGAACATGTATTCGGAAAGGGACGCGGCGACCGGGCAGCCCCTGTTCGACCAGTTGTATCTGAGCAATTACGCGACCATTCAGATTCGCGACGAACTTGCCCGCCTCGATGGCGTGGGCGACGTTTCCTTCTTTGGCCAGCAAGACTACAGCCTGCGCGCCTGGCTGAACCCCGAACAAATGGCGTCGTACGGCCTGACGGCCAGCGACCTCGTCAACGTGCTCAAGGAACAAAATGTGCAGGTCGCGGCGGGCCGGCTGGGTCAGCCGCCCGTTCCTGCCGGGCAGGATTTTCAATATACGCTCAGCACGCTGGGGCGACTGATCGAACCCGATCAGTTCCGGCAAATCGTCGTCAAAACGGGCGATTCGGGGCAGGTCGTGCGGTTGCACGATGTGGCGCGTGTCGAACTCGGCGCCAAAAACCTCGATACGCAATGTATGCTCGACGGGCAGCCGTCGATCGGCCTGCCGATTTTTCAATTGCCCGGCGCCAATGCGCTGGCCACCGCCGACCGTGTGCGGGCCAAGATGCAGGAATTGGAAAAGCGGTTTCCGCCGGGGGTGAAATTCACGATCGCCTACGACACGACGCCGTTCATCAGGCAATCGGTCGATGAAGTGTTTCATACGTTGCGAGACGCTGTCATTCTCGTGGCCATCGTCGTGCTGCTGTTTTTGCAGGACTGGAAGGCGATGATCCTGCCAATGATTGACGTGCCGGTTTCGCTCATCGGCACGCTGGGCGTCATGTACATGCTGGGGTTCACGCTGAACAACCTCACGCTGTTCGGGCTGGTGCTGGCCATCGGCATCGTCGTCGATGACGCCATTGTCGTGCTCGAGAATGTCGAACGCTGGATGGCGACCGGCCTTGATTCTCGCACGGCCACAATCAAGGCGATGGAGGAAATCACCGGGGCAATTATCGCCATTACGCTGGTGCTGTGCGCGGTGTTCATTCCCAGTGCCCTGATCGGGGGCATCAGCGGGCAATTCTACCGGCAATTCGCGCTCACCATTTCGGCTTCGATGGTCATTTCAGCCCTCAACGCCATGACCATGACCCCCTCGCGGGCCGTGCTGATCTTTGCAAACCGCGGCGCCGCCGGACACGCGCATGGGGCACACGAAGCTCTGCCCTGGTGGGGCTGCGCTGCCTTGGCCGGCTGGATTTGTATTGGGGTGGGCTACGAGCGGGCCGTAGCCTCGCTGGGTGCGGCGGTGCGATCGACCGGGCTCGAATGGGGTGTCTGGGTGGTTCTGGCCTGCGCGGGTGCACTGTTCGGCGCCTGGGTCGCGGCGCCGCTGAACCGCCTGCTGGGCCGCTTTTTCGCCGCGTTCAATCGCGGCTTTGACCGTATCGCTGCCGTCTATGGCCGCATCGTCGCCCGGTCGCTGCGACTATGCGTGGTGGTGCTGATCGTATTTGGCGGCCTGCTGGGGCTGACCTGGCTGGGGTTCACGCGCATTCCCACCGGGTTTATTCCCGCACAGGACAAAGGTTACCTCGTCGTCGACGTGCAATTGCCCGATTCGGCCTCGCTCGAGCGCACGCATGCCGTAATTAATCGCGTCGAACAAATGGCCCGCCAGGCCGCAGGCGTGGCCCACACGGTTGCCATTTCGGGCCAATCGACGGTTTTGAATGCCGTCGGCTCCAACCTGGGTTCGATGTTCGTCATCCTCGACGACTTCGGCGGCCGCCACGGCCATGCGCTGCACGCCAGCGCCATTGCCGCAAAGCTGCAGCAGCAGTTTCGCCGCGAAATGCTCGAAGCCCAAGTGGCGGTCTACGGCGCGCCCGCCGTCGACGGGCTGGGCAACGCCGGCGGCTTCAAGCTGATGATTCAGGATCGCGGCGACAGCGGGCTGGATGTTCTGCAAGGCCAGTCGGAAAACCTGGTCGAAAAAGGCCGGCGGGCACCCGGCATCGCCGGACTGTTTGGCAGCTTTCGGGCCAACACGCCGCAATTATTCATCGACATCGACCGTACCAAATGCAAGACATTGCACATTCCCCTCGATGACGCGTTCAACACGTTGCAGGTGTTTCTGGGGGGGTATTACGTCAACGACTTCAACCGCTTTGGCCGGACCTGGCAGGTGAATTTGCAGGCCGATGCCGTGTATCGCCTGAAGGCCGAAGACATCCGCCAGCTTAAGGTGCGCAGCGCCGACGGTTCGATGATTCCCTTCGGCGCAATCGCCGCCGTCCGCGACGTTGGCGGGCCGTCGATGATTACCCGGTATAAAATGTTTACGGCGGCGCCGATCAACGGGGCTGCGCGGCCCGGCGTCAGCTCGGGCACGGCCATTGCGCTCATGAACCAGCTCACGGCCCGCGAGTTGCCCGACACAATGACCAGCGAATGGACCGAGTTGACGCTATTGCAGCTCGAGGAAGGAAGCTCGGCCCTGCTGGCATTCGCGGGTGCGGTCGTGCTGGTGTTCTTCGTCCTCGCAGGCCAGTTCGAAAGTTACGCCGCCCCGCTCGCGATTATGCTGGTCGTGCCGATGTGCCTGCTGTCTTCGCTGGCCGGCCTCGTTGTCGCCCGGCTCGACATCAACATCTTTGTGCAGATCGGGTTCATTGTACTCGTCGGTCTGGCGGCCAAAAACGCGATTCTAATCGTCGAATTCGCGAAACAGCGGCAGGCGGCGGGCAAAACCCCGTTCGACGCCGCGGTCGACGCGGCGCATTCGCGGCTGCGACCGATCATCATGACCTCGTTCGCGTTCATTCTCGGCGTCTTGCCGCTCGTGCTTTCGCATGGGGCCGGAGCCGAAATGCGGTTCACGCTCGGTGTGGCGGTCTTTTCTGGCATGCTGGGAGTGACGATTTTCGGCATCTTTCTGACGCCGGTGTTCTACTACGTCGTTCAGCGCGTGTCGTCTGCACGAGCGCGGGCCTGACACGGACTTGCCCGCTCAGACCGGGTGCCGCCGCCAACGTCAGCGCTCGACCTCTGCCGCCGATTCGGCGGAAATCTGTCGCACCGCCGCGGGGGCACCTTCGGCCAGCGGTTCGGGCCGCGTGCTGCGCGTGGCCGCGGGCGGCGGCGCCGCGCTGATGTCGATAAATACGTCCATCTGCTGGCCAACGTAGACCGGCTTCTTGCCCGGTTTGAGTGCGTATATCACCTGGAGCACGCGGGTGTCGACCCGCTCGGTGTTGTCGCCAGTGAGCGATTTTTTGGGAATCACATACGGCTCGACGCGCACGAACGACAACTCATAGACATCGCGCTGGTCGCCCCGAACCATCGCCCGCGCCGGCACGCCCGGCACGAACCGCGGAATGTCGTGTTCGTCGACATCGACCCGCACATGCAGCTCGCGCACGTCGCCCAGCACAATCAGTGCCTGGCTGGCGGGCGTGGCGACATACTCGCCGGGCCGAACGTTGACCTGCAACACCTCGCCGGCCACGAGGGCCCGCACGCTGAGCCGTTCGAGTTCGGTGCGAGTTTGCTCGACCTCGGCCCGCGCCTGCACCACTGCCGCCCGCGAAACGATCTTGTCGGGTTCCCACGAGCCGGCCATCAGCAGGTCGTGGTCGGCCTGAGCCCGGGACAACTGTTCCTTGGCTGTTTGAAACGTCTGTTCGAGCGTCACGAAGTCGTCATCGGTTATTACCTTGCCAGCGAGCAGGCGGCGGCCGCGGTTCAAATGGTCTGTCGCGGCATCGAGGTTGGCCCGCGCTTCGCGCACCTTCGCCAGGCTCGCCGGAATTTCCTCGGGGCGGGGCATGTTTTCCAGGCGTTTTAATTGTGTCTCCGCCGCAGCCAGCATCGCCTCGCGCACCTGCAAGTCCGCCCGCGTCTGGCGATCATCGACGCGAAACAGCAGGTCGCCCGCCGCCACCCGTTGCCCCACCTTGACCGCCACCTCGGTCACGACGGCAGCAATGTGCGTGCCCACCGAGATGTTTTCTGTGCGCGGTTCGGCGATTCCTGATGCGGCGACCGTATCGCCAAACGGCGAACTGGGCGGTGTCACCGGGGGCTGCGCCAGCGGGGCTTGCCGTTGGGCGCTGAACACCTGCCAGCACGCCAGGCCGAACGCCCCGGTTGCCAGCAGCGATATGAACGCCGCCCTGAACGCCTTCCACAGCTTGATCATTATGGCACCACGTAAAATGCAAACCGCAATTCTTTACAGACCCGCCAGGCTACGTCGGTTGCTGAACAGCGACCGATTCGATGCGGCCGTCGCTCATGCTGATGATTCGATTGCCAAAGCGGTACACGCGCTGATCGTGCGTTACCACGATGACGGCCCGGTCGCGATGCACTGCCACCTGCCGGATCAGCTCCATGACGAGTTGCCCCGAATGCGCATCGAGCGCGGCGGTAGGTTCGTCGCACACCAGCAACCGCGGCTCATGAACAATTGCCCGCGCGATTGCCACCCGCTGCTGCTGGCCGCCCGAAAGCTCCGATGGCATCGAGTGGGCTCGACCGGCCAGCCCCATCGCTTCCAGCAGGCTGCTGGCCTTGGCGACAGCCCGCGCCCGGTTCCAGCCGGCAATCAGCAACGGCAAAGCCGCGTTTTCGGCCGCGTTGAGCGCGGGCAACAGGTTGAACTGCTGAAACACGAACCCGATGTTTTTTCCGCGAAAGCTGATCTTGGGCCCCGACCGCATTTCGGTCAGGCGTTCGCCCAGCACCGTGACCTCGCCCCGCGTCGGGTCGAGCAACCCGGCAATGATCGAAATCAGCGTCGTTTTGCCGCAGCCGCTCGGCCCCACCAGAAGTGTCAATTCGCCCGACGGAATTTCCAGATCGACGCCGCACAGTGCCTGAACGCGCGTTTCGCCCTCGCCGAAGTCTTTATCCAGCCCGCGGCACTCCACGGCAGTGGCGGCCGGCGCTGGCGCGTTCTGTAAGGCGACTGCGATAGACACGTTTCACGTACTCGACTGTTGATGACTTTGCTGGTTCTCCGGCGCCGGCACGGCCTGAACCCGGCTTCTGACCGGGCCGCAACGAATCTCCGGGCGCTACGGCTTATTTGAACACGACCGCCGGCTCGAGGATGAGCACACGACGAATGCTGATCAGGCTGGCCAGCAAGGAAATGGCGAGCACCGCCACGGCTGACCCGGCCAGAATCTGCCAAGGCATGAAAAACGCGGGGGGAATCGTTTTGGCGGCGGCCTTCATTCCCATGCCGAATAACACCGCCAGGCCCATGCCCAACCCATATCCCTGCAACCCCACGACGCCAGCTTGCAGCAGGATCATGCGCACCAGCCGCAGGTTGCCAACGCCCATCGCCTTGAGCGAGCCGAACTGTTTAAGGTTTTCGACCGTGAATAGATAAAACGTCTGACCGGCGATGGCGCTGCCCACGAAAAAACCCAGCGCCACCGTGATGCCGAAATTAATGGGAATGCCCGTTCGCCGCAGAAAATAATTGATTGTTTTCCAGATGAACTCCTCGCGAGAAAGTGCCTGCAAGCCGGTTTGTGCATGAATTCGGCGGCAAACCTCGGCAATCGGCAGGCCGGGGTATCCCTGGGCCAATACGAACGACAGCACCTTGCGTTCGCGAGGCGTGAATTGCACAGCCTGGCTGTACCGGGCATACACGATCGGAAAGGTTTGAAACGTGGGCGACGCCTTGCACAGCCCGACAATGACCGCCCGGTGGTCGTTCATCTCCATCACGCGGCCTGGGCGAAACGTCTCGTTCGGCCACAGATATCGGAAGCCCGTTTCATCCATGATGACCGCATCGGGGGCACGCAAATCGGCCAGCGTCCCGTGCGTGATTTCCTGCGGCGCCCCCACAAGCGTGGCGTCGTAAAGCCCCAGCAGGATCACCTGCTGAAAGTTGCCGTTGTCGAGCCGGGCACGCGTCAGCCCCTTGTAAAATCGCACGCCCCATGCGACGCCCGGCACGCCCCGTACCCGGTGCAGGTCGTTTTCCGACAGCGGTTTCAAATCATCGACAAATTGCACATTCGGGTCCATGACCCAGATGTCGGCCCCCTGAATGTCGCGAATCTGGCTCGTCGTGTTGAGCATCAGGCCGCAAAAGATCGACGCCTGCTGCCCCATGAGCAGTGCTGCGAAGGTAATGCCAAACACGATGCCCAGGTATTTGCTCCGATCGCCTGTCAGCATTTTGAGCGCAACCCAGTTCACGCTTGCACCTCAGATCGAAATGACGGCGGGGTCGAACACCCCAGCGCGGCCAGGCTGAACTGCGTGATATGTTGGGCCAGCCGGGCGGTCTGAAACTGGCGGTAGCCTGCTGGGCCCACGAGCACCTCGGCAATGGGCCTGTGGACCTTGTAAAACAGGCACTGACCGACAATGCTGAACGCTGTCATCGAACGTTCGACCTCCGACGTTTCGACAGGCAGCAACTCGTCAAGAATTGCCCCCAGAATCTGTGCCATCGGGCGAATGTACGCTTCGACCAGCGCCGCGCACGCCGACGTCGGCTCGGCCAGTTCGCGCATCATGAGTCGCGCATGCCACGCCGGCCGGCTGTCGTCAAGAATGTGCGAGAGCATGCCGAAAATGAAGTCCCGCAGTTTTTCGGCAGCCGGTGTGCCGGGTGGCCAGATGCGCGGCGGCCCGTTTGCCCCGCTGCAATGAGCGGCCTGAACTGCGGCGATATACAACCGCTCTTTGTCGCCGAAGTAATAATTGACGGCCGCCAGATTTGCCCCAACGCGGCCACAGATCTCGCGCACAGTCGCTGATCGAAACCCTCGTTCAGCAAATACCTCTCCCGCGGCGGTGAGAAGTTTTTGACGAGGATCATCTGTCAAATCGTCCATGAAACGTGGCCGGCAAGAGATGTCGAGCAGCGGTAAAATTGACCCGTCGAGCCAATTCAAAACTGCTAATTAAATCAAACGTTTGTTTTAATCACTTGTATAATCCGTTCGGCGGCAAGTCAACCCAAAATATTTCGGCCCGGTTTTTCGTGGCAATAATGCATGGCGCGGAATAAGATGCAGGTTCACGCAATCTTCTCGACGACGCACGCTGGCAGTTCAGTTCTGAACAATCCATCACGGTGAAGGAGACGGCGAATACAATGAGCAACTCTCATGTCGACGACATTCGTAACGTGGCGCTGGTGGGGCACGGAGCGGCAGGAAAAACCACGTTGACCGACCTTCTGCTGTTTCGGGCGGGAATCGGTTCCCGCGCTGGTTCCGTCGATGACGGAACCAGCGTCCTCGATTGCGACGAAGAAGAGAAGCACCACAAGTTCTCCATTTCCTCGCACCTCGCGCATTTCCAACACGATGGCAAGTCGATCAACGTCATTGACACGCCCGGCTATCCCGATTTCATCGGTCAGGTCATTTGTTCGCTGCGCGGCGTCGAAACGGCCGTCGTGGTCATCAACGCCGCGGCAGGAATTGAGGTCAACACGCGAAAAACCTTTGCTCTGGCCGGCGATGCCGGCCTGGGGCGAATGATCCTGCTGAATAAACTTGACCTCGAAAATGTGCGGTTCGCCGAACTGATCACGTCGATTCAGGAAACATTTGGCAACAAGTGCGTGCTCATGAACGTGCCCGATGGCTTGGCGGCGCAGTTCACGAAAGTCATCAGCACGTTGAACATTCCTGATGTCATCCCGCCGGGCATGCCGATCAAGCCCGCCGAAATCAATCAATCGCTGATGGACGCCATCGTCGAATGCGACGAGGCCCTGATGGAGCGTTACCTCGAAGGCGAAAAATTCAGCGATGAAGAGATTTTTCACGCCATCGAACACGCCATGGCCGCCGGAACGCTGATTCCCATTTTTTGCATCAGCGCCAAAACGGGTGTCGGAGTCGCCGAATTCATGGACGCTTTGGCCCACGACACCCTGACGCCCGCCGACCTCGCCCGGCAGGCCGTGCTGGCCACGGGCGAAACCGTGCCGGTGCCCCCCGCCGAAGACGGCCACCTCGTGGCCCAGGTCTTCAAAACCCGAATCGACCCGTTCGTTTCGAAAATGAGTTACCTGCGGATTTTTTCAGGCCGGCTGGTTAAAGACGGTTCGGTGCATTGCGTGCGCACGGGCAAGAACATGAAAGTGGGCAACGTCCTCCGCGTGCAGGGCGGCCAACAGGAACCGGTCGATAAAGCGGTGGCCGGCGACATCGTGGCGATCGTCAAGATGGACGACCTGCATGTCGGCGACACGCTGACCGACGGCAAAAACGGCCAGTTGCAAATGCCCCCCTTCCGGTTCCCCACGCCCATGATCGCCTTGGGCGTCGAACCCAAGAGTCGCAACGACCAGCAAAAGATTTCGGGCGCGTTGCACAAAATCGCCGAAGAAGATCAGACGTTTCAGACAATTCACGACGCGCAAACGCACGAACTCGTGATGCGCGGCATGAGCGAACTGCACCTCAAGATCGTCGAAGAGCGCCTGCACAAACGCGACAAGGTCGACATCCTCACGCATATTCCCAAGGTGCCCTATCGCGAAACCGTCGCCGGGGCCGCCGAAGGCATGTACCGCCACAAAAAGCAAACGGGCGGCGCCGGCCAGTTCGGCGAAGTGCACATGCGCATTTCCGCCCTTCCCCAAGGGCTGAACATGCAGGAATACTGCACTCGCGAGCGGTTTGAAAGCATGCGCGAGTTTCATTACCACCCCGAGTCGAACTATGTATTCATCGATCGCATTTCGGGCGGGTCGATTCCCAACCAGTACATTCCCGCCGTCGAAAAGGGTATTCTCGACCGCATGGAAAAAGGCGTGCTCGCGGGCTACCGCGTGCAGGATGTGGCGGTCGAACTGTTTTTCGGCAAGTACCACGCCGTCGACAGCAACGAAAACGCCTTTCGCACCGCCGGCAGCATGTGCTTCAAACAAATTTTCAATGAAGCCCGCCCCGTGCTGCTGGAACCGATCGTCAAAATGGAAATCGTCGTGCCCGGCGACAAATTTGGCGACATTACCAGCGACCTGAACAGCCGCCGCGGCCGGGTCGAAGGCATGGACACCGCCCCCGGCGGTTTTCAGGTCATTACCGCCAAGGCGCCCTTGGCCGAAGTCACCACCTACGCCCGCTCGCTGTCGAGCATGACCGGCGGCCAGGGGTCGTTTACGCTCGAATTCAGCCACTACGAACCGATGCCGCCCAACGAACAGACAAAAGTCGTGGCAGCCGCGACCAAAGCCAAAGACGACGACGAATAACCGCGCCCGGCGCGTCAATCGTTTTATTCCGCCACTTCTGCCCGAATCGGGCCTGAAAAATCGGCGGGCCGATTTGACTTGGCGTGCCGGGCGGGCATAACCAATGTAAGCGATCGCTCGCGCTCCGTGTGTCGTTCTATTCGATGAACCACATTCCCCCTGTGGAGCGTGAACCATGCGCGCCTGCCCCGCTTGCGCCCTTGCCGCGGCATTATTTGTTTTCGCTGTCAGCCCCGCCCCGTGCCCGACCAGCGCCCAAGATCAGGAAGTTGCACGTGCGGCCTCATCGACCGCCGCCCGTCCCCTCAGCCCGTTTTACTATTTCGCCAAAAACTACCAGGGCCGTACCTGGAGCTACCCTGACGACCTGTACCGCCATCTTCGCGACGACCTCGCGCATCATGGTTTCAGCGATGTCGAGCTTCGTGGTTTGTCGCCGGCGCAACTTGAGCGATTGCACAGCGCCCACCACGAAGAAGTCGTGCACCCCGGCCAGAAACCGCCCGAAACCGGCCCGGCGGTTTCGACCCCGCATGACGATGCCATGGCCTACCGCTACCGCGGCAGCATGTGGGCGCTCGATGGCAATTTCGCCGAAGCCGTCGCCGATTACCACGCCGCGCTGGAGCTTGAACCCGGCAATTCGCACGTGCTGAGCAGCCTGGCCTGGCTGCACGCCACCTGCCCGGCTCGTGAATTTCGCAACGGAGCCCTTGCCGTCGATTGCGCCACGAAAGCCTGCACGCTGACGCAGTTCAAGGCGTGGAATCAGTTGGGCACGCTCGCCGCGGCCCACGCCGAGGCTGGCGATTTCGCTGCCGCCGTGAAATGGGCAAGGCAATCGCTCGAACTCGCTCCCGAATCCGAAAAGCCCGGCTGTGCCCGCCGCCTGAACCTGTACGAAACGGGCCTGCCCTTCCGCAAGCCGTAGCCCGATTGCAGACTTGCCCATTGGAGCCGGTCAACCATTGGCCTCATTCGCCGCCGACACATTGGTCGGCATCGCCGAAACTTTCGGTGCCGGGCCATTGCGATCCAACACGCGATATTGACAGTGCGGCGCAGCGCTTTCCGTTGCTGGTCGTTGTGCCGCCGCACAGAGATTGAACCCCTCTCGCAGAATGTTGACATTGTCAAACGCAGCGGCAATCAGGTGCCTGGCCAGCGTATCGGCAGTAAATGCGGTCTGATGCGCCATGAATGGATTGCCGCGCGCCAGGCTTGCCCGGTGGCCATACAGCATATCAATCGCGGAAATGGGCCCCGCAGGCGAAAAATACAACGCGCCTTCAAGATCGCCCGTGGCGACAAACTGCGCCACGCGTTGAATGTCGGGCACGGCGATCACGACAATACCGCTCGGTTTCAAAACACGTCGGAATTCGCTCAGGGCGCGCGGCACGTCATGCGCGTACAGGTGCTCAAGATTGTGCGACGACCAAATACCGTCCATGCTGGCCGTCGCGACATCGGCCATATTGCAGATGTCGGCGACATAATCGGGCGCCACGCTGGCGTCGATATCAAGTCGAATTTCCTGCCAGTCATCACCACGGAACGGTTCGGGCAGCGTTTTGCCCCGCTGCATACCACAGCCGACGTGCAATACTTACTTAAGTACGCCGGGTTCAGGCGGCGCCATATCATGCTCCTGATTTTAAGTTCCGGTTTCGGCCCGAAAATTGGCAACTGCCATCAGGAACGCTGTTCAGAACAATGCAGCGCAAATATGCCGAAAGACGGGAAGATGAGCGGGTTGGCAAGTCCAACAAGCATGGCTGGGCATGGCCCCCATTGTGCAGACCAAATGAGGCAGTTTTAAGCAAAACTGGCTGAAAACCAGCGTTCCGCGGCGAACGCGGCTTGCGGCGCGGGCGAGCGCAGTGCGACGGTCGATTGCCGCTGCCCGCCCCCCCTGCCTTCCTTTTCGCGGCGGTCTTGCCGCCCCAGAGACCATGGCGCGGCTGCGGCCCGGATCGCAAGTTTTGAAACGCCGGCTTGCCACGTCCGGCGCAAAAGCGCCCGCGCGGGCGGCCTTTGCCAGTAACTGGCCAATGTTGCCTGGCACCGGCAATGCGAACGGTCTGTGCAACCCGGCCAAATCAGGCCAGCGTGCGCCCGCTTTTCCGTCTCTGTTCATCAGCCTGGCGTTCGGCTAAAATTCACGTGCAGTGCAACGTCGGCCTAATCCATAATCCCTTTCGTGCGCAGGCCGTGCGACGCCCGCGCTGCGTGCTTTGAACTGCCATCAGAAAGTGGAGGGTTTGCCGGGTGATGCAGCCGTTGCCGATCATTGATTCATTCCCCCTGAACAGCGATGTTCACCAAGTCGCAAGTCCTGACGACCCCGCAGCGGCCATGACGCCCAAGGGAACCTATCATTTCGTGAGCCTGGGGTGCCCCAAGAACCTGATTGACAGCGAGCGCATGCTCGGTTCGTTGTCGCTCGATGGCTACCTGCTGGTTTCTGAACCGGCCGGCGCTGATTTTGTCATTATCAATACCTGCGGGTTCATTGAAAGTTCGCGGCAAGAATCGAAATCGGTGATTCGCGAAATGCTGCAACTTAAGCGCGAGGGCAAAACCCGAGGGGTGATTGTGGCGGGGTGCCTGCCCGAACGACTGGGTGGAGCGTTGCTCGATGAAATGCCAGAAATCGACCACCTTGTGGGCGTATTCGGGCGAGAAGAAATCACGCGCGTGGCCGATCGCCTGCTGGGGGGTGCCGTCGAACAGCGCACCGTATTCAAACCCGCGCCGATTCGCGCGCTTGACGACCGCGCCCGCCTGCGCATTACCCCCAAGCATTACGCATACCTCAAGATTTCCGAAGGCTGTGACCGCACCTGCACGTTTTGCGCAATCCCCAAAATGCGCGGTAAACATGCCACGAAGCCGATGGAACTCGTGCTCGCCGAAGCCCGCGAACTCGCCAGCGACGGCGTACGCGAGTTGATCATCGTCGCCCAGGACACAACGTACTACGGGCTCGACCTGTACGGCGAAGTGCGGCTCGTCGAATTGCTTCGCGAACTCGAACATGTCGAAGGGCTCGACTGGATCCGCCTGCTGTACCTGTACCCCGTGCATTTCAGTGACGAACTGATCGCGCTCATTGCCAATTCCAGCAAGATCATTCCCTACCTCGACATGCCTTTGCAGCATGTCAATGACGCCGTGCTCAGACGCATGCAACGCCGCGTCAGCCGCGCCCAAACCGTCGAGCTGGTTGGCAAGCTGCGTCGCGACGTCCCGAACCTGGTGCTGCGAACGACGTTTATCGTCGGCTTTCCCGGCGAAACCGACGCCCAGTTCCAGGAATTGAAACAGTTCGTCGCCGACGCCCGCTTTCAGCGCATGGGCGTATTCACCTATTCTCTCGAACCCGGCACGCCCGCAGTGAAGCTCGACGGCCACCTGCCCGAAGACGTGAAACTCGCTCGGCGAAATGAACTCATGGAACTCCAACAGCAAATCGCCTTCGATTTCGGCGATTCGCTGGTGGGGTATGAACTCGATGTCCTGATCGACGCCCCCGCTGGCGACGACCTCTGGCTGGGGCGGTGCTATGCCGACGCCCCTGAAATTGATGGCGTCGTTTACGTTCGCGGCGGTGGTTTGCAGGTGGGCGACCTGGTTCCCGTCGAAATCGAAGCCCGGCGAGGTTATGATCTGGTTGGCATGTGTGTGGTCGACGAAGCGGCGCCGAGCGAAGCGGCGGTGGACGAAACGTGAACGTTGTGCGATGATTCGGCCTGAAGCCGGTGGCCCGTTGCAGAGTTTTCCCGGTGGACCGCACGGGGTGATTGGGCGCGGCTGAGTCGCCGCCACCCCCGCCAGCCCACGCGAATGAGGCGTCATCATGCCCACGACGGACGACCGTCATGACATTCAGGTCGGCGTGGCCGAACACGATCAGGCGACCGCCGTGATGCGGTGCTCGTCGCCGCTCAACCTTCCCAACGCCATCACGCTCAGCCGGCTGCTGCTGGCCGGGGTGCTGTTCACCCTGATCGATCGCGGCGCGCACTGGGGCGCATCGACCGTCGTGTTTATCGTTGCCGCAGCGACCGATGCCCTCGATGGTTACATTGCCCGCCGCTACGGGCTGGTCACAGTGTTCGGACGAATTCTCGACCCGTTCGTTGACAAGGTCATCGTGTGCGGCGCCTTCGTGTTTCTGCTGGCCTGGCCGCAATCCGGCGTCAACGCCTGGATGGTCATCATCGTCATCGGACGTGAAATGTTCGTCACCAGCCTGCGAAGCCTGCTCGAACAAGAAGGCCAGGATTTTTCGGCCACACTTTCAGGCAAGCTCAAAATGGTTCTCCAATGCGTGGCGGTTGCCACGGCGCTGCTGTCGCTCGCCCCCGAAATCGCCGATGCACCATGGGCCCCGCAGTTTGCCGTGTTCCGCAACGTCATGCTGTGGAGTGCCGTTGCCGCGACGGTGGCCAGCGGCGTCGTGTATGTTCTGCGCGCCATCAAACTGTTTGGCCGCGGTCGCGCCGCACATCCTGACGCCAACGCCCACATGCGGCCCTGACCCTGTTTCGTGTTCATTGCGGCTTGCACCGATTAAGATGCCCGCGACGCCAAACCTCACGAAGGTTCGCCCACAGCCGCAAGCGCCCAACGCCGCCGGGCGACACAAGCTGCTGCTGGTGCTGATCGTCGTGCTGGCAGCCAGCGCCCCGCACAACCGGCTGCAGGCCGACGACGCCCCGGCCGCGCCGCGCCGTCATGCGCAGTTGTTCGTCGTGCTGATCGGCGGCATGAATTCAGACCCCACTCCCGGTCAGATATCCGGTACGGCCCTGAAGAACGAGGGCAACAGCGGAATGTATCAATTGTGCCGCGAGCTGCAACACGCCCCCTGGTGCACGGCCGAGTACTTCAATTGGAACGGCACCCGCGCCGGAGAAATTGCGAGGCCGAACTCGCCCGGCGCGGCCGGCATTGCCGCCGCCATCGCGGCGCACATTCAGGCGCAACCGAACGATCGCACGGCCATCGTGGGCAACAGTTGGGGCGGGCATACCGCCGTCGAAACCGCCCGCGAGTTGCTGCACCGCGACGCACCGCTGGCGCTCGACAGGCTGGTCCTCATTGATGCTTCATCGACCGGCCGGGTCGGCGGCCCGATCAACACGCTGCCGGTCAATGTCAATCAAACGGTCAATTATTTCACGCATAACGTGTTTGTCTGGGGCCGCAACCTGGGCGGGCGCACGATCGAGCACGTCGACCTGGGCGACCCCCAGGCCGGGTTTCGGCAATCGGGTGGCCCGGCCTACGACGCGGCGTTTGACTTCGCCGCCCATGTTTCGGCCGAATGGGACACGCGAATTCATGCCGACGTCAAACGCCGGCTGGCCGCGATCCTGCACCCCGAATGATCTTGCGCCGCGCCTGCGGCCGGCCCATTTGGAACCGGTTGTCGGCCCGCTGCTGACCGCCTTTGAAGCCTGAATTTCATGACGCGATCACCAGACAACCCGACCAGCAACGCCCGTGCAGGTGGCGCGTTGCGCGGCGTGCTGGAGTTTTGCGTGTGCCTGACGATTGCAGTCACACTGGTGCGCACGTTTGCTGCCGAGGGTTACGTGATTGAAACCGGCTCGATGGCCCCCTGCCTGCTGGGCAATCATCGCTGGGCCGAATGCACGAGTTGCGGCGAAAAATATTGCGTCGATGAATCGCGCGCGGCTGAGCCGGCCGTCTGCCCGAATTGCGGGCTGCGCGGGATCGATGTCGGGCAGAATCTTCGCAACGATGGCGATCAACTGCTGGTCTTTCGCGCCGGCTACGAGTACCGGGTTCCACGTCGGTGGGAAGTGGTCGTCTTTCGCAACCCCGGCCAGCCCACGCAGGCCTACGTCAAGCGCATCGCGGGGCTACCCGGCGATGCGATCCAGATTATCGACGGCGATGTCTACGTCGCCGGCCAGATCCAGACGAAGTCGCTGGCCACGCAACGCGGCATGCGCATACCCGTGTACGATCATGACCATCGCCCGCCCGACGACGACCCCGAATGGCGCCCGCGCTGGATCCCCGACGGAACCGGGCCCCAATCGCCCGCGCATTGGCGCACCGCTGGCGGCGCGTTCGTGTACGACGACCTCGAGGCGCAGCCCCCTGCCGAGGCCGCACGGCCGCCTCTGTCGTGGCTCCGCTACCGGCACTGGGTCCGCCGCGGCGGAACCCACGCCACTTCCGTGTGCCTGCCCCTCCCACCACCTCAGGTCGAAGAGTTCGCCTCGCCCGGCGAACCGCTGACCTGGCGGAGCAATTCGAATGAACTGGTCTGCCACGGCGCGATGCCGGCCGAGTTGTACAGCCGCCTGCGGTCGGCCGGCACGACCGACGGCTGGCAAAAAACGGTCGATCAGCTTTTTGAGGGCTCGCACATTGCCCCGATCACCGATGGCTACGGCTACAACCGCGCCCGCGATGGCGCGGGGGCCAATGAAGTTCGCGACCTGATGATCTGTTTCAACCTGTCGATCATTGCGGGCCAGGGAGAATTCGCCTTGGCCCTCTCCGACGGAGCCGCCACGTTTGAATGCCTGTTCGATGTTTCCCGCCGGCAGATACGTCTCAAGGATGTCGCTTCCGAAAAGGTCGTGCGTACCGCGCGGCTGCCGGCAAATCTGTTTCCCGGCCCGGCCCTCGTCGAATTCTCGCTCATGGATCACCAAGTTGCTCTCGCCGTCGCAGGCCAGGAACTGTTTGAGCCCTGGAATTCCGCCGCCCCCCAGGGACGGGGGCCCACCCCCTGGGCCCCCGTGCGAATTGGCGCCCGCGGGCTGAACCTGCGGGTCGACGGGGTGCGCCTGTTTCGCGACGTTTACTATACCGGCGGGCCGGGCCGCCGCGGTTGCTCGTCGCCCGTCGTATTGCAGCCGGGCGAGTTTTTTGCCCTGGGCGACAACAGCCCCGTCTCGCGCGACAGCCGCAGTTGGCCTGAGGGAAAGGTGCTCACCCGTGAACTGCTGCTGGGAAAACCGTTTCTGGTGCACCTGCCCTCGCGCCGCCACCGGCTACGCTTCGGGCGCTGGCAGGGCGACATCCGCATTCCTGATCTTTCACGCATTCGCTATATTCACTGACTGACGAACGCCACGTGGCCCGCGACGGCCGATGTGCCGCCGACCTGCCGATGAAGCCAACCAGCGCACGCTTTTCGAACAACTTTTTTTTCTGACGGATTGTCGTCATTCCGCTTTCCGAAACTCTGCCGCGTTTTCAACCATGCCCAAACCCGTGACTCCTTCGGCTGCCAGCCGGGCTGCCTCGACGGCGGCAACAACTGTCTCTCCCGCAACTTCTGTCGCAGAGCCGGGCAACAATCCCTCGCCGCCATCGACTAGCCGCCGCCCCGACAATTTTCGCGATATTGTCGAATCGGTCGTGGTGGCGTTCGTGCTGGCATTTTTGTTTCGCACGTTTGAAGCCGAGGCGTTCGTCATTCCCACCGGGTCGATGGCCCCCACGTTGCACGGCGCACATCGCGACGTCGATTGCAACCAGTGCGGCGTGCATTTCGAGGTCAGCGCCAGCGAGGAAATTCGCGGCGGGGTTTTGAACCCGGCCGAACGCACGATCTTTGCCGTCTGCCCCAACTGCCGGTTTCCCAACGACACGCTCCGCAAGGAAATTTTTCGGGGCGATCGCATACTCGTCAACAAGTTTCCCTATGACCTCGGCTCGCCCGACCGCTGGGACGTGGTCGTGTTCAAATACCCTGAAGAACCGGGCACGAATTACATCAAGCGGCTGGTCGGCTTGCCGGGCGAAGAACTGAAAATCGAGTGGGGCAACGTATACGTGCGCAAGCTGGCCAGCCAGGATCCATTCAGAATTCCTCGCAAGCCGCCCGATAAGCAACGCGTGCTCCAACAACTTGTCTACGACGACGACCACCCCCCGCACAACCTGATCGCCACCGGCTGGCCCGAACGCTGGGCTGCCGAGCCGGGCGCCCGCTGGACTGGCGACCCGGCCAAACGCAGCTACCTCGCCGAGCCTGAACCGGTCGACGACGACAGCGAACATTGGCTGCGCTACCGCCACCTGGTGCCCACCGTGGCCGACTGGGCCTTCGCCGCCAACGCGGCGCCCGCTGGCGAAAAAGCCCCCCAACCCGAGCTGATTACCGATTTCTACGGCTACAACAGCAACATTACGGCCCGCGAACAATGGCGCGGCCGCGACGAACTTCCCGAACTGCGTGCCAGCTCGCTGGGCCTGCAATGGGTCGGCGACCTGACCATTTCGACGACGGTCGAGGTATTCGAGGCCCGTGGCGAACTGATTTGTGAACTCGTCAAGGGCGATCGCCGCTACCGTTGCCGCATCGACCTGAAAACCGGGACTGCCGGGTTGTCGTATATCGACAACCAGTTGAACAAGACCGATCAGGAAATTCCGCTGGGCGATGCCGCGACGACCATGACCCGTTCGGGCTCGTACCGTCTGTCGTTTGCCAACGTCGACGATCGGCTCTGCCTGTGGGTCAACGACAGCCTGGCAAAAACCGTCGAATTCGACCCCGGTTCACGATACGCCCCACCCGCCCCGCCGATCTCCCCCACCGACCGCGACCTGGCCCCGGTGGGTTTTGCCGTGCGCGGCGCGCGCGTGCGGCTGTCGCATCTACTGCTCGAACGGGACGTGTTTTACCGCTACGCCGTCCCCGGAGAACGCTCAGACGACGACGCTTTCGGCAAAGGCCCCGAAGAATTCCACCGCCTGTTGCAACATCCCGAAAGCTGGTTCGAACTCAATCGCGAACGCAAAAACGCCAAGACGTATGCTCTAAACGATGGGGCCAATGACACTGAAGATGAGTTCATGGTGCTCGGCGACAACAGCCCCCGCAGCAGCGATAGCCGGTTGTGGAACCATTCGCACGCCGTCGCACGCCGCCTCCTGATTGGCAAGGCGTTTTACATCTATTGGCCCCACGCCGTGCCGTTTCTGAACCACGGCAACGGTTGGGCCGTCATGTCATACCCCGGTGTGGCTGGCGAACCGCTGAACGACGACGACCGGCGCGGCGAACATCGCGACCGCTTTCCGCCCCCCGTACCCAGCCTGAGCATTCCCTTTTACCCGCAGGTGCAACGCATGCATCGCATTCGCTGACCGTTTGCGCCGCAACGACACCCGCGCCGCCCACACAGTGGTCGGCCCGGTTCCCGCGGCGGCGACCGCACGCAAACCCCACTTCACGGAGGATCCGGCATGCCCCGGTTGCAATGCCTTGGTTTGAAAAAAGTCTATGGCGGGCGAACCGTCGTCAACGACGTCAACTTCGATGTCGAGCGCGGTGAAATCGTGGGCCTGCTCGGGCCCAATGGGGCCGGAAAAACCACCAGCTTTCGCATGACCTGCGGCATGGTCACCCCCACCGCCGGAACGGTATTGCTCGACGGCGTCGACGTCACCGACTGGCCCATGTACCGCCGCGCCCAGCAGGGCATGGGCTACCTCGCCCAGGAATCGAGCGTGTTCGTCAAACTCACCGTCGAACAGAACATCCTGGCCATTCTCGAAATGCTGCACGTCGGCCGCCGCGAACGTCGCCACGTCACCGATGATCTCCTCGACCAGTTCGGCCTGACGAAACTCCGCCGTTCGGTGGCATCGACGCTGTCGGGCGGCGAACGGAGGCGGCTGGAGATCGCCCGTTGCCTGGCCAGTGAACCGACGCTGATCCTGCTCGACGAACCGTTTACTGGAATTGACCCAGTGACGATTCACAGCATTCAAGACATCATTCGCAGCCTGCGTGACAGCGGCATTGCCATCTTGCTGACCGACCACCGCGAAATGGAAACGCTGACGATTACCGATCGCAGCTATATCATTTGCGCCGGGCGCGTTCTCGTCACCGGCGATTCGGAAACCGTGCTGAACAATGAAGATGCCCAACAGGCGTATTTCGGCAAGCGGCGGTACCACGACGCCATGCGCGAAACCGGCGCTCCTGACGCCGCCTGATTCACGTTCGCCCAATTGTCTGAGGCGACTTAAAATCATGACAAATGTGTAAGTTCTGATCGAATTGCGAACAGTCGCCGAGCGACGAACCGCCGTGCAGAGCCTTTCTGCGCTGTCGTTTGACATAATTCGATTGGCGATTCGCCGCCGATGAATTAACGCATAACCATTAATGCCAATAGGTTACTGCATTGCATTGCATCAGGTCCGCAGGCCGCATCCCTTGGGGTTTTGCAGAGTTTGCCGAGTTTACGGGTTGTTCGGCGGCCTTAAAAATGGTTCAAGCAATTCGTCTCTTTCACTGAGGATGCCACTTGACCCTCAAATCCGCGACCCATAGAATGGTGTAATTGTGCATAGTGGAGATACTGTGCATGGTGAGGTTTTGGGCGAGCGTGTGGACGCAAGCCTTGGCCATCGGGCCGTCGGAATGCCTTGGTTTGAGGCAAAAGCCTGACCCAACGGGAGAGTCATCGGCAATGTTGGTTCTTTCGCGCAAGAAGAACGAAAGCATCGTGATTGACGATTCGATCGTCATCACTGTGGTGGAAATTCGGGGGGACAAAGTCCGTCTGGGCATTCAGGCCCCGAAGGAAGTTCCCGTTCACCGCAGCGAGGTCCATGCCGCCATTCACTCTGAACAAGCCAAGGAAGGGCCGCCCACGGTCTTTCCTGCCGAGGCCTAGTTCGGTGGCGTTTCTGGCCGGTCGAATCGCATCCATCGCGAGGTTCTTCGCAGTATTCATGGTGTTCCTTTAACGGTGTCGCCTTGCGATTCACGTCGTAAGGCTTCGTTTTTTTCGGGCATCTTCCTTTGACGGGTCGCCCTCACACGCCCGCCTTCCCGTGCCGATTGGCGCCTGTTACGTCCTGCGCCGGCAGTCTGCACAGTCACGGCCGCAGTCACGCGGCTTACGCATTCGCCACCCCCTGATGATTCTCCGCAGATTTGATTCATGGCCGCGTCAACCGGGCCAGGTTCTAAAACGCGAATCATGCCGAGCCACGACCGGAATGGCGTGGTTTCCAGCGTCACCTGGGCAAAGCCGTACCGATTCATCACGGTCGGCGCTCCTTGTTCGACCGACGGCCGGCATACCGTTG
>JAJXXL010000332.1 GCA_021781115.1 Planctomycetota bacterium
CGATACTCTCACGATTGGGCCGTCACGATGACCAAGTGGCTCATTACAAAGGCGAGCCGCGGCGTAAAATGGCAACTCGTCGAGTTTCTCGGTCCAAATGGCGGCGAGTCAGCAGGCATCGTTGACTTGATGGCAATTCGCAAGGACCACGGGCAAACGTCTGGCGGAATCAGGCGAGGCGACCTCTTCGAGATCATTCTTCTGCAAGTGAAGGGTGGTAATGCGAGGTGGCCGACACAGTCAGACATTGAGCGGTTGCGGCGGGTCGCCAGGCACCATCGGGCAAAATGTGTCCTGCTTGCAGAGTGGAAAAAGGGGAGTCAGCCGTGTTTTTACCGCCTGACAAATCGATCGAAGCCGCGGGTCGATCTCACGCGGGAATGGGTCGAAGCGCCCCCGACCGAGGTTTTTGGATAGTATCGGCGGCCGCAACTGACACATCGTCAGCCGCGACGCAACTGGCTGGCGCGCAGCGGGTTGTACATGACGGTGTTCCTGACTATGCCGCCGTCCGGGGGGAAGCACCAGAACCAGACATCCATTAACTGCGGCTGGTTCGTACCGGAACGGCCGCGTCGGCACCGCGTTTCGGCGTGTGCATCGAGTTGGCGCATCGGCATCGTCAGCCGCGGCGCAACTTGCTGGCGCATTGCGGGTTGTACATGACGATCCGCCCGGGTCTGACCAAAATGGTGGGCGCAACGCCGCCGATTTGCAGCGTACGCGGGTGGGCTACGATGGGTGCCGATTTCGCATACTCCCTGCGCGGCTCTTCGCGACGAGCCGCGCACGAAGTAAGTGGTCGAGCGAACAATAATAGTAGGGCCGACAACTCGGCGGGCACTCCCAACACCGCGTCAGGCCTCCTTGCGAGCCCGGCGTCAGGATCGTCGGACTCGGCGCAACGTGTTGTTGCATTATGGGTTGTACATGACGCTGTCCCTGACGAAGCAGCCGCGTCAGGACGGGGCGGGCGGCGGCGACGTTTTCTTGGGGGGTGTCGGTTCGACGGTTGGCCATGGTGCGCAGGTGGGCGAATGGGGTATACAAATCTTGGGGCCGAAGCCGCGAAGGCGTCGAGAACCGAAATCGCACACAGCACGACTGACCAGAAAACCAGGGTCTCTTTGTTTCGTTTCCTGTTCGGTTTTGAAATTCATAGCCGGCCGCTACGGAACACACCGTAAATCAGCCAAATGCCCAACAGGCTCGACAGGGCGAACGTGGGAATGGTGATCCACCACGATGCACTGCCCGTGGTGCGAATGACCATGGCCGATGCGACGATCAGGGCCGACATGACCAAGCCGATGACGATGCGGTTGCTGGATCGGTCGACTTCCGTCATGAGCTGTTCGAGGTGCCGGTGCTCCAGTTGAATTCGCAGGTCGTCGTGGCTCAGTTTTTGCAGTGTTCGCCCCAAATGGACTGGAAATTCGTGCAGCAGCCGGCCGAGTAGCCGGGCTTCGTCGAACAGTTTGCCCGCCATGCGCTGAGGGTTGTAGCGCTCGGTCACGAGGCGTTCGATGATTGGCGCCAGGTGTTCGGTCAGTTTGAACTCGGGATCGAGTTCGCGGCCCACGCCCTCGAGCGTGACAATGGCGCGAATCAGCAGCATCAGGTCGGCGGGGTAGCGAATGCCGTGCACGGCCAGGATGTTGACAAAATCTCGCAGCAACTGGCCAACATCA
The DNA here is from genome assembly GCA_021781115.1 of Planctomycetota bacterium. Lineage (GTDB taxonomy): Bacteria > Planctomycetota > Planctomycetia > Planctomycetales > Planctomycetaceae > JAJXXL01. Next base: position 1,692 of record JAJXXL010000332.1, read on the forward strand.
ATTTTTTCGAGCGGCAACCCATAATACCCGTCGATAAAATCCCGCAGGTCGCTGCGCAGCAGCGGGCGATCGATCGGGCGATAAGGCTTGCCCACCAGCAGCACCTGATCGACCGCCCGGGCGACGTCGCCGCGAATCACGGCGGTGAGCAGGTCAATCAGTTCCTCGCGTTTTTCGTCATCAAGTCGGCCGACCATGCCGTAGTCGATCAGGCCAATGACGCCGTCGGGCAGCACGCGGATGTTGCCGGGGTGTGGGTCGCCGTGAAACAGGCCGAATTCAAAAGCCATTTTGATAAAAATGCGAGCGCCGTTGGCAGCGACCTCGGCGGGATTCAAGCCGGCAGCGATCAGGGCGGCCCGGTCATTGACCCGCAAGCCGTCGACAAAATCCATCGTGACGACGGCTTCGGAAGTCAGTTCCCAGTAGACCTGCGGGACGAAGAGTGTGGCGTCATTGCGGAACAGTCGGCGAAATTCGTCGATCGTCCGCCCTTCGCGATAAAAATTGACTTCGCGATGGATTGAGCGGGAGAACTGACTCACCAGCCCAACGGGGTCGAATATTCCGGCTTCCGGAATATGCTTCTCGATCAACTGGGCCAATTCGGTCATCAGCGACAGATCGCGTTCCAGTTCACTCACCACGCCCGGCCGGCGGATTTTCACGGCCAGCGGCGTTCCACCAAGATGGCGTGCGCGGTGCACTTGCGCGAGCGAACCGGCGGCAAGTGGTTCGACCTCGAAACTGGCGAATAACCGTGCGGCGGGGGCTCCCAGTTCCTCTTCGAGAATGCGAACCGCCTCTGCGCCGGGAAATGGCGGCACCCGTTCCTGAAGGTGTTCGAGTTCATTGACGACGGCCGGGGGCACCAGATCGGGGCGCGTGCTGGCCAGTTGCCCGAATTTGACAAACGTCGGCCCCAGCTCTTCCAGGGCCAGACGGATCCGCTGGGCCCGCGTCAACCGGGGGTGGGCGTCGGCCCGCCGCCGCAACACCACCCGCCGCCACCATTGCAGGTATGGCATCAGCCGCAATTGCTCGACGACGTCGCCGAAGCCGTAGTTGAGCAGCACCGTCGCGATTTCGCGAAGGCGCCCCAGATTGCGCAGAAATCGCAACGGCGAAATGTCGAGCACGACCTGTCCTTGAGGCAAGGGTTACAAACGGGCTGGACCGATTGTATTGCGAATTCGGCCTGAACGCGATTGACACAAAATACCCAGGTGACCGTCTCCCCGGGCGCAGCACCTGTGCCGGGAAAGCATGCGGCACGACAAACCGCCGCGCTGTTCTGTGGAAAGTGCACGCTCGATTCCGCCGAATGCAGGGAAACACCTCCCGCCATGCGCTGCAAACAGAACCTAAGCTTTTCAGACTAACACGGCATCCCCCCGAAATCGTCCTGCCCAAATCGCTTCACGGCGACCAGTACCGCTCGTAAGCCCCCGTTGCGTTTCGCTTGTCACGAGCAGTTCCACCAATATCCTGCCAACGCATTGCCGCCCGGTAGTCCATGAACCTCAAACTCCGAATCACCCCGCGCTGGCTGCCACTGACGTTTGCGTTGTGGGCGGGAGCTATTGCCGCAGGGCTGGTTCCGCTCGCACAGCACCAGTTCACTGCGGGCGATGCGGCGACGCCACCGACGTACTGGCCGGGCGCCAGCAATATTCAGCGGACGCCGGGGCGGCCGACACTGGTGATGTTCACGCATGGCAATTGTCCCTGCACTCGCGCCAGCCTGGGCGAGCTCGACCAGATCCTGGCGCACCACCCGCACCAGCTTGATGCGTTCATCGTTGCGTTTCGCACCGAAACGACGCCCGACCCGGCTGCCGATCGAACCGGGCGTATTACGGCGACAGGTCTGGCGATGACCTTTGATGACGACGGGGCCCGCGAGGCCAACCTGTTTCAGGCACGCACGTCGGGCCAGGTCATGCTTTACGCCCACGACGGTCGATTGACGTTCAGCGGTGGAATTACCGGTTCGCGCGGTCATGCGGGTGAAAACGCGGGCCGCACGGCTGTGGAAATGCTGCTTGACGGCCAACGCGGCCCGGTCGTGACAACGCCAGTCTTCGGCTGCACGCTGCCCGCGTGTTCTGTTCGTACCAGAAGCCACTGATCAATCGGCAACGCTCGATGCGCGAATTGCAAAAAAGACGCTGATTTCCCCGGCACTCTCAGGATACTCCGCATGTCGCCCACCACAGCCTCTCCCGAATACGACAAGTCCATTGCTGAACGGGCTGCGGTCATTTATTCGAGCAGCCTGCAGACGCTGTACCGGCAGATTGACCGCATTTTTGCGGTGCTGATGCCGCTGCAATGGGTTGCCGGCATTGCCGCGGCGATCTGGATTTCGCCGCGTGCCTGGTCGGGTGTCGACAGCCAGATTCACCTGCACGTGTGGGCCGCCATCTTGCTCGGCGGCGTACTGTGCAGCCTGCCGATGTATCTCGTGGCGCGACTGCCGGGCCAGGCGGCGACGCGGCAGGTGATTGCGATCTCGCAGATGTTGTGGTCGGCGTTGTTGATTCACCTCACCGGGGGCCGCATCGAAACGCACTTTCACGTATTCGGCAGCCTTGCGATTCTGAGTTGTTATCGCGACTGGAGGGTGTTGGCGACAGCCACGGGCGTGATTGCGGCCGATCACCTGGTGCGCGGGTATTGGCTACCGGCATCAGTGTTTGGCGTCGATGCGGCACCGATGTGGCGGGCGCTCGAACATGCCGGCTGGGTCGTGTTTGAAGATCTGTTTCTGGTTTGCAGCTTCCCCCAATGCCTGCGCGACGTGCGGGTGGGTGCACGGCAGCAGGCTGAACTCGAAGTCAGCCATCGCCTTGTCGAGTGCCGGGTGGAAGAGCGCACCCGCGAACTGGCGGAAACGAACGCATCGCTGGTGAGCGAAATTCGTGACCGGTGCCGGGCCGAGGAGGAATTGCGCAACCTGCAAGCCCGGCACCTCGAAACCGCCCGTCGCGCCGGCATGGCCGAAATCGCCACGAGTGTGCTGCACAATGTGGGCAATGTGCTCAATAGCGTCAACGTGTCGGCGGGTGTCATTCGCAGCCGCCTGGAGGACTCGGGCGCGGCCGACTTGCGGCAGGTTATCGAATGTGTCGAGCAGCACGCCGCCAACCTGGGAGAATATGTCACAAATGACCCGCGTGGCCAGCACCTGCCTGCTTTCCTGATCACGCTGGGCCGGCAAATTGCCGACGAGACTGAGGCGACGACGGTCGAAACGGAATTGCTGATTCGCAACATCGAGCACATTAAGGGCATCGTGTCGCTGCAACTCAGCTATGCCGGTGTATCGGGGGTGCTCGAGCAGACGTCTATCGGCGACCTCGTCGAGGATTCAATCCGAATCAACGCCGCATCGATGGACCGCCACGACATTCAGACTGAACTCGACATCGCCGACATCCCGCCGCTGCTGGTCGAAAAGCAGAAGCTGATGCAAATCATTGTCAACCTGATCAGCAACGCGAAGTACGCCCTGAAGGAAGGCCACCCCCCCGAAAAGCGCATGATTGTGCGGGCCGAGCGGTGCGGCGCGAACCGCATGCAGGTGCACGTCACTGACAACGGCGTAGGCATATTGCGGGAGAACCTGACGCGGATTTTTTCGCACGGGTTCACGACGCGGCAAGACGGGCATGGCTTCGGCCTGCACAGTGCCGCAAACCTGGCGCGGGAACTGGGTGGCACGCTGACTGTCAAAAGTGAGGGCTTTGGCCGCGGCGCGCAGTTCACGCTCGATATTCCACTCTCGGCAACGGCCGCCGCCGGTTACGAGACGGCGTTAGCGCAGGGCGGTTAGCAGCCCGCGGGTGTGAAAAGCCGCGTCGCAAGCCCTGCGTCAAAATCTTGACACCATCCGGGGCGCGGGGCAACCCGGCGTCTTACGGGGGAGCCAGCTTAAAGGGAAGTCGAATTGTTGCCACGCACGGCTTGCGGCTGACAGGAGCGTAAGGGCTGCGAAATCATTAAATCAGTTTTTTTCAAAGGATGATTCACAATGTCGTCTGGCATCACTGGCGTCACCGTCGAGCCGAACCTGCGGATTCTGGTCGTCGACGACAACGAGGCGATTCACGCCGATTTTCGCAAGGTGCTCTGCGGTCCTTCGCGCACAGTAAGCAACCTCGCGGCGGCCCGCGCCGCGTTCCTGGGCGACGCGGTGCCGGTTGCGGCGCCGCGCTCGTTTGAAATTGATTCGGCGTTTCAAGGGCAGGAAGCGCTCGAGAAAGTGCGACAGGCGGTGCGGGAACAACGGCCCTATGCCATGGCGTTCGTCGATGTACGCATGCCGCCCGGCTGGGATGGCATTGAAACGGTCCGCAGAATCTGGCAGGAATACCCGCGGCTGCAAGTTGTGATTTGCACGGCGTATTCGGATTATTCGTGGGACAAAACCGCTGAGGTGCTCACGCAGACTGATCGGCTGCTGTTTTTGAAAAAGCCGTTCGACAACATCGAAGTCAGGCAATTCGCCAGTGCGCTCACGGAAAAGTGGCGGCTGGAACGCGAAGCCGAATTTCGCGAGCAGGAACTCGAAAAGACCGTGGCCCAGCGGACTGACGAACTTCGTGAAACGTATGCCTGTTACGTCCAGTCGGAAGGGCGATATAACCTGGTCGCTGAGAATACCAGTGATATGATCAGCCGTCATGACCGCGACGGCGTGTTTCTATTCGCCTCGTCGGCCTCGCGCGTCTTGTTCGACTACGAGCCGGCGCAGCTCGTCGGGCGGAACCTGTTTGAATTCCTGAGCGCCGGCTCGGCAACCGAGCTTTGCCGTGAACAGGCCAGTACGCTTGCGGCCTGGTGCGAAGCACCGGCGACGTACCAGCTCACGCGAAAGAACGGCGGCACGGTGTGGGTTGAAACCAGCGTGCGGCAGGTATGCGACGAATCGGGCGAGCTCAGGGAGTATGTGTGCACGACACGCAATGTTTCCCGTCGCAAGCGGCTCGAACAGGAATTGGTGCACTCGCAGAAACTCGAGGCGATGGGCCGGCTGGCCGGGGGGGTGGCGCACGATTTCAACAACCTGCTGACGATCATTCTTGGCAACACCGAACTGATTGTCGACGACGTGCCCCGCGACAGTCGGCTGCGCGAGCCGATTGATGAGATTCATGCGGCGGGGCAACGCGCCGTGGCACTCACCGAGCAATTGCTGACATTCGGCCGCGAACCACTGATTGAACACGAAGCCGTCGATCTGAACGAAGTGGTAGCACGCATGGAACGGCGGCTGCTGCCGCTGTTGGGCGACCAGATTCAGATGGAATTCTGCCTTGATCCACGGCTACCCCGCGTGAACGCCAAGGCGTCGCAACTCGAGCAGATCCTGTTGAACCTGGCGCTCAATGCACGCGACGCCATGCCCGATGGCGGGCGGCTGATCTGTTCGACGCACGTTGTCGAATTGCCAGACGAGTCGGCGTCTGCGCCGGCGGGCCTGCTGCCAGGGCGGTATGCTCTGCTGACGGTCGCTGATACAGGCCAAGGCATGGATGAAGCGACCAAATCGCGCGCGTTTGAACCGTTTTTCACGACAAAGCCACTGGGTGGCGGCATGGGCATGGGCCTCGCGTTGGCGTTTGGAATCGTGCGGCAATTCGGAGGGCGGATTGACGTGGTCAGCGAACCCGATGCCGGCGCGATCTTCCGCATTGCATTGCCGCTCAGTGATCTGCCGTTGTTGGCCGAACACGCACCCAACCTGGCCTTTCGCCCGAACCGCGGCGCCGAAACCCTGCTGATTGTCGATGATCAGGACGCGGTGCGCGGCTTGGCCCGGCGGATTCTGGCCGGTCGCGGTTACCATGTGCTGGAGGCGTCGAACGGGGCCGAAGCGATGCGCATCAGCGACGAATACGAACACGCAATTCACCTGCTGGTCACGGATGTGATTATGCCCGAAATGAGTGGCCGACAGGTGGCAGAAAGCCTGTTGCCGCGCCGTCCGGAAATGAAGGTGCTCTTCGTGTCGGGTTATACGGCCGACGCCCTGGATGAATGCACGCTGCTCAACCCCGATGCCGACTACCTGCAAAAGCCGTATTCGCGCGATTCACTGGCCTGCCGCGTGCGTCAACTGCTGGATCGTTGAACGCCGCGGATGTGCCAGCCAGTGCAGGGCCTGTGCGGTTGTCGGCTTTGTGGCTTTTGCGTTCCGGGGTGTCCTGTCGCGCCTCATTACCGGGCGCACGGCGAGACCGCACGGCATGCCATGGGTGGCGAGCCGGCAAGTGCGTCGCGGGTGGGATTGCGGGGCGGGACGATTCAGCGCGGGCTTTCGTCGTTTGCCGGTTTCTGGTAATTCGACGCCCAGGAATCGCGGCGTCAAAGAAAAACAGGCGAAACCTTTGGCGATCGCCGGGGTTTAATAGCAATCGGGTCATTTCCGCCCGGTCGCCCAGGCGGGGCGCCGCGCCGCTGGCGGCCGCTCTGGGTCTTCATAGGGTCGCCACCGTTTTGAACCGGGCGAAGTCCATCCGTATTCGCGGTATCCGGCAAATTCACATCGGTCATTTCGTGCCGCGGGTTGCATGACACGCAGCCGCGACTGCGGTTCGCTGGAATTGGTTCGTTTTTCACTGGCAGGCGTGCGGGTTCGACCTGCACCTGAGACAGGGTTTCATGAGCGCTCACGACGATTCGGCAGCCGTGTTGAAGTTCCCGCGTCTTGCCGCGCGGCGGCCGTTGGCACAGCCCGCTTGCGCCGCGGCTGAACCCGGCATGGAAGCCGTTTTAGCAGCAGACAAGTCGCGCGGGTTACTGTTGCATGAATTCTTTGAAGCTCAGGCCGATGCTCACCCCGACCGTACCGCTCTGGTATGCGGCGGCGTGCAGATCACGTACGCCGGGCTGGAGCGGGCCGCGAACCAGTTGGCCCGGCGGCTGCGTGCGGGGGGCGTGGGGCATGGCGATTGTGTGGCGTTTCAATTGCCACGATCGCTGGACGTACCGATTGCACTGTTGGCCATTTTGAAAACCGGCGCCGCCTACGTACCGCTCGACTTCGAATGGCCCCGCGATCGCGTCGCCTATATCCTGGCCGACTGCCACGTGCATACGTTCATCACGGTCGACGATCACACAGCGGGGGGAGTCGCGTGCCACGTGCATCGGCTCGAGCCGGCGGCCGGCCGCGCGTCGTCAGCCAGCCGACCGGCTGAACGCTTGACGCGGGCCGAATCGGGCGCGACGCCCGACGACCCGTGCTATGTGATTTACACGTCAGGTTCGACGGGCCGGCCCAAAGGGGTCGAAATCCTGCATCGGAACGCGTGCAACCTCGTCCTGGCCGAACGCGACCTGTTCGGCGTTCAGCCCGATGATCGCGTGTTTCAGGGGTTTTCTCCAGCGTTTGACGCATCAGTCGAGGAGTTCTGGCTGGCGTTTGCGACCGGTGCGGCGCTGGTCATTGGCACATCGGAAATCGTGCATTCCGGGCCTGGCCTGTCGCGCTGGCTCGAAGAACAGCGCGTGTCAGTGCTGTCGTGCGTACCGACCTTGTTGTCGATGATGGACGGCGACGCCACATCAGTACGGTTGCTGATCGTGGGGGGGGAGCAGTGCCCGATTGACCTGGTGCGGCGATGGTGCCGCCCTGGCCGGCGAATGTTCAATACCTACGGCCCGACCGAAGCCACCGTCATCGCGACCTGTACCGAATGCGACCCCGCGCGGCCCGTGACAATCGGCCGCCCGATTGCGAATTACTCGGTGCACATTCTCGACGAAGCACTGCAACCTGTCGCGCCCGGCGAAGCAGGTGAATTGCATATCGGCGGCGCTGGCCTGGCGCGAGGCTATGTCGGCTTGCCCGAATTGACGCGGCAGAAGTTCATCGAAAATGTCCTGCTGCCGGGCGGTGGTTTCGCGCCGCGATTGTACAAAACGGGCGATCTGGCCCGGTTTACCGAAGCGGGCGACATCGATTTTCTAGGGCGGATCGACGCGCAGGTCAAACTGCGCGGGTTTCGCATCGAACTGACGGAAATCGAGGCGGCGCTGGCCGAGCAGCCGGGTGTGCTCGCTGCCGCCGTGGCCCTTCGTGAAGATGTGCCGGGTGTGCAGTACCTGGTCGGCTACATAGTGCCGCGGTCCGACGCCAACCCGCCCAGCGATGATGAACTGAAGGCGGCGTTGCGGCAGCGATTGCCGGCGTACATGGTTCCCGCCGTGATTGACGCGATCGAGGAATTGCCCCGGCTGACGAGTGGCAAACTCGACCGAAAGGCGCTGCCCGCGCCCCGCCCCCGCGAGGCGCCCGCGGGAGCGGGCGTGACTCTGCCGCGAACCGACATTGAGAGAGCTCTGGCCGCGATCTGGAATGAACTGTTCGCACCCACTCCGGTATCGATTGGCGACAATTTCTTTCTCGACCTCGGCGGGCATTCGCTGCTGGCGGCGCGCATGGTTTCGGCGATGCGCCGCGACCCGCGATTCGAACGCCTGTCGATGCTTGATTTGTATAACTTCCCGACGATCGCCGCGCTGGCGCAGCGGCTCGAAGAGGCTCCGGCGAAGGCGGTTGCCGCGGCGGCAAAAGCGGCGGTGGTCGACACGGCGGCGGTCGTGCATCGCCCGTCGTCGCGAGCACATTATTTCTGCGGGTTGATGCAGCTCGGCACGCTGTATTTCGTGCTGGGCCTGTTTTCGCTGCAATGGCTCGCCCCCTACCTGACCTATAGCTGGATGATCGACGACGAGTACCCCGTGATTGAGGCGGTGCTGGGGTCGCTGGCCAGCTTGATCGTGGTATACCCCGTGATGCTGGTGGCTTCGATCGTTGTCAAATGGACCGTCATCGGGCGGTATAAGCCGGGCGATTACCCGCTGTGGGGCGCGTATTACTTTCGCTGGTGGCTGGTCAACGCGTTTCAATCGGTCGTGCCGGTGAGCTACCTGGCGGGCACCCCGCTGTTGAACTGGTATTATCGCGTCATGGGGGCGCACATCGGCTCGAACGTGTACCTCGGCTCAGACAATGCATCTGTGTTCGACCTGCTGAGCATTGGCGATGACTCGGCCGTGGGCGTCGATTCCAGCCTGGCCTGTCACACCGTCGAAAACGGCTGGCTGCGGCTGGGAACGGTGCGCATCGGACGGCGCTGCATTGTCGGTTCGCGGTGTGTCGTCCGCGAGAATGCAGTGCTTGAAGACGGCGCGCAGCTCGACGACCTGTCGCTGTTGCCCCGGGGTGGTCGCGTGGGCCTCGGCCAGCGATGGGCCGGGGCGCCCGCGCGGCTCGCGCCGGGTGCGAGCCACGCCGCGCCCTCCGCATTTCCACGCCCGAGTCGGCTGCGGCGGTGCATATACGGCGGCTTGTATGTCCTCGGTGTGCTGGCGGTGCCCATCTTTGTTCTCGCGGCGATCTTTCCCGGCATGATGGTCATGTCACATCTCAACGCGCACGACGATTATTACTGGTATCTCGCATTATCGCCGGTGGTCGCCGTGTCATTCGTCAGTTTGCTGTGCCTGGAAATCGCGCTGATCAAATGGCTGCTGCTGGGCCGGGTCAAGCCGGGCCGGTACCCGCTGTTCAGCGGGTTCGTGGCCCGAAAATGGTTCGTCGACAAGTTGATGGAACTGAGTCTCGACGTTGTCGGCACGCTGTACGCCACGTTGTATCTGGCGCCCTGGTACCGGCTGCTCGGTGCGCGGTTGGGCCGCCGCACCGAAATCTCGACCGCCTCGTTCATTTCGCCCGACCTGCTCGAACTGGGCGACGAGGCATTCATTGCTGACGCGGTTTCGCTGGGCGCTGCCCGCGTCGAGCGGGGCGGCGTGTCGATTGCCCCGGTGCGCGTCGGCAAGCGCACGTTCATTGGCAACAGTGCGCTGCTGCCGCCCGGCGCCGACATCGGCGACAATTGCCTCATCGGCTGCCTTTCGTCGCCGCCGGCTGCCGATGAGGCGCGCCGGCCGGGTTCGGCCTGGCTCGGATCGCCCGCGTTTCACCTGCCCCAGCGGCAGCAAAGCGCGCCGTTCGCCGAGGATTGCACCTATCGCCCCGCGCGTAAACTGTGGTGGCAGCGGGCCGCCATGGAATTCGTCCGGATCACGCTGCCCTCGACCTGCTTCATCATGCTGACCAGCGTGTTGCTGTCGGTGCTGGTCATGTTGCGCGGCGAAACTTACCCCGCGGTGATTGTGGCCGCCTTTCCGGTCTTGTATGCCGCATTCGGCTGCGCCGCGGCCCTGATCGTCATTGTCCTGAAATGGACGCTCATGGGCCGTTACCGACCCGGCGAGCGGCCGCTGTGGAGCCCGTTCGTTTGGCGCACGGAACTGGTGACGGCCATGCACGACAATCTGGCTCATGTTTTTCTGACCGGCATGTTGGCGGGAACGCCGTTCCTGGCCTGGTACTTGCGGCTCCTGGGCGCGAAGATTGGGCGGCGGGTGTATCTCGCGTCAGACGAGTTGACCGAATTCGATCTGGTGCAGATTGGCGACGACGCCTGCATCAACCATGACGCCACACTGCAAACCCATCTGTTTGAAGACCGCGTCATGAAAATGGGCCCGGTCGAAGTCGGTGCCGGGTGCAATGTGGGCAGCCTGTCGCTCGTGTTGTACGGCGCCCGCATGGAGCCCGGTTCGACGCTGGGCGACCTGTCGCTGCTCATGAAAGGCGAGGTTTTGCCCGCGCATTCGCGGTGGGAAGGAATTCCAGCGCAACGCGCGCCGGCGACCGGCGGTTGACGCTGGCCCACGACGCCCGGCCACGGTGCGATTGGCGTTTTCGGCTTGAGCCCGCATGCGGCCGGAGGCATGTCACGTCAGCGCGCCGTTGGCGCGCACGACCTGCCCGCTGACCCACCGCGCCTCGTCAGAAGCAAGAAACGCCACGACTTCGGCGATATCGGCCGGCTGACCCAGCCTTCCGAACGCCGATAGCCCGGCGAGAAACTGCAACGATTGAGGCGTTTCGGTGTGGAGCAACAGGTCGGTTTCGACAGGCCCCGGCGCCACGGCATTCACCGTGATTTTCCGCGCGCCGACTTCCCGAGACAACGACCGCACAAATTGCTCGACCGCCGCCTTTGTTCCCGAATAGGCGGCGTAGCCGGGAACCATCATCGCCGTAAGCGTGGTTGAGAACGCAATGATCCGCCCGCCGTCGGCAAGGTGGCGGGCGGCCTCCTGCATGACAAAAAAGGCGCCCTTGGCATTGATGTCGAAAATGCGGTCGAAATCTTCTTCGGTCGTATCGGTAAACGGCTTGTGAATCATGACCCCCGCCGTGGCGACGACGATATCGACTTGGCCGAATGCGCCCAGGGTTTGCTCGAACAGCCGGCGGATTTCGGCCGGGCGGCCCACATCGGCCTGAAGCGCCACCGCTCGACCACCACGGTTTTCAATATCTGCGACAACCTCAGCGGCAGCCTCGCGCCCCTGGGAAAAGTTCACGCCAATGCTGGCGCCGGCGCGGGCGAGGCGTTCGGCCACGGCCCGCCCGATTCCACGCGAGGCCCCAGTCACCAATGCCACTTTGCCCGTCAAGCTCGACTGAACCATACTCACACCCTTCCTGATCCTGAGATATGCAGCTTCCGATGGCCGCATTATACCCTCATTGGAATTTGATGCAGCCGGGCCGGGCGTTTCGCTGTGCGGCGGCGCCACGGAATCGGGTCGATCTTTCAGCGCACGAGCGGAACCAGCACGCGAACGAGCGTGATGATGACCACGATGCCCCCCAGATCGAGCAGCAGCCCATACCGAATCATGCGCGTGAGCGGCACGTAGCCTGAACCATACACGATGGCGTTGCACGGCGTTGAAACCGGCAGCATGAACCCCAGGCTCGACGCCATTGTGGCCGCAAGCGCCGGTTCGAGCGGGTCGACATGGGCGGCTTGCGACAGGGCAATGACGACGGGCACGACGATATTAGCCGATGCGGTGTTGGACGTCGCCTCAGAAACGACGGTCGCTACGATCGTTGCTGCCACGACGAGACCAAACCCGCCGCGCATCGGCAGCCAGGCGATCAGCGCTTGGCCGGCCGCTTCGGCGAGGCCGGTTTTGTTCGCGAGGATGCCAAACGCAAACCCGCCCCCATATAACAGCACGACGCCCCAGTCAATGTGCGCGGCTTCGTCCCAGGTAATCGCCTTGCGCCCCTGTTGGCCGGGCAGTAAAAACAGCAGCCCCGCGCCGACCAGGGCCGCAAACGCTTCAGGCATGCGGCGGCTGACCGCCTGATACGCGGGGCTGTCTTCACCGGCGGCAAAGCCGATGATTCCCGGCGTCAGCCACAGCACGACGGTCACGCCGAACGCGGCGAGCGTTGAACGCTGGGCGGTCGTCCAGGGCCCCAGGCTGGCCTTCTGGCGTGCGAGCATTTCGTCGCTGCCCTCGATCCGCCGCACGCCCGCGGGGCACAGCCAGTACAAATAGCTGAACAGAATCGCGAACAGGCACAGAACGACCGGCACGCCGATCAGCGACCAGCTAAAGAACGAGTATTCGACGTGCAACTGTTCGCGAATGTATCCCAAACCGATCAGGTTGGGCGGCGTGCCGACGGGGGTGGCCAGCCCACCAATCGAGGCGGCGAACGACGTCATGAGCATCAGCCCCGTGGCGTACCGGCGGTTGAACGGGCTGCCACCGTGCTGTTCGTTCTCGACCAGAAACCCGATAATTGACATGCCGATGGCGAACATCATGGCGGTCGTGGCGGTGTTGGAGATCCACGCGGAAATGAAGGCGGTCACGGCGCCGAATGCGAACAGAATCCTGCCGGGCCGCGGGCCAACCCATTTCAACGACAGCACGCCAAATGCAAACCGGCGGTCGAGTCCGTTCAAAAAGATGGCCCGTGCCAAAATGAACGAGCCGATAAACAGAAACATCAATTGATCGGCGAACGGGGCGAAGACCTCGCGGGCGGGCGCAACGCCCAAGGCCACGCACGCCGCCGCCCCCAGCAGGGCGGTCATGGGCATGGGCAGCGCCTCGGTGACCCAGAGCATGATTACGGCCGACATGACCGCTGCCAGGCGGTGGGCTTCGGTTGTCAAACCGGTCAGCGGCCGCCACAGCACCCACAGAAACAGCAGCGGGGCTGCGGCGAGCCCGATCTTGGCGCGAACAGACTCGAAGCGCCGCTCGAGGTGGCTGAGCGGTTCAACAATCGGAGTGCGCGTGGGGTCCATGGTGACGGGGCGTATTTTCAGGCAGGATCACAGGTCAATTCTGATTCAGCACGCGGGGCGATCGAGCGCGGGCCGTGACGGCGATTCGGCCAAGTGCCATTGATGGGCCAGGCTGGCCAGGCTCGATTCAACCTGCCGCATGGCTGCCGATTGCGGAATCTGCCCCACATGTTGCAGTTCGGCGAGCAAATCGCCCAGCAGATGGTCACGTAAAAAACTGGTGAACCAGTCGACGCGCCGTGCGGTCAGGGCGGCCTGCAATTGCCGGAATCGGATTTCGACGTAACGCAACCAATCGGTGCCGCTGGTCACCACCGTTTCGCCCGCAACCACGGCACTCGCGCCGCCCGCTAAGTCGCTCACGATATGTATGACCGAGTGCGCGGCGGCGTTCGTAAAAACATGGCCAACGGGCCCGGCAAAAGCGAAAAACACGCCCATCGACGTGAGCGGGCGGGCCGCCGCGGCCGCCGAATCGAGCCGGTGCAGCCACCGAAAGTACAGCGGGCTTTCGGTGCGAAACCGCACCATTTCTTGGGCGACGACTTCGGTCAGTTCCAGATCGAAATCGCATTGGTCATGCGCCGTGTGCAACGCATCCATCAACTGAACTCGCGCTTGCCCGGCGAGCAGCCGTTCCAGCCGCGGACGCAGCAGATCATTGCCAACTTCACTCAGTCGCTGCAGTTCGGCGAACAGGCTGTCGACCGTTGTCAGGAGCACCTCCCACTCCTGGCGGCGGTAGGCTATGCGCGGTTCGGGCGGGGGGGAGGTGAGTTGGCGGCGGGCCCATTGAAACGGCCACAGCACGCCCTTGCCCACCGTGCCATAAAAGTCGTGAATCGTGCGGGTCATTCCCAGACGCTGGCCACGCCACCAGTCGCGAACCGCTGCCACGATCATACTGCCGGGCGGGGTGGGCCACTGCACCGGCGACAGGTTGGGCAGCGTCAGGGCGGCGGCGGCCTTTTGAAACGCCGCGCTCTTCTCGCGGATCTCGGCGATGAGTGCCGGTGCGCCGGCCACGGGCGACAACACTTGCCGCACCGCGCCGCGCAGGGTGCGGAGCTTGATTTCTTCGAAATGCAGCGCGGCCAGGTCGCGGTGCAGGTCGTGTGGTTCGCCGGAAATCGCGCGCGGGGCGGCGGACGCGGCCGTTACCGCTGTTGGCAACGCTCGCCAATAAAAGGGCAGGCGGTTTTCGACCGCGGCCCGCCGATCGTTGGGGACGACGTACACCTGCATCGGAGCCACCCCGGTTTCACGCATAAACGTGTCGAGCCACAGTGGCCAGTACGCTTCATCTTCAGGCAGCAGGCACTGGTTAAAAACAATGATGACCGCCTTGTCTTCGGCGGCGGCGCAGCGAAAGAACCGCTTCACGGCCGCGTCGTTGTACTTTTGCTGCGTCAGAACGGCAATCAGCAGGTCGGCGGAATGCCGGATGCGATCGGCCCGCAGCCAGTTGACCGGGGCGTCGCTGTCGATATCGGGAGTGTCGAGTACCAGCAGGTTGTCGGGCAATGCCGAGTTGGCCTGCCAGTACAGCCGATGTTCGTCGTGCGGTTCGAGGGCCGCCGCTGGATCTGTCCAAGGGTGCAGCTCGAACTCGGCAAAGAGTTCCGCCAGATCGTGCTCATCGTCAAACCGGAGCGGCACAAGGCAAACCGGGTGTCGCGTACCCGACGCCAGAGGGCTGACGGAACTCGCCTGGCACTGAGCGAGGTGGTTGAAGATCACGCTCTTACCGATATTGGTGCCCCCGACCACGGCCACGACGAGATACGGCGCGTCTGTGAGTTGTGGCAGCAGTTTACGCGTCAGCAGTTCGAACCAATCGCGGCTCGCAAGCGGCGGCAGGTGCAGCTCTGCCGCAGTTTGTTCAAGCTCGACGAGCGCCGCGTGCAAATCACGGGCTTCGCGGGCGGCGGCGGCAAATCGCGACTGCGACGGGTGCGGCGCTGAGTTTGGCATGGACGGCGGAGCACTTTCGTACGGCGGCACGGGCCAATCGGCAGCAGCCAGCGCTGCCCCCTTGGGGCCTTGTCGCCTGTTGAAAAACAGCCCCCGGCTGATTTGTCCTGCTTTGCCATCAAGATGGCAATTGGCGGCGAATTTCTCAATATCTTCGTGAAACCGGGCGCCATCGCTGTTGCGCCGCGAAAGGCTCGCATGACAGTTTGTCAAAGGGCGGTCAAGCCGGGCTTCCGCCGGGTTCGGTCGGATCGACTTCTTCGGTTTCAGATCGCAACAATCGTTTCAGGGTTTTGCGCAAGTCGCGGAGCGTCACCGGCTGGATGAGGATTCGCGAACGCGGGGTTTCGGCAACATCCTGTTTCAGGGCGGCCTGGTTTTCGCCCAGTACGAGAATGCTGACATGCGGCGACGAGCGTTCGAGCGCCTGGACTTCACGAAACCCGTCGCAGGCCGATTCGCCGGCCGATTCGGCCATGACCACGATGCCGTCGGGCGGAGTCGAACGCAGGCGGTTCAGCCCGCGCTGCAGGTCGCCCAGAACCAGCACGCGAAACCCATGTTTTGAAAAATACTCACGGAGCATGTCCTGCTGCTTTACGCGGTTTTCAATGCACATGATCGTGGGCAGCGCCGGGGTCGCCGGCGGGCGGGCATGGCCGCCCGCCGGCTGCCCGTTGGCCGGTTTGGCGCCGTCGAGTTCGGTGAGCGCCGCCCGCAAATCGCGCAGCACCTCGCCCGTGTTCTGGTATCGCATGGCGGGGTTGAGTTGCATCAGCTTGTCGACAACGGCCGCCACGCAGTCGGGCAGGGCGGGTTCGAGCGAACGCAACGGAGGCACGAGCTGGTAGCGGCTAAACTGCTTGCGCTCCTGCCGGTCGCGCGTGCGTTCAAGCGGAGGCGACCCCGTCAGCAATTCGTAAAAGATCGTGCCCAGGAAATACAGGTCGCTGCGCGGGTCGTCGAGCGGCGCGCCGGTGCCGCGCTCGAGCGTGGCGTAGTCGAGCGCCCGTTGAAAACTTTCGCCCCCGCCGCGCAGGTTATCTGTCGGGCCACCCGACAGCCCGAAATCGACAAGCATCGCCACGCCCTGGCTGCTCATGAGCACGTTGGTCATTTTCAGGTCGCGATGCATGGCCCCGCGGCTGGCGGCGTAATGCAGCCCCTGCGTCATTTCCAGCACACATTTGGCGGCTTCTCGCGGCGACAGCTTCTTGCGAATGTTGATAAAGTCGCGCAGGTTGCCGCCTTCGATGAATTCCATCGTGAAGTAGTGCAGGTCGCCATCTTGCCCGATCTCGTAAATCGGCACGATGTTATCGTGTTTCAAGCCGCGGCCCAACTCGGCCTCGCGGCGAAATTCGCGAACGACTTGCGGGTCCTTCGCCCAGCGTTGGCGGAGCACCTTGATCCCCACCATTTTGCCGTCTTGAACGCCGCACCCGCGATACACGCGGGCGAAACTGCCCGAGGCGTTGCGATAGAGCAGCTTGTACCGGCCCAGCACCAACCCGTCGGTTTCGCCTTTTTGCAATTTGCTGGCCTGGTACGAACTCAGTACCCCCCGCTGCTCAAGCAATTGAACAAACTCGGCGACCTGCGGGTCGCTCCGTCCGAATTGCATCAGGCCATCGTCGATCTGTTGTTGCGACGCCAGTTGCAAACGCACGAGCGCCCGGCAGAGATCGGTGGTTTTCGAAATAGACATTTCGCCGTTCGTGAGGAAAGAACTGAGAATTTGCCCCGAGGATTCGTCAGCCAGAAGCAACGTCGCACAAAATCGCGGCCCACAAGGCATTGATGGTATGCGGCCCGCCGTTGCCTTTCAAGGGGCGAAAGTTCCTTTGGCTAAAGAGACACATGATTTGCAGCTCTGCTCCCAGCGTTCGGCTCTCGCCGCCGCCTGCGGGGGGCAGCCCGTCAGGCGTCAACTTCGGGCAATTCGCCGTAGACGAGCCGTCCCGCGGCAACCGTCGCCCGGATCTTGAGTTCGCCCGCAGCAATGTCATCGTCATACACGAAAAAGTCTGCCAGGCCGCCGCGGCGCAGCATCGCTTCTTCAACGCCCAGGAACCGCGCGGGTTGGCCCGAAGCCATGTCAATCGCTGTGGCCAACGACAGCCCGGCCAGCCTTCTTGCGGCAGCCACGCACTGATCAGTGAACCGCCCCGAACCGGCCAGTAACTGGTGCTGGCCGAATACGACGATTCGCCCGTCGCCGAGCACCTCGACCTTGCCCAGTTCGTTTTCGTAAATACCGGGCGGGCAACCGGCCCAGCCCGATGCGTCGCAGGTGATGATCACTTGCCGCGCTGATTTGGCCCGAATGAGCGAGCGCAGCACGCTCGCGGGCAGGTGGTCGCCGTCGGAAATCACACTGGCATGCAGGCGTTCGTCGCCCAATTGGTCCCAGATGTAGTTCGGGTGTCTCTTGAGCTGGGGGTGTGCGCCGTTGCCCAGATGCGTGCTGAGCCGGGCGCCGGCCTCAACCGCCGCGTTAATCTGGGCAGCGCTCGCCGCAGTGTGGCCAATCGCCACGCGCACTCCGTTTGCGGTCGCCCGGCCGATGAAATCGACCGCCCCCGCGACTTCGGGCGCGATTGTCGTCAACCGGATCCGATTGCCAGAGATTTCCTGCAAGTGGCAGAACTCATTCCAGTCGGCCGGGCGGATGTGCTGGCGTGGATGAGCGCCGCGCGGGCCGTCCTGATCTGAAAGCCAGGGCCCCTCCAAATGGCATCCGGCCACCTGCCGGTTCACTTGGGGATCCTGTTCGCAAGCGGCACGAATCGCCGCCAGCCCCGTCGCGAGCGCGTCGAACGAATTGGTGATCAGCGTTGGGCACAACCGGGTGACGCCCCGCGCGTACCAGGGCCGAAGTGCGGCGACGGCCTGACTGTCGGAAAGCGTGCTGTTGCTGAACCAGATGCCGCCGTAACCGTTGACCTGTAAATCGAACAAGCCCGGAGCGACAAAGGGCCACGTCGCAATGTCGCGGTCGGGCCAGGCCGGGTCAATCGACGCAATGCGCTCGCCAACGACGGAAATGCGCACCGGTTCGCCGGTGTCGTACCGGCGGGCGGCAATGGCGGGCAACGCGGCCGAAGTGAACGGTGGGGCATCGGGCATTGGACTTGTCCCAATCATAGGCCGCATATTGATCGATTCACGATTAGCCGCGGGTGACGGCCCGTCGCATTTTCGGCCGGTTGCGTTGTGGAATCGCTGGCCTTGCCAGAGACCTGATCAAGGCAGGCATCAATGGACGGTTACATTCCGGCTATTGATTTTGCCGTGACCCGCGCGGCGAAACAACGCAAGTTTACAGCATTTGTGGCGTGGGGCGGTGGCGGGCGTTACGTTTCTTCAGCACGTTACGGATTGTGCAGCTTCTCCAATGCGTCGACCAGTACCTGTTTTCCCTGACGGGTTTTTGAACTCTCTTGCCAGTCCTGCCGGGGTGAGCTACGCTTACGGGGTTAAAGTGAATCGGGGTGCGTTGCGCGATCGTGGCGTCTGCCCTGGTGGGCTGTTACGTCGCCGCAACTCCTGATGTAAACGTCGGGTACCGGTTTGCCACCCGCAATGGTTGTGTGTGGCCCGGTTCCTCGGAGTTGCTCCACGGCCGATGCTTCTTGGCTTTGGCAGGGGAGCGCAAAAACCGCCGGCCCGGTTCGTTGGTCGTTCATTTAGGCCGCCTTATCTCAGGGTACTTCTGGAACCTGCGTTATGCCCCGACTTGCGTGGCTGTTCATGTCGTCGCTGTTGTTGCTTGGAAGTGCGTCATTGCCGATTTCGCCGGCGGCCGGTCAGGAAAAGAGCAAACGTCCGAAAGCCAGCGCCGTGACGGTGGGGCGGTGCTATATCAAGCTCATTGATGAAGTGACGCTGGCCGGCGGACGGACGGGTATTCTGGCATTCGTCGAGCCGCGCGAGGGCGACGCGGTGCGCAAAGACCAGCAGGTGGCCGGCGTGGTCGATGACGTGGCGGTTGCCACCTTTAACGTGGCCGAAAAGGAAGCCACGAATGACGTGGAAATCCGGTTTGCCAAGGCCGCCCGCGACGTGGCCAAGGCCGAACTCGACAAGGCGGTGTTCACCAACGAAAAAGTCTCAGGCACGGTACCCGACATTGAAGTCAAGAAGCTGGAGTTGGCTCATGTGCGGGCCGGTCTGCAAATTGAGCAGGCCGAAAACCAGTTCGAAATCAACAAGCTCAAACGCGACGAAGCCCGCGAAAACCTGAAGTTGTTCAAGATTCTGGCCCCCTTTGACGGCGTCGTGACGCGCGTCTACAAAGCCAAGGGCGAAGCCGTGCGCGAAGGCGATCCGATTCTCGAACTGTCGAGCACCGCACGCGTTCGCGTCGAAGGTTACGTGGCCATCAAGGACGTCTGGAATATCGCCCAGGGTTCGCCCGTCAAGGTGCAACTCGAAGTCCCCGACGCCGACCTCGAAGTCGAGCGGCTCGTGTTTGAAGGCAAAATCGTCTTCCTCGATGTCAAGGTGCAGCCTGTCGATCAAACCGTGCGCGTCTGGGCCGAAGTCGCTAACAAAGACAACGTGCTGCGGGCGGGCCTCACCGCAAAAATGACGATATTTCCCGGCCACTCTGGCAGCGAGCCGGCTGCGGCGCTCAACTCCAAATAATGGCGCCGGCTGCTAAATCGTACATGGCGGGATAGAGCGGACGGCTCGGCATCGCCTCTGGGCGCTAACGAACTGTCGGCTGGCCAGGTGCGCCTCGCTGACCTGCCGCCCGCAGAAGGTGAATCTCTTGCCGCTATCGCTTGTCATGATGGGAACCGGCGACTTTGCCGTACCGACATTCAGGGCATTGTATGATGCTCCGCATCGCGTCGTGGCCTTGGTCACGCAGCCTGAACGACCCGCGCGAGGCCGCCAACCGCCTCCGGTCAATCGCATCAAGGAGATCGCTCTCGGGCACCACACACCCGTACTTCAGCCGGAAAATGTGAATTCTCCCGAGTCGCTGGCTGCACTGCGCGGCTTGAATGCCGATCTGTTCGTCATTGCCGCATACGGTCAGATATTGTCGGCCGAGTTGTTGGCCATTCCACCACGCGGGGCGATTAACGTCCACGCCTCGCTGTTGCCCCGGTATCGCGGCGCTTCGCCGGTGGCCTATGCCATTTTGCAGGGCGAGCAGGAAACGGGTGTGTCGATCATTGGCGTCGAGCCGCGGCTTGACGCTGGCCCGATCTTCGGCATGGTCCGCACGCCGATCGGTCCGCAGGAAACGGCTGGTGACCTCGAAGATCGGCTGGCGCAACTTGGGGCGCCCCTGACCGTGCAGGTAATAGAAGCCATTGCTGCTGGCTCAGCAACCGGCCTGCCGCAGGATTCCCGTCAGACAACTCGTGCGCCCAAGCTCAAAAAGGAAATGGGGGAAATCGACTGGGCCAGGCCCGCGGTGGCGATTGACTGCCACGTGCGCGGCATGCAGCCGTGGCCGGGTGCGTTTACGCACGCGCATTTTTCCAACCGGCCTCCGCTGCGCGTGCTCCTGTCGGCCGTGTTGCCGCGCGATGCCGCGACGCCCCCAAATTGCCCGCCGGGCCAGGTTGTGTGGTCCGACCAGACGTTGATTGTGAACACCGGCGGCGGCGTGCTCGAAATCGCCAGGATCCAACCCGAGGGCAAGCGAGTCATGAGCGCTGCCGAGTTCCTGCGCGGCTACCCCCTGCGCGCCGGCGACCATTTCGGCCCCGCGCTGGCCGCTTCACACCCGGCCTGACGCCGCCGCAAACGACGATTCTTCTGTGCCATGCTGGCGTTCGGATCGGTGGCCGTTTACGATGGGCCACACAATGAGGTTGTCATTTCATGAACCTGTGGCGCGAGGGTTGGCGATGAACGTACGACTGATGGCAATGAGCGTGGCGCTGACGATCGGCGTGGTGATTGCAGCCCGGGTTGGGGCGGCCGATCGGCCCGATAATACCCCACCCGCTGGGTTTACGGCGCTGTTCAACGGCAAGGATCTCGCCGGTTGGAAAGGCTTGGTCGCTGACCCGCCCAAGCGTGCGAAAATGTCGCCCGAAGAATTGGCGACCGCCCAGAAAAAAGCGGACGAGCGGATGCAGGCGCACTGGAAGGCGGAGGACGGGGTGCTCGTATTCGATGGCAAGGGCGATTCGTTGTGTACCGCTCGCGACTATGGTGACTTCGAACTTTACGTCGACTGGAAAATCCTGCCCAAGGGCGACAGCGGCATTTATCTGCGAGGTTCGCCCCAAGTGCAGATCTGGGACGCGGCTGTCAACCCCGTCGGTTCCGGCGGGCTGTTCAACAATAAAAAGTACCCGGCGAAGCCCGACAAGGTCGCCGACAAGCCGGTTGGCGAATGGAACACGTTTTTCATTCGCATGGTGGGCGAAAAAGTGACCGTGCACCTGAACGGCGAACTCGTGGTGAACGAGGTTCCGCTCGAAAACTACTGGGAGCGTGACAAGCCGATTTACCCCACCGGCCAGATCGAACTCCAGAACCACGGCAACACGCTGTACTTCAAGAATGTCTACGTTCGCGAGCTCACCCGCTGACCGGTTCAGGCCGGCGGCTGTGCGAACAGCGCCACGAGTCGCGGAATGAATGCGGCAAAGGCCCGGGCCCGGTGGCTTAACTGGTGCTTGACGCGGGCGGAAAGTTCGCCAAACGTGCGGTGGTATTCAGGAACCAGAAAATACGGGTCATAGCCGAACCCGTTCGCGCCGCGCGGTTCCTCGATGATTACGCCCCGGCAGCGGCCTTCGGCCCGTAAGCGAATGGCCCCCGTGGGGTCGGCCAGCGCCACGCTGCACACGTAGCCAGCGCCGCGTTGCGCCAGGGGCGTGCCGGCAAGTTCCTGCTGCAGCTTCTGATTGTTCCGTTCGTCGGTCGCGCCGGCGCCGCTGAACCGGGCTGAATAAACGCCGGGCTGGCCACCGAGGGCATCGACCATCAGCCCGCTGTCTTCGCCAATGACCCACTGTGAGAGCAATCGCGCCGGCTCAGCCGCCTTCTTGGCCGCGTTTTCAGCAAACGTCGTCCCGTCTTCTTCGACCTCGCCCGCCTGCGGGAAGTTGGCAATGCTGACGACCTGAAACCCCCACGGGGCCAGAATCTCGGCAATTTCCTGGCTCTTTTTGAGGTTGCGGCTGCCGAGCACAAGGGGCGGTCTGGCGGAAGGCGTCGTCATGCGAACGAGTGTCGCGATCGACCGCCGACCTGTCAAGTTTTCGGCGGTTTACAGGAGCGCGCGGTACGGCACGTCATCGCCCGCGTAATGTTCGAAGAACAGCCAGCCGATCTGATCGCTCAACCGCGACAAATACAGTTTTTTAAATGTTTCGTAGGGGTATTCGTTGGCCGAGGCGGGGGTGCTGTCAGGGTACCGCGAGGTGATCGACTTGCTGTAAATCGTCGAACCGTGCTTTTTCTTCTTGTTTTTCTTGCCGGTCATTTCGACGACGCTGACAATCATTTCGGCCCGCCCGCGGTACAGGTCGTGCGAGTGCTCTTCAAACAGGCTGTATTTGGCGAGGTCGACGTATATCACGTAATCGACCCCGAACGCGGCCCCGACTTCGTCTGGTTTATCCCAATTCGAGTGCTTGTCGAGCCAGTCATGGACGCGATCCGGGTCCATAACCGAAATCTGATGCGACCGCAATCGCAACGCAATCATCTTCGCGACTTCGTAATCGACCGCGTCGTTGTCCCACTTCAGTTCCTTGGGGGCGTAACACAGAACGAGCGTAGTTTTGCCCTTTTCGGTCAGCGACTTTTTGGTTTGCTTTTCAAAGTCGGGCTCAATCGAGGGGGGGCCGGCGATCAGGTAGCCCAGCAGCACCACCGCTTGGCAACCGGTCGAACTGGCAGCCAGCAGCAGCAGCGACAGCGCGAACAGCCGCCGCAAGACCGGTGCGGCAAACTGCGATTGACGAATTCCTCTCATGAACTCAGGCCTTTCCAGACAGTTTGACACGGGCCGGGCTACGGCTGCGCGCCGCCGGAAAATTTGCGTCGGTATTCGGGGCGAATCGGCTGGCATTCATTGCTGCAGGTCCGTGAATCGGTGTGCGGTGATTTGCTCGCAGCCGAAGGCGTGGGCCCTGGCCCGCGTTGCCGCCGCGCCGCTCAAAACGTCTCTCCCGGTCGATGATCGTAAAACAGGCGCGACAATTCGTCGGTCAGCCGATCAAAAAACTGCTTGCGAAACACAGGTACCGTCACTTGCTCAATTGTCGCAGGCTGGTGCACGGGGTAACTCGAATCAAACGGCTGGGTATAAACCATGTGGGCCGGCGGTTTGTATTTGCCGCTGCGGTCATATTCGAGCACTGTGACGAACACCTTGCCTTGTGCCTTGCCGCGCAGCAGCGTGGGGCTGCTTTCATCGCGAATCTGGAATTTGTCGAGTTGCACCTGAATAATGAAATCAGCCTTCATTTCGCGACCAAGGTTGACGAGATCGAACTCGTCGAGATCGCCCAGGTGTTCTTCGCGCCAGGCGACGACCTTGTCGGGGTCAATCATTTCAATGTCATGCGCCCGCAACTGCCGGGTCAACTCGGTGATGATGTCCAGGTCGAGCGAACCCGAATCGCCCTTGACGGATTCCGGCGCAGTGCACAGCACGAGGGTTTTTTTGCCCTTGTCGGTCATGCTGCGGCGGGTTTTCATTTTGAAGTCGGCGTCGATCATGGGCCGCCCCCGCACCGCCATAATCACCCCGATCAGAATCCGGCAGCCCGAGGCCGACCCCGCCATGAGCCACAGTAACATCAACTGCACGGCCAGCGTGCGCAGGCGTGCACGGGGCGGCGGCGTGAAACGCGGTCTTGATAAACGCGGGCGATCCATCGCCGTTCCTTCAATGATTCCGTTCTGAACGCAATCCAGTCGATTCGACGCAGGCCGGTCGGCCTGCGAAGGGCGTTTGCCGCAGAATGGGCCCTACACCCGACCTTCGCCATTGCCAGACAGCCGATGCGGCAATGCGAGTTCAGCCCGATGATGAGTCACATCGAGCGATCGAATGGTGGCGACGTGCGGTGCAAGCGGCGCTGCACCAGCAACAGGGAATTTGAGAGACGTGTGAGGCGGCAATTGATACAGGGTTTGTCAAAACGCTGCAAGAGCAGGTCGCCGAAAAGTAAGTCCGTTGTTGGCGGTCAGTTTTCAGTTTGGGCGTGCCAACTCCGAATTGTGGTTTTCTGACAACCGATCGGCGGAGGCCGAAGAATTGAAAACTGAATCGCCGGGACTGCGTCACCGACAACAACGAACAGTCGTCTCTTAAAATGCTCGTTTCATAACATGTTAATAAAAAACATGTTACGTCGCACCCGGTTCAGCAGGTACGCCGGGGTTTCCTGTTGACGGGGGCGAGGCGGGGGGAGCTGCGGCGGTGATGCGCCGCGGCAGGGCGGGCACCCGGTTGCGGTGGAACTCTGGGGGGCGGGGGGCGGTGGCTTTGGTCGAAATCGGCAGATACACGCTGATTGTCGTGCCGTGGTCGACGACGCTGTGCAGTTCAAGCCGGCCCTGATAGGCCTCGACGATCGCCTTGCAAATGCTCAACCCCAATCCCGAGCCGCGACGCAGGTTTTCGCGGTTCCGCGATTTGTCGGGCAGGTAGAACCGCTCGCAAATGTGGGGCAAATCTTCGGGCGATATGCCGACCCCGCTGTCGGCAACGCGAAACATGGCCAGGTTCGTGGTGCGGTCGGCCGTCAGTTCGACCGCAATTGTTCCGTGGGGCGGGGTGAACTTGATGGCGTTGTCGAGCAGGTTGTTGATGACCTGCCGAAATTTCACGCGGTCGCCGTCGATGACCACGGGGTCGAGCCGCACCATGCGCAGGTCAATGCCGGCTGTTTCGGCCACGCCCTGAAACATTTCAAAACCCTTGGTTGCCACCGCATCAAATTGCACCGGCTCGGTCTGGCTGTTGTACAGCCCGGCATCGACTTCGGCCAGCAACAACAACTGGTTGACGATCACCCCCAGCGTCGTGCATTCGTCGAGCAGATCGGCCAGCAGGTCTTTGTACTCGCCCACCGAGCGATCGCTGTACAAGGCGACGTCGAGCGAACTTTGAATCGCGGTCAGCGGCGAACGCAATTCGTGCGCCGCATTGGCGGTGAATTCACGATTCTGGCCGATATAGGCGGCAATCCGGTCGAGAAAGCCGTTGATCGTTTTCGACAACCGGTCGAGTTCGTCGTCGGTGCCACGAATGGTCAGCCGTTCGTGCAGGCCGCCCGGCGAGAGACGGGCCGTGGTGTCGATGATTTGCGCCAGGGGGCGCGTGGCCCGCCCCGCCAGCCAGTAACCACCGAGGGGCGAAATGACCAGCACGACGGCCCCCGCCGCCAGCATCAGCCGCGTGAGCTGGGCCACATCGGCTTCGAGCGGTTCAAAGGAAACACCCACGCGAATCGTCCACCCGCGCACGCGGCGGCGTTCGAGCACGAGGTGCACGAGCCGGTATTTTTCGGCGCTCACCGGCTTCAACCCCGACTTCATCAATTCGATCGGAAATGTGTCTTCGGGAGCATTCTGGCTGGCCCACCGCGACTGGTGCTTGTCGTCGAAAAAGCGGATGAAAAACCCGCGGTTGCGGTGGCTAATCGCCTTGCGGTCGAGTTCGGGGTATATGGTATCGAGGTCGACGCCCGAGCGTTCGACTGTCAGGCGAATTTCCTGCGCGTCTTCCTGCAATTGTTTGTCGGCCTCGCGCCTGAGGGTAAACCGCAACCCTTCGCGCACGCCCCACAGAGTCAGTACGACAACTAACAGCACAACTACGGTATTCCAGACGGTCAGTCGAAATCGCAGTGTGCGCACAAATTCAGGGAGTTGCGCGAATGGCATACCCTCGTCCCCGCACTGTTTGAATCAGCGATTTGCTCGATCCCTTGTCGAGCTTGCCCCGCAACCGGTTGATATGCACCTCGATGACGTTCGTGGCGCCCTCCCAGTCTGACTCCCACAGGTGTTCGCACAGCATTTTGCGGGTGACCAATTGCCCCGCATGGCGGGCCAGAAACTCCAGCACGCTGAACTCGGTGGGCGTCAGTTCGATTTCGACGCCCGAACGCACCACCCGCCGCGTTGCCAGGTCGAGCGACAGGTCACCGGTTTGCATCGTCGGGGCGGGACGGTTGCCGCTGCGGCGGCATACCGCGTCGAGCCGCGCCAGCAGTTCGGCGAACGCAAACGGCTTGACCAAGTAGTCGTCGGCCCCCGCCGTCAACCCGGCGACGCGTTCTTCGACCGAACCCAGGGCTGTCACGAGCACAACGGGGGTTTGAATGCCTTCGGCCCGCACCTCCTTCAACACGTCGAGGCCGGGCTTGCCGGGCAACATCAAATCGAGAATGATCGCATCGTATTGCTGCGAGCGAGCCATTTCCAGGCCCTTCAGGCCGTCGCGCGTCCA
The DNA here is from genome assembly GCA_021781115.1 of Planctomycetota bacterium. Classification (GTDB taxonomy): domain Bacteria; phylum Planctomycetota; class Planctomycetia; order Planctomycetales; family Planctomycetaceae; genus JAJXXL01. Next base: position 28,332 of record JAJXXL010000332.1, read on the forward strand.
GGTGCAGGCATGGGTCGCCTCCTGAAACCCCTGCTTGAGCGCCTTGCCGATCACCGGGTCGTCTTCAACAATCAGAAGGTCCATCCTCATGCGTCTCCCGTTATGAATTTCCAGGCAAGCTCTTCGCCGCAGGCCGCTTTCGCCCGCTTGATTATAGGCCGCAGACCGCGATCGACGCAGGGGCAAATTCGCCCGGCCGCGCCGCTTTGACTCGGCACTGGCACGGCGCGGCGGCGTCGGCCAGCTTTTACGACAACGCCTCAGTATACAAATTCGTCCGGGCGTTTTCGTCGGGAGAACGGGTTCTGCTGGCAACGCTTGCGAAATTTTAATGTATACGACCAGTGATTGACCACTGTAACTGCCGGTCGGGTAATCGCACGCACGAAGCGGTTGAACCAGCGCCGTTTGAAGCAACGTGCCTGGGCGACCGGCGCGGTTGGCATCTGACGGTTCGTTGGCGGGCGCGGGGCCGACTTCCTTGAATCGGTCTGGTGCGGGTGTTAGCCTGCAACCGCGCGGGCGGCTTGGTATGGCCGATCATTCGTAATGCGTTCGACGGGAGCGAAAAGCATGAAACTCGGTCTCATCAATTCAGCCTGGGCTCAGGCGGGGCGCGACACGGTTTGGGGAATTCAAAAGACTCGAGAAATCGGGTTTGACTCGATCGACATTTTCGCCGACCCGTTGGACATGGACGTGCGCGAACGCCTGCGCGTCAAACGCGAATGCGACCGGGTCGGGTTGCCCATTGTTTCGATCGCCTGCGTCGCGTTGGGTCTGATCGATTTCAATCCGAGCGTGCAGAAGTTCAGCGTCGCACGCGTCAGGGCGTACCTCGATCTGGCGTACGAGTACGAGGCCCGCAACGTGTTGCTCGTGCTGGGCGAATACGTGTGGAATCAGGAGGTCATTTCCCCCGCCGATCAATGGCAAACAGCCGTTCGCAATTGCCGGGATATTGCTGAGTACGCCGGCAATCTGGGCCTGCAAATTGCGCTCGAAATCGAGCCGTTTCGATTGTCGCTGCTGCATGATGTCGACACGATGGTGCGGTTTCTTGACGATGTGGGCCATCCTGCACTCTGCGCAAACATCGACGTTTCGCATTTGTGCCTGTCGCGAGTGCCGCCCGCGGAACTCCGGCGGCTCAAGGGCAGGGCGGTGCACGTGCATATTTCCGATTGCGATGGCCGGAAACATGGCGATCTTCCCCCTGGCCGGGGCGTGGTCGAGTTCGCGCCCTATTTGCTTGAAATCCAGGCGCTCGGCATCGAGGGCAGCATTTCGCTGGAACTCGAGTATTCGCCCCAACCGGATCAGATCGAAGCCTGGGTGGCCGAGGCTTACCGCGAAACCGACAAACTGATGCAGGCAATCGGCCTGCGCGGCTGAATCGCCGCACGCGTTCGCATCGGCCCTTTCAGCATTCGCCCGGCATTGCCGGCAGTCATTGAACCTGTCGGAGCGCCTCGCTGGCAGCCTTGCGAACCTGCTCGTCGGCGTCTTTGGTCGCCTGCTCAAGGGCCGGCTTGGCGCTCGCCGCCTTGTGGCCAAGCTGCCCCAGCAATGCAGCAGCTTCGAGCCGCTCGCCCGCATAAGGCGATTGCAGTGCGGCGGTCAGGTGCGGCAGTGCGGCGGCAACGGCGGCTGGCTGGGGGTCGATGCGAACCAGGGCGATCGTCGCCATCGAACGGTCAATCGGGTCGTTCAGGGTTTGCATCTGTTGCAAGGCCGGAATCGCCCCGCGGGCCGAGGCCCCCATCCGCCCGACTGCGTCGGCGGCAGATCGCCGCAGGTCGGGGTCGGTGTGATCGATGAGCACGCTCAACACCGGCGCTGCGTCTTTGGCGGCGACGGGGCCCATTTCGCCCAAGGCCCCGATGGCGGCCAACCTGACGGTGGGGTCCGGGTCGCGAGCCGCCTTGACCAGCGCAGGCACGGCCGCGTCGGCTCGGGGGCCGATGCGGCCCAGCGCATTGGCCGCCTCGGTGCGAACCAACGCCAATTCGTGGGTCAGCCCGGAGATCAATTGTGGCAGGGCAATGGCGACAAACTCGGCGTTTTGCGGTTCGAGGGTCACGAGCGCCCAGGCACTTGACATGGCCAACAGCCGGTCGCCGGTTTCTTTGACGGTTTGTTTGAGCGTGGGCACCGCCTGAACGGCCCCGATGCGAGCCAGGGCGTAAGCCGCCCCGGGCCGCAGCTTGGCCTGCTGGTTTTGCAGCATGGCGAGCAGTTTGTCGACCGCCGCATTCGCGCCCGGACCGATCGAACCCAGAGCCAGCATGACTTCACGGCGAATCGGGTCGTCGCTACTGTCAAGCAGTTTGATCAAGGCGGGTACGGCGTCCTTCGCTTCAGGCCCCAATTGCCCGATCACCATGATCATGATCGGTTGCATATTCTGGTCTTGCAACCTGGCGATTATGGCGGGCAGGGAGGCGGCGCCGATGTGCCCCAGGGCGTCGGCGGCTTCGAGTGTCACTGAACCGAGGGGGTCGTCGAGGGCTTTGGCCAAGGCGGGCACAGCCGCCGCCGCGCCCGGGCCTATACTGCCCAATGCCCGCGCTGCTGCGAGCCGCACATGCTCGTCGCGGTCGGCCAGGGCTGCGATGAGGGCGGGCACAGCCGGTTGGGCCGTCGCCGCGTACTGACCGATCGCGCCGGTGGCGTGCGCCCGCACAGACGCTGTGTCGTCTTTTAACAATTTTTCGAGCGCCGGAAGATCCTGTTGTGGATCAGCGTGAATCTCCCCTAATGCGTGGGCGGCGTGCGAGCGCGTTAACGCGTCCTTGGCGCCCAGCAGCGTACGCAGATCGCCGCTGGCCGCCCGCCCCGCCGGGCCGATTGCCGCCAGCGCCGCGCACGCCTGCCGCCGCGCGGTTTCATCGCGGCCGGATGCGACCTTGACCAGCGCGGGTACGGCCGAGGCGCCTCGCGCGGCGAGGGCCGCAACCGCCTCGCCTTGCAGTTCATCGTTTGCGTCGCCCAGTGCGGCAATCAGCAAGTCGAGAACTTGAACCTGGGTTGCGCTGTCTTCGGGGGCAAGTTCGGCGAGTGCGTGGGCAGCGGCAACTCGCACGAACGGTTCTGGCGCGCGGAGCGACTCCTTGAGTTTTGCCGCCGCCGGTCGCGCCGCCGCGCCAATCCTGCGCAGCGCATCGATGGCACTGTGCCGCAAGATCGGCGACGCCTGCGCGGTGATCAGCCGGGTCAGGGCGGGAACGGCCTCGCTGGCGGCCGGGCCGATGTGGCCCACGGCCTGAATCGCCTCATGTGCGACCGCCAGGTCGCCGTCGGCAAACGTCTTGACCAGTTGCGGAACCGCATCGCGTGCCGCCGCACCCATTTCGCCTAATTGCTGCGCCGCCCGGATACGCTGGCTTGCGTCGGGGCCACTCAATGCCTGGGTCAACGATTTTAAATTCTCGTCGGCCGCCCAAACATTCGCAACGACGGCCAAACCCGCCAACGCGGTCAGTAACCGGCTCGCAATCACGCGCATAATCGGCTCCGCTTGTTTGAAGATTCATGACATGCACACTGCGATGAACGCCTATCGCATCCAACGCAATCGCCCAGCATTTTGACGGGTTTCCAGAATTCCTGCAAACAGACTTTGCAGAACTGGAATTCGACTTGGACCTGATTATAATGAAGCTGGCCGGAAAAATCCTGCCACCAAGCCAGTTTTCAACCTGCACATGGTGGGGGGCGATGCCGCGTCGATTTTCGGCAGCGTTTGTCCAAACACATCGTATTCATCATGGGTTGCATAACGAAACAGGGGAGGTCCGCGGCCATGAACACAACGCGAACAATTTCGGTGGTGGTCATCGGGCTGATGCTGCCGTTGGTCGATCCCATTGGCGTACAGGCTTACTACCGCGTTGGCTTTGGCTACGGCTTTGGCGGTGCTGGCGGTTACGGAGGGGGCACGCCCCAGTCGTACTACCTGAACGGCATGTCGAACGTAATTCGCGCTCAGGGTCAGGCCGCAGTCGGTTATTCGCAAGCCGCCGTCAATGTAGAAGAAGCCCGCAGCCGCTACATCGACAATCAGAAAAAATGGTCGGAAACCTACCTCGAAATGAAGCGGAGCCACGATGCGGCAGTCGAAGAAAAGCAGGAACGCGACAAGGAACTGCTGCAAACCCATTTGGCGAATCGCAAGCCGCAAACGCCCGCGCGGCTGAGTTTCGCCCAGCTCGACCCCGGCACCGGCCGCATCACGTGGCCCGTGGTTCTGCGAAGCGATGAGTACGCCACCGCACGTCAAAAAATCGAAGACCTGTTCGCCCTGCGCGCCCGCGTCAATGGTTCGGTGCCAACCAGTCACGAGATTTCAGTCGGCGTCGCCGATTTGCGAGCGCTTTTGCGAGCTCGCATTTCGGCCATGTCGCCCAATGAGTACATCGCGGCGCGAAAGTTTCTTGACAGCCTGGCCTATGAAGGAACACTGCTGGGCGAATGAACCGCGCCTGGCTGGCCGACGCGCGCCCGGTTCATTGTCCTCGTCCGTCATAAACCTGACAAGGATTTTTGGAGCGGAACATGCAGCACAAACGGGTGTTGTGGTCGATCGGCCTGGGGTTGGTGGCTTGGAGCATGCTCGACCAGTCGGCGACGGCCCGGTATTATCGACGCGGCGGCGGCTATGGCGGCGGTTATGGTGGAACTCCGCAGTCGTATTACATGAACGCGATGGCGAACGTCGTTCGCGCGCAGGGGCAGGCGGCAGTAGGCTATTCTCAAGCCGCCATCAACATCGAGACCGCCCGCAGTCAATACATTGACAACCAGAAAAAGTGGGCCGAAACGTATTTTGAGCGTAAGCGAATTTACGCCGCCTATGCGCAGGAAAAGCACGATCGCGACATGCAGGTCGTGCATAATTACCTGGCGAACCGGCAGTCGCAGGCCCCGGCCCGGTTGAGCTTCAGCCAGTTGGACCCGGCGACGGGCAAGATCAACTGGCCTGATGCGCTGCGTAGCGGCGAATATGCCGCGGATTGCAGAAAGGTTGAAGAACTGTTCGCACTCCGCTCGCATGTCGATGCCACGCTCGACGCCACCCGTCAGATCCAGGCCGAAGTCGCCACGCTCCGCGATATTCTGGTCAAGAATATCAGTTCGACACCACCCTCCTATTACATTCCCGCCCGCAAGTTTCTCGACAGCCTGGCCTACGAAGCCACGTTTCCCACGGGGTGACCGGCAGACATCGGAAGGGCTCAGTCGGCGGTGGCCAACTCGGCCGCCGAGGGTTGCATGCGGGTCATTCGCAATCGGCGGCGTTCGAGTAACCCTCCGCGCGATTGCGCGGCCAGCGCCCTGAGTCGCGTTTCCGCATCGATTGGCGCCCCCTCGCGCGAGGCGACCGCCCCGCGCACGCGACCGGTCTGCCAGAACAGCAGCCCGCCAACCACTGTGCCGCATACGCCGCCAGCCAGCAGATACCATGACATGCTGTGCGAGACGGGCGCTGATTGCAGTGTGGGCGGCTCAATTGCCGCCACCGCCGGGGCTTCGGGCCGATTGAGTATTTGTGCGCGTTCCCGCAACCCGGCTCGCAAGGCTTCGAGACGGGCCAGTTCGCGGCGGCTCGCGTCGAGCGATTCTTGCGTCGCGGCCTGCTGTTCAATGGCGGCGGTGGCTACGTCGAGCTGTTCCTGCAAGTCGCGTTCGCAGGCCTGCCGCTCGGCGAGTTCGCCTTGCAGCGCACGAAGCACCATGGCCGGATCCGGCTCGGCCACCCCCGCCGTTGTGGCCGATTCGAGCCGTGACTTCAGCTCGTCGATTCTGCCGGCCGCCTCGATCATTTTGGGGTGATTGCGGCCATAGACGCCGGCCAGCCGAGTCTGTTCGATTTGGGCCTGCTCAAGCTCGGCCGCAGTGCGCGCACGAGTCAATTGTTTTTCGAGCAAGGGGCGGGTTTCACCTTCGGGCAGCCGGGCCAGGAACAATTCGACCGACACTCCTGCCGCGAAGTCCTGTTGCGCCTGGGCAAACCGGTTTTCCGATTCGAGCCGGCGGCGGCACGCCTCAGCCCGCGCTCCGCCGAGTAGTTTTGCCTGCTCAAGCCCTACGGTCCGCCGCGTTTCATCGGCGGCTTGCAACCCGATCTTTTGTTGCAGTTCGGCCAACACCTGTTGTTGTCGGGCAATCGCCTGATCTGCTTCAGCGACTTCAGTCTGAATCGCGACCAGAGCCGGAGAAGGAATCGCCGGCGCCGCGGCCTGATGGAGTTTAGTGAACGCATCGACAACAGCGGTCAGCACGGGAATGGCCTCGGCGGCCTGCTCAGTTGCATAGAAGATTGAGTACTCATCCTGCCCGGCTTGGCGTTCGACCACCATTCGCGTATGGCTCGCCAACCGAACGGCGGGCGACTCGCCTGCGGCGAATTGCATTTGCCGCACCGTTGCAGATTCTGCCGCCGCCAGCAGCACGGTGTGCGGCACCGCGCTGGTTTCAGCCTCTGTTGTGCCGGTTGCCTCGTTTTCGGAGGGGCCGCTGCGGCGCACCTGAAGCTTAGCGTACGCTTCATAAATCGGGGGCGTGCGCGAAAATTGCATCCAGCCGGCAGCCACGCCCAGCGCCACCGGCGCCCCCAGCACGCCGACACGCAGAATTCGAGACCATTTCATTAAGGTGATTCTCCCGCAATCGTTGCGTGTGCCTCCCGCCTGTTGTGGGGGCTGTGGATCATTTGTTCCACAAATCTCCCACGGCGCGGCGGATCTTTCCGCTTGTGGTTTGTTCGACATGAATCAGATCGCCAGGTTGAACTGCCGGTGCGACCGCGGGGCGCGCGTCGATCTCTTCGATATTCACGAACCACCGCTGAGCGCCGCGGCCGTCACGCGCCGGGCGCACGAGTGTGATGTTCAGCGGCACGCCATGCGTTTGAACATCGCCGGCGAGCAGCAACGCCTGCCAGACGTTAAGGAGTTTGTCGGTGGGCAGGGCGTAGGCGCCCGGGCGGGCGACTTCGCCGCTGATGCGGATGGGCGCTACAACCGCTTTGACCATTAAGCCGTCGCCGTCGCTGAGCAACAACGCTGTCAATTCGCGGGCTTCCGATTCGACCGACACATCGTACCAGTGCGTCTCAGGCAAGTCGGCCGGCGATGGTGCGCGATCGCCCTGCACTTCGCCCGAATCATCGGCCGAGACCCCGGCTGCGTTGGCGTACAATTGCGATTGTGCGTTTGCGAGCACCGGCTCGCCTTCATTCTTTTTGTGCCGCGCCGGGGTGCCGCCGGTCGGCTTGTGGCTGACGGCAATTTGCGTCCCCGCAGCCGCCTTCAGCCCACCGGCCGAGACGAGCGCTGCGTAGACGCTGGCGTTGGTTCGCGGCAGGGCGACGGGGCCGGGCCGAATAACTGCCCCCGAGACGTGAATTGTCACTTGGGGAGCGTCGAGGCTGCGGACAAGCACCCGGGGCTGGTTCAGAAATTCACCGGATTGAAGGGCATCGTGCAAGCCCTGCTCAATTTCAGGAATTGTTTTGCCTGCCACCGAAATTTCGCCGAGTAACGGCACGTCAATCGTTTGCGCCGCACTGACCCGCACTGGAAACGTGTGCGGCGAACCAGGTTCAAGCAGATCCCAGACCGTAATTTCGAGCAGGCTGTCGGAGCCGACGCTCGCCGCGTGCGGCGGCGGTTTGATCGAATTGAGGTCGAACGCCTCCGAGGCGTCGAGCGGTTGACTGACAAAATGCGTCAGCCACGACAGGGGCCGCGGCGCGGTTGCTGCGGGCGGCGAAAAGATGGCGCAGCCCGGTGCCGCCAGGCACGTGGCAATGCCCGGCAAGATCAGCCCAGTGAGCCAAGCCCAAAATCGGTTTCGGGCCGTATCGGGCCGGCGCGAACTGAAACGCCAGAGAACTGCGTTACACATGACGCGCATGAACTGTTCCGGGTGCACAGGTGCGGCCAACAGGCGCACACGCCGAACCCGATCCCGCCACGGGATGAGGTTGTGAGTTGTAGACGACGGTATCGTAGAGGGGGGGGAGAGGGGGCTCCAACTGCTGCGGCCAAGGTCAGCGATCAACCAGGACCATAATCGGCAGAGTTTGAGCGTGCGGTTGATACCGGAAACTCCAATCCCCGTCAATACCGCGAATTTAAATAAAAAGACACCCATTATTATTGACAGAACATCGACGGTTTGGTAAATATGGTGTCGTTGGCATCCTCGGTCAGTGTGACACACACGCCGAATTGCAACCCGATCTGTTGATATTGACGATTGTTTACGACGTGTTCGCCCAGTGGTCTTGTCTTTCGAGGTGCATCATGCCTGCCTACCCCCGACGACAAATCGTGGCGACAGCCGAAGTGGGCGTGTATCACTGTGTGGCGCGGTGCGTCCGCCGGGCGTTTCTGTGCGGCAAGGATGCGTTTAC
>JAJXXL010000496.1 GCA_021781115.1 Planctomycetota bacterium
TGCAACCCTGATCAGGGTATTCCAAATCCCGCGGTGTTCCGCGGGGTAGCCGACCGCCAATCCCCAGGTCAGAATCTGGGCCATTTCCCTACACGGCAATCGTGCCAATTGGTCCCGCACGCAGTATATTGGCCGGGGTTTGGCTCATCTCCGATTGAATCGCCGTCCCATTGCGCAAACTTATGGCCTTGTCACCCCACAATGAAACAATTATAGTCATTCAATCACTCTGGTTATCTGATTTCCTATAATTGTATCAACGTGGCCATTGCCATGAAGAAGACGCAACGAGGCGGCAAGCGGGCCGGGGCTGGTCGAAAGCAAATCTACGCAGAGGGACCAACAATCGTTGTCGCCGCAAGCGTGCCCTCGGGTCTCGTGCACCGATTGAACACAGTTGCGGAGCAAAATGGCTGGAATCGCTCTGCGACGATCACAGAAGCCATTCGGGAGCTGCTCAGGCAACAGGAGCGGAAGTCGGGGGCATCGAAGCCATTTGTGGGTACGGTCGCGACCGAACAATTAGAACAACACTAGGATCGCAGCGCCAACCAGGGCGCGCGCCGATTTCCGAGTGGCAGGAAAGCGGCCGGCTGAGCGATCTTTCATAAATTGAACCCTCTGACTGAATCCCACTTGATGATGAATCGGCAACGTAGCCTTGATTTTGCGACAGACCCGCTGCAACTCATGTCGGTTGACGACATTTATTCAGCCGCGGACGAGACCTTATTAAGAAAACTCGACGAAGATCGTCGCGTTGAAAGGAAGCCTGCGCGATTTTCCGGGGACAGTCTCGGTGAGTATTTTTCGATGTGGGCGAACACGAGCCCGTGCGGTGGCCTTATTGTCTCTGGAATGAAAGACAAAAAGGACGGAGGCGGGTTCGATGGCTGCTGCCAATTATCTTCAGACGAATTAAATCGCCTCGAAAAGACGGGCTATGTTTTTTGCCCTGATGCTGATTACGAATCCAAGCGTGTCAATGTCGTGAACACTCACGGGGTTGCCGATTTTGTCGTCCTCTTTCGCGTCAAGTATCTCGAGGGAATCGCCGCTCGAACAACGAACGGCAAAGTGTTTCGCAGGATTGGCGACAGCAAAATCGAGCTTAAAAGCGAGCAAGTCCGCGAGCTTCAAGCCGACAAGGGCGAGATCGCGTTCGAACAGCAGCCTTCGAACATGCAATGGCCGCTTGATTTTAATCAAGATGCGGCAGGGCGATTTGTTCATGCTGTTCGGGCAGCCAGAAGAATGTCGGCGGACCTGCAACAAATCGATGTACTCAATTTGCGACGGCTGGGGACAATCCACAATGGCAACTTTCAGCCTAACGTCGCATGCGCCCTCTTGTTTGCGAACGACCCGATTCGATTGATTCCGGGATGCAAAGTTCGTTTTCAGCGTTTTGAAGGCGAGATTGAAAGAACCGGCGTCCGATACAACGCGGTGAAAGATGAAATTCTGGAGGGAACGGTTCCGCAGCTTGTGCAGCAAGTTGAAGGCATCCTCGAATCGCAACTGCGAACGTTCTCGCCGCTTGATTCAAAGGGAAAGTTTTTTCCGGTTCCAGAATATCCCAAACCGGCATGGTACGAAGCGATCGTGAACGCATGCGTTCACCGGTCGTATGGAAACGGCATGAAGAATATGCCCATCTTTGTCAAAATGTTTGATGACAGGCTGGAAATCGAAAGCCCCGGCTCATTTCCGCCATTTGTCACGCCCGAGAATATCTACAATACTCACCAGCCCCGCAATCCGACGTTGATGGACGCAATGTATTACATGGAATACGTCAAGTGTGCCCACGAAGGCACCCGGCGAATTCGCGAGACAATGATCGGAATGAAGCTGCCCACGCCAGAGTTTAGTGAATCGAAATCCGGGCATCTTTCGGTACTCGTAACGTTGCGAAACAATATCAAGCAACGGCGAGCGTGGATCGACCGCGACGTGTCCCAAATCATCAGCGAGACTCTTGCGGCGACATTGACTGAACATGAGAGACTCGCCCTGAATATGGCGGCAGAAAACGGCGTAATTTCGGTCACGGACGCTCAAAAAGCACTCGATATTGGCTGGCAGAGCGCCCGAAGAATCCTGTTCGGGTTGTCGAAGAAGAAGATTTTTCAATACATCAGATCCAAAAAACTAGAGAAAAACCTGCGTGATCCGCACGCCTACTTCAGGCTTCGGAGCACGGACCCACTTCCTGATGGCATGTTCGAACAGACAACTTTCGAGTGAATAATGAATTGACTTGCCGGCTCCGTTTGGGATGATTCGCGGCGTCTTCTTCAGAATTCGTGTGTGGTTTTCAGGGTGGAAACGTCACCCGGCGCTGACTCGTTCTGACACGCTTGCCGAACTCGTAGTCTGACATCCGGCGTCTGCCATCGTCTACAAGCGGAGCAAGTTGCATGCACGATGAACTGTTTTCAGTGGCCGGTCAGGTGGTGCTTGTTTCGGGCGGCAGTCGTGGCATTGGCCGCGCGCTGGCCGAGGGGTTTGCCCGCCGGGGGGCCCAGGTCGTTATCGCGGGGCGCGAGCTGGCCACGCTCGAAGCGACGGCGCGCGACATCGGGGGCGAGTTGCCCGTCACGCCCATGCGTTGCGACGTGGCCGATCCCGACGCGATTCAGGCGCTCGCGGCCGCGGTGCACGAGGAATTCGGGCGCATCGACACGCTGATCAACGTCGCGGGTGTCAACAAGCGCAAACGGGTCGAGACGTTCACCCCCGAAGAATTTGATTTCGTGCTCGACATCAACCTGCGGGGGTTGTTTTTGCTGTCGCAGGCAGTCGGGCGGCTGATGATTGAACGCCGGCAGGGAACGATCATCAACATCGGTTCGTTGAATAATTACGCGCCGCTCAAGGGGGTGATTCCCTATGCCATCAGCAAAATGGGCGTGGCCGCCGTGACGCGCGGCATGGCGCTCGAATGGGGCGAATTCGGAGTCCGCGTCAACGGCATCGCCCCCGGGTTCATTCTGACCGACCTGACGCGCAAACTCTGGTCGAACCCGACGATGCAGGCCTGGAATCGAGCCAATACGCCGCTGCAACGCCTGGGCGAGGTCGGCGACCTGGTCGGGGCCGCGGTTTTCCTGGCGTCAAACGCCTCGGCATTCATGACGGGGCAAATGCTGTTCGTCGACGGCGGCGTGTCAGCAGGTACACTGTGGCCAATCGAGCTGTAGCACCCATCGAGCGGTCGCTGCTTTGAGCGGTCACTGGGGCGGGTTACATTTCACCCGAGGCGCGGTTCGACCACCAGGGCAGGCTCACGCCGCCCTCCATGCTGAACGTGCTGCCGGTCATGTAGTCGCAATCGTCGCTGAGCACGAACACGATGCCGCGGGCAATTTCCTCGGGCGTGCCCATGCGGCCCCAGGGCAGTCGTTTCGCGCCGATTTCAATCTGTTCTTCGGTGAAGAATTTGCGTTCGCCGGGGGTGTCGATCCAGCCGGGGTGCACGATATTCACGCGAATTCGATGCGTCACGAGTTCAATGGCGGCGGTGCGGGCCATGTGGTCGATTGCGGCTTTGGCCATGTTGTAGGCCATCGCGGTCGGAATGGGAATGACGGCGTGCGGCGAACTGACAATGACAATCGAACCGCCCTGGCGCTGCTGAACCATGTGCCGGGCGGCGGCCCGCAACCCGTGAAGCGCGCCCCACATTGTGACGTCGATCGTGCGGCGGAACCCGGCCATATCGGCCTCGATCATCAACTGGCGGTCGCTGTAGGCGGCGTTGGAAACGAACAGGTCAATTCCGCCCAGTTCGGCCGCGGCATGGTCGAACATGGCATCGACGGCGGCGAGGTCGGCCACGTCGGCCTGCACGGGCAGGGCTTTGCGGCCGAGCTTTTCAATTTCACGTCGCACCTCGTCGGCCTCTTCGGGGTGCGATCGATAATTGACAGCCACGTCGGCGCCTTCGCGGGCGAGCGCAATGGCGCAGGCGCGGCCAATTCCGCGTGACGCCCCGGTAACGATTGCCTTGCGACCTGCCAGTTTCATCGTGCGTGCTCCTGTTGTGCATCGCCCCGGCACCGGAAACGGCGGGTGGGCGGCGGGCGGGTGACCCGACTTTCTACGATGGACGAACCTGCATTGCGGGCTTTACAATAACACACTGACGCGAATCCGCCAATTCGCCAGGCGGCTGCAGGAACACGAGGTCTGCCGTATGAGCAATTTGTTAAAAAGCGTGGGAATGTTGTGCACCGTGCTCGGGCTGGGTTCGTTCTTGGTGCGGCTGTTCGGCCGCGATTCCTGGCTGTTTCAATGGATGGGGCCGTCGCGCAACCTGGTCATGGGCGCGGCGACTCTATGCGGCGTGGGGCTGTTTGCCTTGGCCTATCGCCTGCCTGCCGCCGACGACGACGAGTACGAAGAAGACGATGACTCGTCAGACGAAGAAGACGCCTGAGCGCCGGGGCGGCAGCGGCGGATTGAGTGAAAAGAGGCGGTTTGAGCAGAAAGGCACGTGTGCCCGCATGGCTGCCGAGTTTTTTGCCCCGTTGCCGAGTGACAGCGGCCACCGGTTTGATGAAAAACGTGCCGCCCACCTGCTGCGGCGCACAGGGTTTGGCGCCAGCCCCGCGGAAATCGCGGCCTGCGTCGAACGCGGCCTCGCCGACGCCGTCGACGGGCTGTTTCAGGCGCCTGAAGACGAAGCCGAAAAGTACGCCCGGGCGTTTGACGTCGTCAACGGCGGGATGCTGAACTTCGGCGACGCCGACACCTGCCGGGCCTGGTGGTTGCTGCGAATGGTTTCCACGGCGGCGCCTTTCCGCGAGAAATTAGCGCTGTTCTGGCACGGGCATTTTGCCACCAGCGTCGACAAGGTCGAGGACACGCGATTGATGCTGTGCCAGCTCGAGCGGTTCCGGCGGCAGGCGTGGGGCACATTTCGCGACCTGGTGCTGGCGATCGCCCAAGACCCGGCGATGCTGGTCTGGCTCGACGGCGAATCGAACACGCAGGAGCACCCCAACGAAAACTTCGCCCGCGAGTTGATGGAGCTGTTCACGGTGGGCATCGGGCATTACACCGAACAGGATGTGCAGGAGGCGGCGCGGGCGTTTACGGGCTGGCACCGCGAAGCCGGCGCGTTTGTGTTTCACGCCGAAGCGCATGATGCGGGCGTCAAGCGAATCCTCGGAAAATCGGGCCGGTTTAACGGGGGCGATGTGGTGAATATTCTGGTCGCCCAACCCGAAACCGCGCGATTCCTGGCCGGCAAGCTGCTGCGGTTTTTCGCAACGCCCCAACCCGCCGCTGACGTTGTTGCCGCCGCTGCCGAACTGCTCGACCGCACGCAGCTCAACATCGAATGGTTTCTGCGCGACCTGTTTCAATCGCGGTACTTTTACAGCGACGCCTGTTATCGGCAGCGCATCGCCAGCCCGGTCGAATTCGTCGTGGGCACGGTGCGCACGCTCGGGGTGCGGCAGCCCGCCCCCGAACTGGCGGGCAACCTGGCCGGCATGGGCCAGCGGTTGCTGTCGCCGCCCAATGTCAAAGGCTGGGACGGCGAGCAGGAATGGGTCAACTCGACAACGCTCGCCGCCCGCGCCGCGTTCGCCGAAACAATCGCCGGTCTGAACGCCGAGGGCAACGCACTGCAACCCGACTGCCCGATCGCAACCCGCGTTTCGCCAGAAATCACCGCGCCCGATCAAGTGGTCGAACGGCTGGCAGAGGTACTGTTTCAAGGCGACCTGCCAGCAGCGGTGCGGCAGGAACTGGCGGCGTTTCTGGTGCTGGGCGACGATGGCCCGCAACCCGATGCATTTCGCGACGACGAAGGGTTTCGCGCCGCCAAGACGCGCGACCTGCTTGCGGTCATGCTGGCGTTGCCCGAGTACCAGGCCTATTGACGGCCGGGTTCCATTGACCTGGCTTGCGACCGGAGTTTGCCCATGAACATGACGCGACGCAACTTCATTCATGCCGGCCTGGCGGGTTTGCCCTGCATTTCGCTGGCCGGTACACACGCCCGGCTGTTTGCCGAGGCGGCCCAGGCGGCCGCGGCGGCCGATCGCAATGACCATGTGCTGGTCGTCGTCGAACTGGCGGGCGGCAATGACGGCCTGAACACGCTGATTCCTCTGGAAAACGCGCTGTACTACAACAACCGCAAAACGCTGGCGATCGCCAAGCAAGACGCCGTGCGACTGAACGATGCGGTGGGGCTGCATCCCTCGCTGGCCGCAATGGGCGAATTGTTCAAACAAGGCCGGCTGGCGATCGTGCAGGGGGTGGGTTACCCCAACCCCGACCGTTCGCACTTCCGTTCGATGGAAATCTGGCAAACCGCCAGCATCGACAAACGCCCGCCCGCCGCCGGCTGGTTAGGAAGATTTCTCGACCGCCTGCCCCCCGCCCCTGACGACCGGCCTTCGATTCCTGGGCTGGCCCTGACAGGTGAACTGCCGCAGGGAATGCGCGCCGGCAAGGTCTCGGCCCCCGTGGTCGGCCAGCTCGATCAATTCGCGGGGTTGGAAGAGGGCGGGCAGCCCAGGCACCAACTGCGGCGGAAGCTGGGTGCCGCCAGCACCCCCACGGCCGACCCGGTGAACTTTTTGCGCGGCCAGATGCGGGCCGCATATCGCACGGCCGACCTGCTCAAGGATGCTGCGGCGAAATATAAATCGCCAGTCGAGTACCCGGCCAGCGGCCTGGGCGAACAGTTGAAGCGGGCCGCGCAGATATTGTCGGGCAACCTCGGGGTGCGGGTCGTGTTTGCCTCACAAGACGGCTACGACACGCATGCGGGCCAGCTCGAACCGCACGCCGCGCTGCTGAGCGACCTGGCTGCGGGCCTCGCTGCCTTCGACCGCGATTTGACGGCGCTCGGCCTGGCCGACCGGGTCGTGGTGATGACATTCAGCGAGTTCGGCCGCCGCGTTGCCGAAAACGCCAGTGGCGGCACCGACCACGGGGCGGCGTCGTGCCTGTTTCTGCAAGGCGCGCCGGTCAAGGGCGGCTGTCATGGCCAGTACCCCAGCCTGGCCGAACTCGATGATGGCGACTTGGTTTTCAACACCGACTTTCGCCGGGTGTACGGCGCACTTTTGGCATGGCTGGGGTGCCCGGCGACGCCAGTGCTGGGCGCAGAATTCGCCGCGCTGGAACTGCTCTGAAAACGGTGTCAGGGTGCGCGGGTCTTCCAGGCCCAGCGAAACAGGTTGCGGGCGTCAATATAGCGCGCATCGTTCGACGTGGCGCCGAGCACGACGACGATCAGGCGGTCATTGTCATGCACGCCGGCCGACACGAGGCACGCCCCTGCCTGCGACGTGGTGCCGGTCTTGATGCCTTCATACCCGCCGATTTCCAGCAGCCGGTTGCCGTTTTTCCACACGAGGTTTCGCACCTTGCCCCCCCGCCCCACGACCCGGGCGCCATGTTGCCGCGTCACGGCGTACTTGCGGAATTGCGGGTTTTGCAGGGCCGTCGCGGCGAGCCGCAGCAAGTCGCGGGCGCTCGAACGATGGGCTGCGTCGGGCAGGCCGTGCGGGTTCGTAAAGTGCGAATCGTGCATTTCCAGCCGGCGCGCCGTGCGGTTCATTTCGGCCACAAACCGTTCGAACGGGTCGGTTTGGGCGTCGCCCCCCTCGGGCGGCTCGAATCGCCGGCCAAAATGCTCGGCCAGGGCAGTCGCCGCATCATTACCCGACGGCAGCATCAACCCGTACAGCAATTCGTCGACGGAAATCGCATCGCCCGCCCTGATCATGGCTGTCGAACCCGAGGTGGCGTCGGCCCGCTTTGAAATGCGAACGTCTTCGGCGAGCGCGGCGGGTTCGCGGGCGGCCAGCGTCAGCACGACATGCGCGGTCATGATCTTGGTGGTGCTCGCGATTTCAGCCGGAGCGGCTTCCTGGGCGCCCCACAGCAATTGGCCGGTCTTGGCGTCGCCCACCGCCCAGGCCTTGCAACTGACCACGGGTGGGCCGTCGAGGCGATCGGGCGGGGCAAGCGGCAGTTGCTCGCCGTTGACCGCGTTCGGTTCGGGCGCGGGCGGCTCTTCGAGCACCGGGGCGCCCAGCAGCTTCCAGGTTTCGGGGCCGACCACGCCCGTCGCGGCAAGCTGATTCGATTTTTGAAACTTGACGACGGCAGCCTGGGTTTCGGCCCCGAAATCGCCGTCGACCGAAATGGCGGGCGCCGGCGCCAACCGGGCGTTCAGCGTGCGTTGAAGCGCTTCGACGCGCTCGCCTTCGTCGCCCAGCTTCAAGGTTGCAGCATCGGCCAGGGCCGGTGCGCGGGGCGTGAAGTGGTCATACACTTCCAGTGCGATGCGGGCGCACAAGCGGTTGCCGGCGTTGTCGGGCGTCCAGCGTTTGTCCTGGTTGTGATTCGTCAACACGCAAATGGCAATCGGGCCGCCACGCGTTTGCAGGATTCCCGCGTCGTTGCGCACATCGTCGAGCGACCCCGATTTGTGCGCCAGCGGGGTTCCCGGGGGCAACAGGGCCGCCAGCTTGTCGCGGTCGTCGCAGGCCAGCAGGTGCCCGCGCATTTCTTCGCACGCCGCGGCGCTCACCAGTTTGCCCTGATGCAACAAGTCGAACAACTGCGCCATTTCGGCGGCGGTCGTGCTACCCAGGCCGAATTCGCGG
>JAJXXL010000126.1 GCA_021781115.1 Planctomycetota bacterium
CGCACTTTCCCAAACAGCTCAGACAGGTGCAATTCATCGCTTTTCAGCCCGTCGAACACCGGTCAGTTTCAAGAGAGACCGCCGCGGGGCAGACGACACCCTGCGACGGGTTTCACGTTGCTCAGGGGGTTTTTCCCGTGAACGCGGCCATTTTCCATTTTCAGCACGCCATTATGGCATTGTTCAGTATAAACCCCCGCCCGGCCCCGATTCCAGTCGAACTGCCGCAGGTTTGCCCGACGACGATATTTGCTGTCTTGAAACGCCGCGATGGCGCGCGCCCCTCATTTTTCAGGGCTTGGCGCGGCGCTCGCCGGTTCGGGAGAACTTTTGTCGGGGGCGATTGTTAAATCGACCGGCTGATCAGAGTCGAGAAAAACCTTTCCCGCCAGCCGGGGCAGTACGGTTTCGAGTGTTTCGGCGTACATTCGCGACATGGCCCGTTGCTTGACCGCGCGGTAGTCGACAGCGCCCGTTTGGGCTTCATGATGAAATTGAGCAATCACCCGTGCGAACCGGTCAGCCGCGCCGCGCGCCCCTTCAACCTGCGTATTGCGTTCAGTTTCGGCCTGTTGCACCCGTTGTCGCGCCGCGGCCTGGGCGTTCGACAATCGTTGCTCGCCCCGTGTGTGTTCTTCGTGAATGAGGCGGTCTTTCTCAGCGCGGGCGTTCGAAACATCAAGGAATGCGGCCTTGACCTCGACCGGCGGAAAGACCCCGCCAATGGAGACATCGTCAACCACGACGCCCCACGGTTGTTGTTCGACCGCGTGCTGCATGAGCCGCGTCAGCAGCCGGGTGAGTTCGTCGAGGCCCAGCGGATGAACGAAATCAACGCCGCTGCGGGCGATGACGTCTGTGGCGAGCGCCTCAGTCAGCAGCCGCACACCCCGCTCGGGGCGGGCATCGCCGAAAAGCCACAGGTACGGATCGACAATCGAATACTGTACGTCGATTTGCAGGTGCAGCACGTTCTTGTCGCCAGTCAGGAATTCTCCCTGGCGATCGGCCGCAAGGCCGCGGAGAAAATCGGCCTCGCGCAGCGATTCGCCGCCGCGCAGCCCCACCGACACCGTTCGCAATTCATGCAGGTTGACGCGCCGCACGCGGGCCCAAGGCCAGGGCAGGTCATAGTGCAGGCCGGCGCCGACCAGGGCCTGATCAGCCCGGCCCATGCGGGTGACGAGCGCCCGCTCGTTGCCTTTGACGACGAACAGGCCACTGGCGGCGTACAGCGCCAGCCCGGCCGTCAACAGAATCGCCTTCATGGGTTCGACTCCCTGGCGGCTGCGGCGGGAATCGCCTGCGGCGCGCTCCGGGCCTCGGCCTTCTGTTCGGCGGCGCCTGGCAGGCTCGATGCAGGCGGCTCATCATCGGGCCCGGGCGACGCTGCGCGAACTCCCGTCGTGAGCAGCTTGAGAAGCGGGCTGGCCGCCGAAAGCACGAGCGTTGTTTTATCATTTAGAATGCGGGCGTAACCGGCCAGAGTCCGCTGAAACTCATAAAAATCAGGATCGGCGGCGTGCGCGCGGTTCAATATGCCAATCGCCTCGGCTTCGCCTTCACCGCGAATTCGCTCGGCGTCGGCGGCGGCCTTGGCAAGCAGTTCTTCGCTTTGACGGCGGGCCTGGCTTTCGATGCGAACCTTTTCAGCGCGGCCCGCGCTGCGGTAGCGTTCGGCAATGCGCAACCGTTCGGTACGCATCCGTTCGTAAACGGCAAAGCGGTTGCCTTCGGGCAGATTGATGCGTTTGATCCGCAAATCGACGATGTCCATACCCAGCTTTTCAAGCAGGCCCTGGGCTTCATCGCTGCGGCGGCGAAGCTGCGTCAGAATCCTTTCCGCAACGGCGGCAATCGGGCTGTTGTCGCCGGGGCCGGCTTCAGAACTTCGCGCGGCGAGCAACTGGCCCAAATCGACCTGGCCGATCTCAGCCGCCAGAATCGAACGCACGCGGGCGTCGAGCCGGGCTTCGGCCACGCCCGCATTTCCCACGCCCCGATAAAACCTGACAACCGGGCGATCCTCAAGATTGGTTGCGGCGCCCGCCGCTGTGGCCGCGATTTTCCAGCAGACGTAGCTGTGAACGGTCAGGTTCTTCTTGTCGTGAGTGAAGGTTTCGCGCCCCGGGGGGTCGTACAACTGCTGGCGGCGGTCGAACCGCCGCACCGTGCCGATCGGCCAGGGCGCTTTAAAATGCAGCCCGCGATCGCTGTCCTTCGGCCCGGCTTGATCGTACACGGCGGTAATTCGTCCCAGCGTTTCAACAATCACGTATTCGGTTTCATCAACGAACAGCAGGCAGCTTGCCGCAAGCGCCACAAACGCTGCAGCCAGCACGATGCGAACCGTGCGGCCTGGCAGTTTCGATGTAGCCGCCTGCAGCGCGTCGCCGGCGGGCGAGTTCCAGGCGGGGTTGGAATCAGACGGGTTAAGCATGGTGGTCGGGCTTTCAGCGATCGAGTCTCGAATACTGATGTTCGCCGCGGGGCTGGCCGGCGCAGGGCAATTCGGCGAGCGGCAGGCCGGCGTTGGCCGAGCGGCGCCGCCCCGGTCATTCTTCGGCCGGGGGCAGGGGCGGCGGCGCGGGGTTAACAACGGCAGCCGGGGGCGGCCGACTCAGCGGCAGGTTCCACAGTTCGGGGTTGGCCAGCAGCAGGTGCCGCCGGCCGGTAAACCGGGGGTCGAGAATCATCGTTGGCCGCCCGGCGAATATGCGTTCAATCGCATCCCAATACATCGACACCCGGGTGAGAAACGGATGTTTCCGCTGCGTGAGCTGCAGGCTTTCGAATCGCGAGAAATCGGCTGCGGCCTGTTGCACCTGCCGGGTTCGTTCGCGCCGCGCGTCGAGCAGGCGGGCGGCGGCGTCGCCTGACAACAGCATTTCGCCGGCATCGTCGCGCGTGAGCTCGGCCCAGAGAGAATCGT
The DNA here is from genome assembly GCA_021781115.1 of Planctomycetota bacterium. Taxonomy (GTDB): domain Bacteria; phylum Planctomycetota; class Planctomycetia; order Planctomycetales; family Planctomycetaceae; genus JAJXXL01. The sequence goes on from JAJXXL010000126.1 coordinate 2,933, forward strand.
CGAGCACCCAATCCTCGGGCGCGCCGGGCGCGGCGGGTTCACGGGCATCCGGTGCGCGCGGCGCATGGCTGGCGAGCCGCCGAATCGCGCTTTCGCCTGCAGCGCCCAGCACGAGCCGTGCATATTCGGCCTGCCCCTGGTTGACGAGCTGTTCGCGCTCTTCGAGCGCATTGGCCACGTCGCGATATGCGGGCACCACGGCAATCGGCGGGTGGGCTTCCAGCAGGTCGAGGTCGAGGATTTCAACGCCGACATCGTAGCGGGCCGCGGTTTGACGCAGCAAACTCAGACAGTCGGCTTCGACGGCTGATCGCGCGTCGGTCAATATCTCGTCGAGCGGCCGGCGGGCCACGACCTGCCGCACCGCGCTCTCGACGGCCGCCCGCAGGAGTTCGTCGGGGTTTGAGCTGTTTAACAGGTATCGTGGCAGGTCTTGAATCTGAAAGTGCGCTTCGGCCGTCACCTCGACTGCCGTTTCATCACCGGTGAGCATCAACGACTCGGCGGGCACAGCCGTATAACCCGGCTCCTGATGTTCGGCCTGCCATTCGACGGCCGGCGCGTCGGAATTCTCGCCGGGCGCGGGCAACCCGGCCATGCGAAAGCCGATTGGCAGGGCCCGCACAAGGTCGATCCTGGCTCGCAGAATGCGTTCGAACGGCGCGGGCCAGCGCCAGGCCACGCCGGGCCCCAGCGTGGCCACATACCGACCGCAGCGCGTGACCACGGCCCGTTCGTTCGCTTCGATCATCACGAAATTCGAACTGAACCAATAGAGCCCCAGGGCCGCACACCCCAGCCGCAATCCGAGTTGCCAGCGGGCCAGGAACCGATGCACCAGCCGGCTGGGCGAGTACCATTCAGCGCATTGGGCAGCGGCTTCGAACGCCGCTCGCAACCGGGCCCCGCCGCGCGAACGCTGCCATTGTTCAAACTGCAACAAACGCAGGGCGTTCAGCATCACGGCCAGTGACGCAAATTCGTGAAACACGGCGCCGCCCACGGGGTTCAGCAACCCCACCGCACACAGGACCACCCCCAACCCGTTCAGGCCGAATGCAAACAGCCAGATTCCCTGACGTATGATTCTGACCGTTTGCCGCGACAGCCGCAACAGGCCGGGCAACGTGGCCAGCGGCGGCCCCATGAGTATGACGTCGCCCGCCTCGGCAGCCAGATCGCTGCCCACCCCGCCCAATGCCAGGCCAACTGCGGCAGACGCCAGCGCCGGGGCGTCATTGACCCCGTCACCCACCATCGCGACACGGCGCCCTGCACGAGTCCGATCGTCGATCCAGCGGGCCTTGTCGATCGGCAGCAATTCGGAGCCGACATGGTCGAACGGGCCGGCGTCATCCGCAAATCGTGCGGCGGGTTCGCGGCGATCTCCCGTGAGCAGGGCAATTTCCTGAATTCCGTCGCGACGCAGTTGCGCCACGACCTCGCGCGCCTCGGGGCGAATCGCGTCGCGCACGCCAAACACGCCCAACAGCACACCGGAGCTTGTCTGACCGGCAACCCGGCACGCAACCACGAACGTGGTTTGCCCCGCGGACTCAAACTCGGTCAGGCGCGACTCCCATTCGGCAGGTAGGGCAATGTCCTGCTCATGCATCAATCGGCGGTTGCCGACGAAAATCGTTGCCGGAATCTCCCCCGCAATCGGCGACCGCAGGGATGGCGGCAGCCTGTCGGCCGGAATCCTGGCTGCCACACCGCGGCCCGGAAAAACCGTAAATTCATCGACTTGAGGCAGGACCACATTGCGCGATTCGGCTTCGCGGGCCAGCAAGCGCCCCAACACGTGCTCGCTGCGCTGTTCGACCGCCGCCGTGAGCCGCAGCAACTCGACGTCATCGAGGACGTCGGCCGGGCACAGGCCGGCCAATTGCAGCCGACCCTGCGTCAGCGTGCCGGTTTTGTCGAACACGAACGTATCGACAGCGGCCAGTCGTTCGAGGGCGATCGACCCTTTGATGATCACCCCATTGCGAGCCAGCCAGGCCATGGCCGCCATCACCGCGCACGGGGTCGCCAGCACCAGCGGGCACGGGCAGGCCACGACGAGCACGCTCAGGGCCGGCAGCCAGCCGGCGCTCCAGTTGCCAGACTGAAACCGCCAACCAATCAGCGTTGCGGCGGCTGCCAGCAGCACGACCGGCAGAAAATAACGCGCCAACCGATCGGCCGTGCGTTCGAGCGGCGCCTTGCGGGCGGCGGCCGCGCGCACGAGTTTGACAACCTGCCCAAACACGGTGCCCTCACCCACCTGATGGACGGCGACGATCAACCAGCCCAGTTGATTCAGCGTTCCCGTAAACACCGGGTCGCCAGCGTGTTTTTCAATGGGCGTGCTTTCGCCGGTGAGAGCGCTCTGGTCAATTTCCGAATGGCCTTCACGCACGACGCCGTCGACAGGAATTCGCTCGCCGGGCCGAACCGCCACTTCATCGCCCACAACCACCTGGTGCACGGGAATATCGACTTCAACGCCACCGCGCAAAACATGCACCTGTTGCGGGCAGAGGTCAAACACGCGGCGGATCGCCCCCTGGGCCCGGTCGAGCGTGTAGCCTTCGATGCTTTCACCGCAGAGCGCAATGAACACCACCAACCCTGCCACGGTGTGCTCTCCCAGCAGGATCGCGGCGCCGCAGGCAATGGTCAGCGCCAGGTCGGCCCCGATACGGCCCGCTAACAGCCCTTCGACGGTATGGTACAGGATGCGCGAACCGCCGAGCACTGCGGCCAGCAGCGTGAGCCGGAACCCGAACAACGTACGATATGCCAAGCCCCCGGGCGCCGCCACGTACGAAAGGGCCAGGTCGGCCAGCAGCAACAGCCCCACCGTTGCCGTCAGCAGGTACACCGGCGCCGCCGCGGCGTGAAAGCCCGATCGCCCCTCGGCTGGCGAAGCAGTCGAGGCATTGCCTTCGAGACAGGACCGCGCGGATTCGGGAATGTAATGCATAGATTTGATCGTACCCCGGCGATCAGGCGGAAGCCAGCACGTTGTTTGACACCCGCCGCCTGACGCGCCCAGAAACCACTGGCCGCCGGGGTTCCACCAGTGCGCCCGGCGACGAAACCACCCGTCTCGCTCGCGGCCGCAATTCGAGGACGGCGGCCGCAAGAGCTACCCGTTCGACCGCATTGCGATGTGGCGTGCGGCGTTGCGGCTGACGGCGTGTGCCGCATGGGTGGGCCCCGGAAGTTTGTGCCCGCCGAGCAGGGTGCGAACCAGTTCGACGGCCGAAGCCAGATCGGCACGGTGCCCGGCCGAAACATAAATCGGCCCGCCCTGCGGGGTCGATTGCAGCGCCATTGCCACGGTTTGCCCGGCGTGCACAACCGGGCGGGCTTCGCCCACACGAAAGTTTTGCCGATCGCATGTGCCGCACAGCAGCTTCTTGCCAACGCCGATTGTCGGAATGTTGGCTTCTATTCCCAAATGCGTCGCCAGCCCGACGTGGCGCGGATGCAACTGGCCATGACCATCGACAAGAATGACGTCGGCGAGTTGGCCTTTCTCGCGCACACGCTGCAGCAGGGCGAGCAGGAGCGGCAACTCACGAAACGCCAAATAGCCCGCAATGTAGGGAAACTTCACCGGAGCCGACAGCGTGCAGGTCGAAAGCACATGCTGTGAACGATAATCGAAGAGCACGTATCCGGCCGTCGCCTGCCGGGGCGAGGCATACGAAAGGTCGACGCCTGCCACGGTTTGCAGAGACTTGTCCAAAGGTTGAATCGAAACCTTTGCCAACGCGTCTTCCTGAAATCGCCGCAGTCGGGCCAGCGAGGCGCTCGATTTGAAATCGTCAAAGCCGAACCGCGCCAAGTCGATTGCGCCGTTGCGCACAACGATTCGCTCAGACCGAATTCGTCGGATTTTTCCGGCCACGTCGCGGTCTGGCGCGGGGCCAATTTCGCCTGTGCGCAGCACGACCCGGTGCCAAGGCCAGTTCGCCGCCTGGGGCGAACCGCACAAGAACGACGCCACCCATTTCGCCGCGCGAACATCGCCCAGCGACGCCGCCAGCGCACCGTAGGTGGCCACGCGCCCCGGCGGAATGGCCAAAACGCGGGTTTTCAACTGCCGGACGAGATCGGGAATCGGTGGCAGGGGCATGCGATGCGGCTTTCGGAATGAAGCGGCCTTTCAGCCGAAAACGGCCGCCGCTTGAACCTCGCCTGCCTCGCCACCGAAAGCTTGATCGCCTTCAATCGGCCGTGAGCCGCCCGTCAATCGGCTCACGCCAGATCGCCTCAAGCCAGACGGGCGACGCTCAACCGCGCCCGGTTGTGTCACTTCGCGGGAGCTGCGGTCAGAGTCTTTCGCCGTTGGGCCTTTTCATCAAATCTGCAAGGCGCAGCCGCAAACAGCGGTCATGTTATGGCCCGCCAAGAGGAAAACACACCGCCAGCCGGACCCCCGGGCGACCGAAAACCCGCCCGCAGGAAAACCGTTGGTGTTGGCAGACCGCACACTCCAATCGGCAGCCCACGCCCCCCCCCGCGAACGCCCGCGGCAGAGCCGTCAGCTATTCCGCGGGCGCGATTGTGGACGGTGTTCAGGCAGAAAAACTGCTGCCGCAGCCGCAGGATTTCACTGCATTCGGGTTGTTGAACGTAAAACCGCGCTTTTCCAGCCCGTCATAAAAGTCGACCGTCGTACCATCGAGAAACAACGAGCTCTTCTTGTCGACGGCCACCTTGACGCCGTGCTGTTCCGACAGATGATCTTTGGCAGGATCAACGCTCGTGTCGAACCCCAGGCTGTATTGAAAGCCGCTGCAGCCGCCGCCGGCAACACCGACCCGCAACACGGCGCCATCGGGCAAGCTTTGTTCGCTCATAACGCGTTGAACTTCCTTCGCCGCCTTTTCAGTGATGCACAGGGACATTTGTATAGGCTCCTTGGATCGATTTGACTCTGAACGACTGCCCACAGTTTACACAGCACCGTCTGCGAAAATTATAGCAAATCTCTGAAAAAATCAACGGCAGCCGGGTTGGCCCGACTCAGATTCAGCAATTCAGAGCCCCCTGTTTCTGGCAGTGCGGGCAACGCAAGCATCTGCCGGATCGAACGGCAACCGGTAACGCGCAGCGGACATTCCTGGCAGGTTTTCACCGAATTCACGCGCTGCGGCGGTGTTCGTCAGGCGTGGTTCCGGTGAATCGGCCGCATCGGCTTCATCAGGCCGTGCTGTGTCAATGTGCTCCGCACGCAGTCGCCCCGTCCCAGGCATTCGCGCATATCGGGGGTAACACCATACCCAGCGCAGTATACCGCCCAGTTTGTATTTCCTGCGCCCCTTAATCCCGGCGTCCGGTGGCGCAAATCGGCGTCAGTGCGTCAGCCGCCACGCAACCTGCTGTGGCACCGCGAGTTGCACATGACGCACTGCCGGGCGCTGGCCGCGATTCCGACGGCCACCACCCCAGGCGGCCACTTACGCCGGTGCGGCGAACGCGGCGCGGCTTTGCGAGATTCCTTCGCGGCGTTTGCGGCCCCATTTTTTCGCATCCTGCCCCAGCGATGCGGGCGTGCCCGCCGACCGCCGAAACAGCCGGCCGAACTCCGTCACCAGTTTCAGCCAGCC
>JAJXXL010000338.1 GCA_021781115.1 Planctomycetota bacterium
CGAATTGCGGCTGCGGGCCGGCGTGCGGTCGATCGTGACCGATGGCAACCGGGCCGCAGGCGTTGTCCTCGACGACGGCACGATTCTTGAGGCCGAAAACGTGATTTCCTCGGCAGGGTTTGTCGAAACCCTGCGACTGTGCGACCACCACCCCGGCACGCCTGCGCCCGGCAGCGCCGCAGCCGCCCCCGGCGAAATCACGTTTGTCGAAACAATTTCGGTGCTGAATTGCCAGCCCGCCGATCTTGACTACCGCACCACGATTCTGTTCTACAGCGACACGCCCGAGTTTCATTACGAAAACCCCGCCGCCCCGTGCGACCTGCGCAGCGGCATCATTTGTTCACCCAACAATTTCGCGTATGACCAGCCGCTCGACGAAGGGGCGATACGCATCACCGCGCTGGCCAACAAAGACTACTGGATGAACCTGCCCCCGGCCTCGTACACCCGGGCGAAGCACAACTGGCACGACCAGATCGTCGGGGCGGCGCTGGGCCACGTGCCCGATTTTCGCAGCCACGTCATCGAAACCGACACCTTCACGCCGCGCACGATTCGCAAATTCACCGGCCACGTGAACGGCTGTGTTTACGGCGCGCCGAAAAAGCACTGGTCCGGCCGCACCCACCTCGACAATCTGTTCATTTGCGGCACCGACCAGGGGTACCTCGGCATCGTCGGCTCGATGCTGTCGGGCATTACCGTGGCCAACCTGCACGTGCTGAAACAAGACGCCCGCCGCGGATGACGAAGTGGGTGCGGCCTCGTTCACGGCGGCAGGGGCTTCCACGGTGCCAGCCGAAACACGTAGGCCGTGCCATTGCCGTTGGCGGTGATCAGGTGCCGCCCGTCGGGCGTGAATGCCACGTCGTTGGCACCGCACCAGAACGGTGCGAACTGAATCGTCTGTGCGGGCAGACCGCTGTCAAGATCGACCACGTTGAGCTTGTCGCCATTCAGCGCAGCGAACCGCGTGCCCTGGGGATCAAATGCAACAATCGACGTGCTTTCGTCAAATGCCTGCCGCACGCGCTGCCGATCAAGTTCCAGCAGAAAGACGTTGCCTGCGGCAATAAGCACCTGCTTTCCACTGGGGCTGAACGCGATGGAACTGACCGAACTATTCGTGTCGTGAGTTTCCACGAGCCGCTGCTCATCGACGTCCCAAATCTGAACAAAAACTCGCGGTTGCTGGTTCACTACCGCATAATTGATTAGGGCAATGGCCAGGGTTTTTCCGTCAGGACTGATCGCCGCACTCCTAATTTCAAGAGTCCCATTCAGCCTGCCGATCTCATGCTCTATCGCGGCGTCATACACGACCGCCGTGTCGACGTTGGCAGCCAATAACCGCCGACCATCGGCGCTCAACTTCAAATACGCACGCACGCCACCCGTGAAATCGACGTCGCGAAGCAACTCGCCATTGTCGGCATTCCAATGCTGCAATTTGAAATTTTGTCCGAAGATCGCCAGCGAGCGGCCGTCGGAACTGAATGCAATTCCGCTGACTGAGCAGACTTGCCGGGGCAGCGTCTGCTGCGGGCGGCCGTCGGGCAAATTCCACAAGACCGCCGTGCCATCGACGCCCGATGTGGCCACTGTGGTGCCGTCGGGGGCAACCGCCACGCGTAGCGCCGCCGATTTATGGCCCGGCTCGACAGCCGGCAGCCGGTCGCCGGTGTCGACGTTCCAATTCAGGATCCCACCGGCACCAGTGCCAGCGGTCAGAATTCGGCTGTCAGGCGTGACTGCGACCGCCCAAGCTAAATCATCGGTGCGCACCTGGGTGAATCGCAGCGACCAATCGGTGACATTCCAGACGTGAATCGAACGACTGCCCGCGAGGCCATTAGACGCCGCGGCCAGTGTTCGACCGTCAGGACTGAATGTGACCGACGCGACCGCAGGAAACGCCTCGTTTAAACGTGTGCGATCGTAGGTCCCCAGCTCGCGAATCACCTGGCCCGAGCGCGCGTCCCAGATCCGAACCTTTCCAACACCTCCATCCGCGCTGTCGCTCAATGCCGCCGCCAGCAATGTTCCATCGGTGTTGAAGGTCAGCGCATTGAGACGCTCGCGTTCGAGTGCGAGCGACAGCAGTTCCTGCTTCGTGCCGGTCTGCCAGACTTTCACCGGCCCGGTTTCGCATGCGCAGGCCAGTCGCTGGCCGTCGGGACTGTACGCGAGAGCTTTCACGCGGGGAAGGAGCGCGCCGCCCCCGTCGGTCGCGCTGGTCACATTCGGCTCAGATTCTTTCCAGACGACCGCTGCCCGTTCGGCTTGATCGAGATCCCAGACCACAACCTTGCCGTTCATGGCGCCACACGCCAGATACCTTCCCTCGGGGCTGAACGCCAGGGCTGTGGGCGGCGAAAAATTATCGTACAGTTCGCGAGCGCGGGTCCCCGAATCGAGGTTCCACACAATCACCGATTCGGTGTCGACCAGCCCCGTCGCCACCTGCCGCCGCCCCCAGGAAATTGCGGCGGGAAATGCGGCGCGCTCCAGGAAGACTTCCGGCGATGACGATGCGACGTTCCACACCGCGGCATTCGTGTCGCCCACGACCAGCAGCGACTTTCCCTCGGGCGCGTAACTCAGAAAGCGCACGCATCCCCAATGCCGCATACGCCCGCTGCCCAACACGCCCACCAGTTCGGCGGGCGCACCGCTGGGCAGGCCCCGCCCGGCCAATTGCAGTTCGATGGCAGGAATCCTGTCGCGTTGCAGGGCGTCGCTGGGCCAGGGAAGTCGTGGCAGCAGGTCGGTCGCGGCAGACGATTCGGAAGTACCGATGTGCTCGCGAACGAACCGCACCAGATCGGCCCGCAAGGCGGCCGTTTCCGGCCGAATGGGATCGAAGTCCGTAACGCCGGCAACCCGCGTCTTCAGGGCCTGCAAGCCGTTGCGGCGCATGGTGGCCACGGTGGGCTGCCACGTTGGCTGAATCGTCGCCATGCCGCCCGTCGGCAATTCGCGGGTTTGCGAAATGGTTTCGTAGCCTTTGCGCGACAGCCGAATCACCCGTGGCCCGGCAGCGCGCCGAAATCGCAATTCGCCCTGCGCCGGCACGGCAAAACTTACGCCGTCAATTTTCAAGGCCCCGCCGGTTCGCTCTGCTTCAGGCCAATCGACAATCAGCGTCGCCATGCGTCTTCCTTGCCAGACACTCGCGCCCGCGATCATTACGGCCACCGCCAGCAGCACACCCAGCGTCGCCGCGACCACACGCCACCTGTATGGCCGACGTGCCGCAGAACGAGCGCGCCCGGCGACTGGCGGCAGGGAAATCGCACCGGCCTGGGCCAGCGGGGCATGGCCCGCAATCGCCTCCAGCATTTGCCCCGCGAGTTGCGGCCGGGTTTCGGGCGAACCGGCGACCGGCAGCACGACCGCGGGACCAGCCGAGGGCGATGCGACGACTTTCGCCAGGGGCGCTGTGTGAGACACCCGCACGAACGGCGTTAAGGCTTGCGCCACGTCGGCAGGTGTTTGATACCGCGCCGCCGGGTCGCGGGCCAACATGCGGGCGACGACGGCAGTTAATGCGGCAGGCACTTCAGCCCGCAGGCTGCTCAGGGGCGGCGCATCGCGCTGCACCCGCGCCAGCAGTTTTTCCATCAGGTTTTCGCCGGGAAATGGCAGCCGATTCGTCACGAGTCGGTACAGTGTGCACCCGAGGCTGAAGATGTCGCTGCGGATGTCGGCGTTTTTCGAGTTGTGCGCCTGCTCGGGGGCGATGTAGTCGGGCGTGCCCATGATCTGGCCAGTTTGCGTCAACCCGTCGTCGCCCGAAGCGACCGCGAACCGCGCCAAGCCCAGGTCGAGCAGTTTAATCAGCGGCACGCCCTCGGCGGTACGCGTCAGCAGCAGGTTTGACGGCTTGATATCGCGATGGGCCAGCCCCCGTTCGTGGGCATGCTGCAACCCCAGCGCCGCCTGGCGGACGTATTCACACGCCTCGCCCAGCGGCAGGCTGCCGCTGCGTTTGACCAGTCGGTCGAGGTCTTCACCCGCGACGATTTCCATCACCAGAAAATTCGTATCGCCGACGCAGTCGGCATCGTACGCCGCCACGATGTTCGGGTGGTCGAGTGCCGCGATTGCCTGAATTTCGCGGTGAAACCGCGCCACGGCTCCTGGGTCTTTCAGCATTTTGGAGACCAGCGTCTTGACCGCCACGGGGCGCTGGAGGGCAACGTGCATCGCCCGGTACACAGTGCCCATACCGCCCTGCCCCAACGGTTCCAGCAACCGATATTTCCCGAGGTTGAAATCGACACGCCCCGCTCGCAGGCCGTCGACCTGCCACTGCGTCAGCAGCCCCCTGCGCGTCAATTCCTGGAGCAGCGCGGCCGAATCGGCCGCCAACGGCCCCAACGCCCGACGGCAGGCCTCGATTTGCTCGTCTGACACGAGCTGCGAGTCGCGCAGCCGCTGCAAGACCTGCACTTCGGCCGTCGTACCGGCCTCGACGATCGGTTTGCCCCTGTGTGTCATAACCCGATTGTGCTCGCATTCACAGCTCATAAGGCCCCGACGCCAGGATCGCGTCGGGACGCGATGCCGCCCGCTGCTTCAGGCCCGCCCCCTGATATTACCCCACGCCGCGAGCCGATGGAATCGAAGCTGCCAATCGGCCCACGTTGTCCCGCACACGACTTTCGATTTGCGAATCAGGTCAAGACCGCCCACCTTGCGGTTCTCGCCCGCGGGGCTGATAATGCAGGCAACTGCGGGCGCACCAGTACGGCCTTGAAATGCGCGCTCGCGGCCCGCGGCGGTTCCGCTGGTGGGTGCGGTTTTTCACAGCAACAATTCGCCCGTATCCGTTGGTTCGAACCCGCGCGGGCTTTGAATCACGGCGGGAGCGCTCATCATGCAATGCAGACGATGCACGATTCAACGGGGGACGATTCGCGCCTCCTCCGGCCGTCGCGGGTTGACGATCATTGAAGTGCTGGTCGTCGTGGGCATCATTTCTGTGCTCATTGCGTTGCTCATGCCGGCAGTCATGGCCGTGCGCGAAGCGGCTCGCGGGGCCCAGTGCCAAAGCAATCTGCACAACCTGGGCCTGGCGCTCGTCCGCACGACGGAAACGCGGCAGCGGTTTCCCGCGTCGGGATATTTTACGCTGATCAGCGGCAGCGCGGCGCCGTCGCACAACTGGGTCGTCGATCTGCTGGCCGACATTGACCGCCGCGACATCGCCGACAAATGGAATTACAGCCAGTCGCTCATCGCGCCGGCCAACCTGGCCCTGTCGCAAACGCACATCAAGGTGCTGGCCTGCCCGTCGGATATTACGGTCACGCATGGCGGCGACCTGAGCTACGCCGCGAATGGCGGCTTCGGGGCCACGACGGTTTACAACGGCGTGGGCGATTGCCCGGCGGGAATTAACGGCCGCCCGCTCGACCTGAACGGCAACGGGGTGATTTGCCCGGCGGTCGAAACGGCCGATGGCCGCCCCTCAGACAAGGACCTGTACTTTGCCACCGGCATGTTTTTTCTCGAAAGCTACAACGTGCCGGGCACGGTGCGGCACCACAGCTTCAATGACATTCTCGATGGACTGACGCAAACGATCCTGCTCATCGAAAACGCGCGCGTGGGCGTCGACCCGTTTGCGCCCGACGTGACGTGGGCGTCGGCCGACGCGTCGCGGAACAGCGCTTTCCTGTCAGACAAGGTGTGCACAAGTTACTCCTGCACGCCGGGCAACGTGAATTACGGCCTGGCGAACCGCGGGCCCGCCGCCATCAATTCGGGCCTGAACAACGCCGAGGGCGAAGCGCCGTGGGCCAATTCCTTTCACGCGGGGGGCGTGTACTGCGCCTTTGGCGACGGGCGGGTCAACTTCATTTCGCAACAGATCGACGGCGGGGTTTACGCCAGCCTGTACAGCCCGCAGGGAACGCGCATTACCGGCCCGTTGGCGCAGCCGCTGGTTTCTGACTATTCAAGGTGACCGTGGCATCTGAAACTCGTCCGATTCGGGTTCGCCGCGTTCGTTCAAGGCGTTTGCCCCGCCGATTCGCGCTGCCGCCCCGGCGGGAGCCGGGATCTGGGCTTCGTAGTTCAAACCTTGCCGCAGTGCGGGTAAGCTGACAAACGCTGCGATTCCAACGCGCATTCGTCAGCGCCCGCACCGGGTAGCGGGTTGGCCTGCCAAGCTTTGATGATTTTCTACCCGCTGAAACTGTTTCTTGTTGGTTTCTCCTTGAGACTACCCATACTGCATGCCGTGTTGCGGTCGCCACCGGTCGGCCGTTGCCGCGGCCCTTGGATCGTGTGCGGCCTGGTCGTGGCGGCGTACCTGCTGGTGTGGCCGGTGGGCGAATACGCGATCAATGACGACTGGGCGTATGCCAAGTCGCTCGAATACCTGGTGCGCGACGGGCGCATCAAGATTCTCGACTGGAATCCGATGTCGCTGGTCGGCCACCTGGCGTGGGGCGGGCTGTTTACGGCGCTGTTCGGCTTCTCGCTGACGGTCACAAAGATTTCGGTCGTTTGCCTCGGGCTGATCGAATGCCTGGCGCTGCAGCGCCTGCTCAGGCTGTGCCAGGTTTCGTGCAGCCTGGCATTGGCCGCGACGCTGGCCGTGTTGTTCAACCCGCTGCAGTTCGTGCACCTGTTCAATTTTCAAACCGACGTGCCGGCGGCAGCGTGGGAAGTCGTAGCCGTGCTATGCGGCGTGTCGGCGCTGGCCGGGCCGGCGGCGCCGCGGCGCGGGGCGTTGTGCCGGTTTTCACTGGCCGCGCTGGCGGCCTGCCTGATCCGCCAGAACGCGGTTGTCCTACCGGCGGCCCTGGCGTTGCACGCCGCCCTTTGGGAACGTCACCGGTGGCGTGTGGGCGATTCGTTCGCCGCGTTCGGGCCGGTCGGGGCGGGCCTGGCAGCGTTTATCGCGTGGTACCGGGGCTGGCATGGTGAAACGCTGGCCTGGCGCGAAGCGTCGCAACAGTTGGTCGAGTGGTTGCATCACGTTCGCACCGATGAACTGGCGGAAATTGCGTTTACCGTGTTCCTCTACGTCGGGCTGTTCGTACTGCCCCTGGCGTGCGCGGCGCCGCGTGCGCTGGCGCGGCTGCCGAGGGGGTGGTCGGGCGTGGCGTGGCTGCTGGCGGCGTGGCTGGCAGGAAATGCGTTCGCGCTGTCGGTGCTCAATGAGCGGGTGTTTCCGTACCTTTGGAATGTGCTGACGCCCTACGGCTATTATCAGCCGAACGAGTTGTTCGTCGGCGATCGCGAGCTGATCTGGGGGCCGACCTGGGCCTGGATCATTTCGGGGGCGAGCTACCTGGCAGGTGTGTCGCTGCTGGGGCGAATCCTGTCGTCGGCCGCCCCAGGCTGCCGGCCAAATGCCACAGCCGATCACATCGACGCTTCGCCAGTCGCGGGCGGCGGTTCAGCGCCCGCTGCCGAACCGGCGGCATCGGCCGGCGATGCGACCCAGGCGCGGTGCGTCGCCCGGCGGCTGCTGCTGATTTTGTTGGCGCTGCATGTGGTGTACTCAATACTGGCGGCCCCGATTCTGTTTGACCGGCATCTCCTGCCGCTGCTGCCAATTGCGACGGCATTGTTCTGCCTGGGGTTGCCGCGCGCCAGCGGGCAATGCGCGTGGGGTGGCTGGGCCTGCCTGGCGGCGTTTGCGGTTTACAGCGTACTCGCAACGCATGACATCCATCGCCTGTCGCGCACCGTGTTTGTGGCGGCCGACGACCTGAAAGCGCAGGGCATTTCACCACTGGTGGTCAATGGAGGCTACGCGTACGACGGCTGGAACACGTACGATCTGGCCGAGCGACCGCTCCCGCCGGGCAATGCGGTGCACCCCTGGTGGACGTGGAACATCTGGGGCATTCGCGCCGAACGCGAATCGTTGTACAAGAACTGGGTGCGCGACGGCGGCGTGGGCTGGTGGTACGGGCGGACGCGGCCCGTCGCCACCCCGCAGTATGTCATTGCGACATCGCCCGCGACATCAGTCAAGTCGGGCTCCGATGGAATTGATTTTGTGCTGCTGGCGACGTATGCGTATCATCAATGGTTGCCACCGCAGTGGGCGACGGTGTACGTCTACCGCATCGATCGAAAACCGGGCGATCAAGCCGCACCGTCGCCCCCTGCTCGTTGACTTCAAGGAATCGCTCCATGCCCACGCAATGGTTTTGCCGGATCCTCGATACCGATTTCGGCCCATTGGCATTCGCCGAATTGAAGGAGCTCGCCGACTCAGGCACATTAGGCCAGCACGACCTCGTCCGCGGCGACGATTCGCACCAGTGGGAATCGGCATGCGGAGTACCGGGCCTGTTTGGCGGCGCCGCGACCTCGAAACCGGCGCCACGAACGCTGCGCCCCCCCCCACAGCCAGAATCCGATGCGCCTGCCAGCCCCGACGAGCGGGTGGCACCGGAAATGGTTGAAAATGCCCGCGTCGATTCGGCCGTACCGGTGGCAGGCGAACTGCCCGCCGCGGAGCGGCAGCCACCGCCCGCGGCCCGGCCCCGC
>JAJXXL010000200.1 GCA_021781115.1 Planctomycetota bacterium
GAGATACAACTCAAAAAGGGGTGCCTCAGCCGCATGCCGCCAGGTACAACGCCTTGATGTACGGAATCGGCTGAGTGCCCAACGCCTTGAGAATTGTCCCCCCGGCGGTGAAGCAGTGCGTTACCCACGAGTCATCGCCATAGCGATGCAGCGCGGCGCCGCCTTCACCCCCGCCCACGTACACTTCGAGCCCCTGCAACGTCATGTGCCGCAACTGGTCGATGAATTTTCGTGTGCCGTGTGAAAATTCGTCCTTCTCGAACATGCCAAACACGCCGTTGTGAAACACCACGGCTGCGCCGCTGCCGGCGGCGCATTTGCGCTGGTGGTAGCCGATGAACTCCTGAACCTTGGCCTCATGCAGGGCAATGGTTTTGGGGCCGACGTCGAATTGCGCCCCGCCCGGCGGAATCGTGTCGCTTGCCGTGCCATCGCCCAGAATGAAGTCGACCGGCAACACGAACTCGACCCCGTAACTGCGGCCCAGGGAAATCATCGCCTTGGCCTGCTGAACACGCTCGGGCGGAATGTAGATTTTGCTTTGACTCTGGGCCGGGTCGCCCGCGGCGCCCATTTCGAACTTGCCGCCGTCAAGCTCGGCGGCCGCCCGTTTGAGGGCCATGGCCAGCGAACCTGCGGCAATGACCATTCGCACCATCCGCCGTTCCAGAATCATTTGCAAGTCGTCGAGCTTCTCGATTTTCAGGCCGCTGAAAATCACGAGTTCGGCCTGGCGCGTCCGCCGCAAATGCGTCTTCAGTTCGTAATCGATGTATTTTCCCAGGGCGTTGTACCGCGTCGCCACGGGGACCAGCGTCGAAGACAGGTCGCGGTTGGAGGCGGCGAAGCCTTCGTTCACATGCACATCGGCGATCTTGTCGGCCATACCCGCGGCGTAGTGGTGCAGCCGGTCGGCCAAGGCGGGCAAATCTGCCGGCTTGGCCTTCCACAGCACCTGTTCGAGCTTGTATTTGCGGGTGTTTTCGAGCAGAACGAGCGCGCCTGGGGGCAGCGCGGCAATGGCGGCCGCCGCCGAGTCGAGGATTTCGCCCGTCTGGTCGTTCATCCAGTCGGCAATGACGGGAATTGGCCCGTCGGGCAGGCCGTGCGCCTTGAGCAGGCCGCGCAGCGTTTCGGCGACCGGTTGCAGCGATAGCTGCGGGTCGCGGCCGCGGTGGCCGTACAAAATTTGCACCCAGCCCCGCTGAAACCCGAACCGTAAAGTCTCGATCAGCGCCCGCAACCGCGAATCATCGTCGATCTGGCCGGCGGCGTCGTACACGACATCGGTGTCGCCGCGCACCAGCACGCGTGTGCCGGCCGGCAGCCCCGCCAAGGCGTCGAGCGGAGCGATGGCATCGAGGCAGCGTTCGAGAGCCGGAAATTCAGCCGATTCTTCCAACAGCAACCGGCACCACTCGACAACCCGTTCTTTCGTCACTGACACAAAACGCACTCCTGCAACAGTTTTCAGCCCCGCCATTTACCGGGCGACTGGGCCCGCACGTCTGACACTTTCGGCAACTCGATCGGTCTCCAACGGCGGGAGCCGCGCCACCAGGAATCGTAATCCCTGCGACCTGCCGCAGCGCATCGTGGGCGAGTATCCCCGGCAGGGCTCGAACCTGCAACCTTCGGCTCCGGAGGCCGACGCTCTATCCAATTGAGCTACGGAGACGCATCGTGTCTGGCGTCGTGGAGCGGGCACAGACAACGCCGGGCAAGCCCTATTCATGCGCTTGAAAACCAACCACCACGACTCGAAATGCACTCTAGGCTCCCGGCGGCATGATGTCAATGTCTTGACCGCGCCGATCGGCACGGTTCCGGGCGACGGCGGCTGGGCGGGCCGGCTGCCGAACCGGGGGGGCCAACACGGGGGTATCCGGCTTTCAGCCGGTTGCCAGAAACCGGCCGCCGCGCCAGAATCCTGCCGGGCGCGCTTTAAATCACCTTGATTGTCAATTTGCGGCCAAATACCTTTTCAAACGCCTTTTCGTGGTACTTGACCTCCCACAACTCGAGATGGCAATCTTTGCTCGAGGTGATTTCGAGCGTCACGCTTTTGCGATCGTTGTTACGCAGCAGCACCCGCGCGACCGGCCCGAGGTGGCTGCGGTCGAGGCTTTCGGCGATGCGCAGAAAGATGCACAGCACGCGCACGATTTGCCGGCAGCGTGTATCGAGCTGTGCGAATTCGGGGTGCCGGGTCCGGGGAAACGCCTTGTGGTGAAACAGGGCCACCGTGGCAATCACCGCGATTTCGGTTTGATCGAAACCCAGCAGGTCGGCGTTGCGAATGAAGTAATACGAATGGTTGCGATGGTTCGTGTACGACACGAACGACCCCACGTCATGCAGCAGCGCCGCGTGCTCCAGCAATTCACGCTCCCAGTCGCCAAGGCTGTGCAGCCCGGCGACATACGCCGAGTCGAACAGTTCCCAGGCCAGCCGGGCGACCTGCCGCGCATGGGCTTCGTCGATACCGCACCGCTGCCCGAGTTCGAGCACGCTCCGCACGCGAAACGACGACGGTTCGAGCAGTTGCGGGTGCTCGTCGCGCGACAGGTAATCGACCGGCAGCCCCTCGCGCAACCCGCGCTCGCTCACGAGAATTCCCGGCAGGTCGAGCTCCTGCAGAAATGTTTCAACAACGGCGGCCCCGCCAATAATGATGTCGGCCCGTTCGGGGTTCAGGCCCGGCACTTTGCGGCGTTCTTCGAGCGGCAGTGAACACAGCATTTGCACGGTCTGCCGGATCTGCTCGCGGGTAACGACGTCGTCCTTTTTGAGACTGCGCTTTTGCGTGAGCCGCATGGCGGCTTCGCCCAGGTTGACGATCGACCCCGAACTGCCAATCGCCAGCTCGAACGGAAACTGCCGCAGGCGTTCGAGCGTGCGCACCGAACCGGTGCGCACGAACCGCTGAATGCGGGCGTAGCGCGAGGGCGAAACCGGCCCGGTGTCTTCAGGGCGGAAGAACTGCGTCGACAGCCGAATCGCGCCGAATTTGAGCGAATCGAGGAACTGGTACCGTTGCTGGTCACCCACGATGACCTCGGTGCTGCCGCCCCCCACGTCGAGAAACAGCGCCTGCCGGCTGCCCAGGTTGACCCCGCTGGCGACGCCCAGGTAAATCAGCCGCGCTTCCTCCTTGCCCGAAATGACGCGCACATCGATTTTCGCGTGGCGCTGGAGGTGCCTGATGAACGCCGTGCGATTGCCCGCCTCGCGCGTGGCCGACGTGGCGACGGCAATGATCTGCTCGGCCCCGCGCGAGCGGGCCATTTCGGCGAATTTCCCGCACACGAGGGTGGCGCGGCGCATCGCCTCGGGTTGCAGCAACTGGGGGCCGCGAAACTCGCCTTCGCCCAGCCGCACGGTTTCCTTTTGGTCGGAAAGCACGGTAAACGTCTGGTTGGCGTTGATCCGCACCAGCAGCAGACGTACCGAATTGGTGCCAATATCGACGAATGCGGCGATGTGTTCGTGCGTGCGGGTCACTCGGGGCCTCTCTGTCGCAGTGGTGTTCCGAGGCCGCAGCCTACCGGACCCGCCCCGCGGAAACAAGCGGGCCGAGGGCTTGCCTTGCCGGCTGCTGCGGTAGACAATGAGTGCTTCAGACATGATCGCAGGATTGACCGTGGGCAGGACCATGGTGCGGCTCGCGCCGCGCCGCCTGTTGACAGGAAACGCCAGCATGAAAATCCACGAATACCTGCTGCATCGCGTGCAGTTTGAATTGCCCCGCCCGATCGGCAACGGCCCCACGAAATACAAGCAGTTTCAGGTGACGATTCTCGAACTCACCACACATGGCGGCCGCACCGGCCTTGGGTTCGAATTTCAGCCGGGAACCGCCACGCCTGCATTGCCGCAGTTGAAAAGCCAATTTGAAACCAACGCCTGGCCGGGCCTCAAAGGCCGCCATCCCGCCGCGCTGGCCATGCAAATTCACCCGCCCGCCCGGGCCGGCGGCGGCGTGTTGGCGCACGCTGTCGAAACGGCGCTGTGGGATCTGATGGCCAAATCCTGCGAACTGCCCCTGTATCGCCTGCTGGGCGGAACCAGCCCCCGCGTACGAGTGTGCGGCAGCACGCTCGACTTTCCGCTCGACGACACCGGCTTTCGCGAACGATTAAACTCGTTTCGCCAGCTCGGCCTGCAGATGGTCAAGGTGCAGGTCGGGAGGTTGCACGCGGCCGACGATTTGCAGCGGCTGGCGGTCGTTCGCGAAATCCTCGGCAAGGATGTGCAGATCGTGGCCGACGCCGGCGAAGCCTGGACGCCCGACGAATGCATCGCCCGCGTGAATCACTTCCGCCGCGAGGGCTTCGAAGTGCATGCCGTCGAAGACCCGCTGATTCGCGAAGACTTCGACGGCTACACCCGCATTTGTGGCGAAATTGCCTTCACCCGCATCAGCACCGGGGCCCGGCTGGGCTTTTATGGCAAGCGGCGGCTGCTCGAACAGCGCGGGGTCGATCTGCTCGGCGTCAGCGGCGCCATCGGGGACGGCCGGGCCGCCGCCCACCTGGCCCGCGATTTTGACGTTCCTCTCGCCGTTGGCAAGACGGTGTGCGAACTGGGTGTGCACCTGGCTGCCAGCCTGCCCGAATGCGTTTCCCTGGAGTACTCGAACCTGCCCTGGAACGAACTGGTCGTCGAACCGGTGGTCATTCGCGGCGGCTACGCCCTTGCCCCCGACCGGCCCGGTCATGGGCTCGAACTCAACCGCGAAGCGGTCGGGCGGCTCACATTGGCTGAAGAGCCGGCGCTTTCTCGCTGAACGACGCGCCGCCGCACGATGGCCGCCTGCGCATCAATCGCGGCTGCGCAGTTTCGACAGCAATCGCAGGATTTCGAGATACAGCCAGACCAGCGTGACAAGCAGGCCGAAAGCGCCGTACCATTCCATATACCGCGGCGCGCCGCGTGCCACTCCTTGCTCGATGAAGTCGAAGTCGAGCACCAGATTCAGCGCGGCGATGACGACGACAAACAGGCCAAACGCGATGCCCACCGGCCCCGACCCGTACAGCAGGGGCACCTGCGCCCCGAACAGGCTCATGACCATGGTAATGACGTACAGCAGCATAATGCCGCCCATGGCCGCAAACATGCCCAGCTTGAAGTTTTCGGTGGCGCGAATGATGCGCGTGCGGTAGGCGAACAACAGCGCAAACAGTGTGCCGAATGTCAGGGCCACCGCCTGAAACGCAATTCCTGGAAATCGCGTGTTCATCGCCGCCGAGATGCCTCCCATAAAGAGGCCTTCGAGGCAGGCGTAAATCGGCGCCGTCACCGGCGACCACTCCTTTTTGAAAATCGTTACCAGCGCCACCACAAAACCGCCCAAGGCGCCGCCGATGATAAAGGGTCCTGCCGCTTGCGGCGATTCAAGGAATTTTTGCCAGGTAAAGCCGGCTGTGGCGGCGGCCAGGCACAGCAGAATTGCCGTTTTGGTCGAAGTGCCTTCGAGGGTCATGGCCTGCGAAGCGTCATAATGACCCGAAATCGAAAACGTTTCGTCGTTCAGGGCCGGGTTCGAACTACGCATGGTGAGAATTCCTCGTGTGAATTTGATCGCTGACCGGGAGGGGGCGAAGATGCCGCTGCGCACAATGTTGCGCCCACCCCGTTTTACAATTTCTATCCGTCGTCTGGAGCAAAGTCAACTTCCTTGCGCCCCAGTCGTGCACGGTTGTGCATCACTCTGAGCATCATACGGTGCGTCGAACAGCGAAACAAGGTTCAGGTCGGCCCGGCGTCGCAGTTCCGCCCCTTTTCAGCGGCCCGCCAGTCGGGCGAATATCACCATGAATCCGCTGATCGACATCCCGCGACCCTCAGAGATTTGTTTTCAGCAAAGAATTGGCGAACCGTACCGCTGCCTCAGGGCCGTGGCTCGCTTTTCGACCGACGGGAATGTTTGCCCAGAATAGCATGCCCGTCGTCCGGTGAACCCGTTTTCTCCTCTAGATTCTGTGCGTGCATCGCTGCCAATCCTGGCCCGTGGCGGGCCGTTGTCTTTATTGTTCATTGTTCCCTGTCCTGCCGCCTCAGTCGGCTGCCACGCCCGCAGTGGCCCGACGACGCGGGGGCAGCTCGCCAACCGTTGACACGTACCACGTTGGTCCTATAATCAAGGTGAAGTCCCACCGCTCAACATTCCTGCCTTTCCGGCGGGCGAACCGAGTGGATCAACCCCTGCCCGCAGGATTGCGCGGCACGCCCCGTGGTTTTTCCCTCGCTGCAATGCCCGGCTCTGTGAACCTGTCGTATCGGTTGTATCGAGGCAGTCGTTTTTTAAGGCGGCATCGCGACTGGCTGCGGCTCACGCGGTTTTTCGCATTGGTTTCGCAGCCGCGACAGCGCATAATCAGATGACATCGAGCTGGCTCGAGCGTTACGGCCGGGCTGGTGCGACGTGTACCCGGCATGAACGAGGTGTTCCTGACGATTACATTACGGGTTGGCGGCCAGCGACGCGCAAATCATGCAACGCTTCGCGCAGGCTGGTTCAGCCTCCTGCCATTCGAGTTAAGGAAAATCGCGATCATGTTTGGGATCGGCCCGTGGGAATTGGCGATTGTCTTGTTCATTGTGCTGCTGTTGTTCGGCAAGCGGATTCCGGAAATGGCCCGCTCGCTGGGCAAAAGCGTGACTGAGTTCAAAAAAGGTTCCCACGAAGGAATCGACGATCACAGCGACGATCAGGAGAATTCGACGCGAAAATAAACGCCGCGACGCGGAAATAATCAAATTCGGCCCAGCACCGGTTCGGGGTGTTTTTCGGCGGTATTCAGGCAAGAGGAGCATCGTATGTTTGGCATCGGCCCGATGGAAATGTTGATCGTAGGGGTCATCGCCCTGTTGCTGTTTGGTAAACGGCTGCCGGAAGTGGCCCGCAGCTTGGGCAAGGGCATCGTGGAATTCAAAAAAGGAATTCACGGCATCGAAGACGACATTCAAGACTCGATTCGCCGCCCGGCGACGCCGCAGTCGCGTCCCATTCCTCCCGATGAACGCGATGACGCAGTTGCCCCCAAATTTGAACCGCCCCGGTTTGAGCCGACCGATGAAAACAAATCCTGACCGCGCATGTTGCGCGTGTTGATTGTCGGCCCGAATGCAACGCCGGGCCCGCCAGGCGTTGCCGTAGCGGGGGCCGCCTCAGGCGGCAATCGGCAAAAAATCGCCCCTTGGGCGTCTTGCGGTTTTGAAAATGACGGACTAACATCAAGCCTTGGCAAGCATGCACAACGCACGGCAGCAACCGGCGGGGTTCATCGCCAACACGGGCGGCTAACTCAGCGGCTAGAGTGCCATCCTCACACGGTGGAAGTCACAGGTTCGAATCCTGTGCCGCCCAGATTCATGACCGGAACGATTTGCAAACCCCTGAAATTCGGGGGTTTCGTCGTTTGGGGGGCTTGCCGGTTGCCGCCCGCTTCCCGCTGGTGTGCACCGCATGGAATACGGGTCGTTTGACGTCCCGATTTGCCCGGTCGAAAGAGGCAATCCAGGCATATTCTGGCCATGGGAAGCTGTGGCACAAAAGTGCCCGAGGAAAGCCCCGCGTCTTGTTTTGCGCAGGGAATTGCCAGAAACGCTGCCGCAATTGGGGCGGGGCACGAGTCGCGACGTCCGGCAGAACCTGCGCGGCGTGGGATGCCGTTGCGACGCTCAGCCCGGCTGAAAAAACACCGAAATTGGCTGCGACAAAACCTGTCCAACGTCGCCGCCGCAGATTCTCGATGTGTGTCAATGGCACGTGCAATCAGTCGAGCGGATTTGCAGGGGCCGAAGGCGTTCGGTGATACGCTGCGTGCGGGACCAATTGGCACGATTGCCGTGTCGGGGAATGGCCCAGATTCTGACCTGGGGATTGGCGGTCGGCTACCCCGCGGAACACCGCGGGATTTGGAATACCCTGATCAGGGTTGCATCGGATAGCCCAGGGTCGCGCAGCGCACCCTGGGTGTCGGAAACCGAGTGCAGTCATTTACCCGGAACGGGTTGCATCCCTTTCCAGGGCGGCATCGCGGTCGCCCCCCGGATGAAACCCCGTTGGGGTAAAATGCGGTGTAATGGCGGCCATTCCCAGGGTGCGCTGCGTGACCTTGGGCTATTGGATTTAACCCCTTCGGGGTATGATGGCCACGAGATTTGGATGTCCGCCAATGTGCCAATCCTGACCGAGCGCAGTATACGCTGCGGGCAGCGGGCGGTCATTGCGTTTCCAATGCCTCGGGCAGATCATCATATCAACAATGAAATAATAAAGTCTTTATATTGACTATTTTTTCATGGGGCCCATAATTCGGAGATCGGTGCATCGAACTTGGGGCAGCGGGCGGGCGGTTGCCGACGATCTTTGGCAATTTGAGGTCGGCTGCGTCGCGGCTCAACCACCCGGCTCATCGCTGCGACCGCACCGGGGGCGGGGCAAGAGCGGGCGCCGGTCCAGTCACCGAAAACCGACGCCGTCGGGTATCGCCCTTAAAGGGCTTGGCG
>JAJXXL010000085.1 GCA_021781115.1 Planctomycetota bacterium
GGGGCTGGGCAGCATGCCGGGCGGGGGTGCCGAGATTTTTCATCCGGAAGTGCGCGACCGCATTTGCGAGCACAAGGCCGATGCCCAGAATTGGCTCGACATTCATCGCGAGGCGCATGCACTGGGGCTGAAGACGAACGCCACGATGCTGTACGGGCACATTGAACAGCCCTGGCATCGAGTCGATCACCTGTGCCGGCTGCGTGATTTGCAGGATCAGACGGGCGGGTTTCAAACGTTCATTCCGCTGGCATTTCATCCGGAAAACACCGGTCTTGACCACATCTCCAAGCCGGGGGGAATGACGGACCTGGCCGTGATGGCGCTGTCGCGAATCCTGCTCGACAACTTTCAACATGTCAAGGCGTACTGGATCATGCTGGGCGAGGCGACCGCGCAGGTCGCCCTCAGCTTCGGAGCCGACGACCTCGACGGAACCGTCGTGCACGAATTGATCTACCACGATGCGGGCGCCAAAACGCCCGAAGGGTTGACGGTGCCGCAGTTGCACCGATTGATTACCGAAGCGGGCCGCGTGCCGGTCGAGCGCGATACCTTGTACCGGCGGGTCTACCGCGATACGGGCGGCGCGGGCTGGCGCGTGGGCGAGCCGATCGGCGTGCCCGCCGTGGGCGCTGCGCATGTTCCTGCTGAAATTCAGGTGGCTCGATGAATTCCACAACCGCCCCGCTGGCCGTGAAGACCATTGACCATGTGACGCTGGTCGTCGCCGACCTGGAGCGCAGCGCCCGGTTTTATGTCGACCTGCTGGGCATGCGCCGCGTCGAGCGCCCGGGGTTTAACTTTCCCGGGTTGTGGTTTCAGGCGGGCGACACGCAAATTCACCTGATTCTTGAGCACGCGCAATCGTCGCCCGCCGGGGCGGCGCTGCCTCCGCCCAGCGCGGGGGCAGGGCGGGTGTTTCATTTCGCGTTCGAGGTCGACGACGCCCGGCAGGCAGTCGCCACGCTCAAAGAGCACGGCGTCGTCGTTCGAGGCGGCCCCAGCCTGCGCCCCGACGGCTGCGTGCAAACCTGGTGCCACGACCCCGATGGCCACGTGGTGGAGCTCTTTTCACGCCCGGTTTCCGAGTGACGGCGGGGCCGCGGCCCGGCAGCACGATACCATCGCACGTGCAACGCTGGCGAGCGTGGGCTGAATGCGACGGCAAACGCTGATTGGTCAGGCGGCGGTACCGCACGACGCGGCCCTGAAGCAACAGCCGTGTGAATTGTCGGGGGCGAAATCTGAGGGGCGTCTCAGGGCTTGACCGCCCGGCGGCCGTAAGCGAGGACGTCATCGAAATTGCCGGTGTCGTCGAACGTGCCAATGCCCACCTGGCCCCAGGTGAAGGTTTTATCGACGGCCCGCATCACCGGTTTTTCCATGTCGTCGAAGTAGACTTCGATCTTGCCGTTTTCGACGGTGCGCACCACTCGCGCGTGGTGCCAGGCGTCGTCCCAATTCGTGCCCGGCGTGGTTTCGGTCGAGATTTTGAGCCGGGGGGCATTGTTGACGATGAAAATCTGGTTGGCGTGGGGGTCGGCGGTTTTGCCCAGATGCACGTAGTACAGATGCGCTGGATCCTGGTACCCGAAAAACAGGCACATGTCGCGGTGGTTGTAATCTTTGATCGTCGATTGCAGTTTCACGTCGAGCACCAGGTCGCCGACGATCAGATCCTTGACGACCGCCCGGTTGAACGGCGAGCGCACCGGCGTTTCGACCTGGCTTTGCTGAAACTGGCTGAACAGATGATTGTCCCCCTGTTCGGAAACCCGCCAGGCGCGAGGGTCGCTTGGCTGCCAGCGAACGAACGGGTCGGTTTCAAAGTCGTCGTGAAACAGCAGCGGCAAGCCGTGGCACTCGGGCGGGGGCGCCGCCGCCAGTGTCGTGGGCCTCAACGCCATGACCGGCGCCAGGGCCAACAGTGCGATCAGCAACCTGCGCCCGAGTGCATTCCAGAATCGTGCCGTGGTGGGCATCATTCAAGTCTCACGAAGGTGTTGATCGATCGTCCAGTCAGGCGCATCACCGGCTCGGGCCTGTGTAACAGGCCGCTCCCGGTGGAGCCGGCAGGGCACGCGGCGCCGTCGCGCAGTTGGCCCTTATTGAACAAGCTTTCGGGGCGAGTCACAAGGGGTTCCGGCCGCGAATTCCGCCAAAACAGCGGTCTGGCATTGCCCAGTCGCCGAATATCCGCCAAACTGACTTGCCAATTGGCCGGTCGCGGGTGTAGTTTTCTCAGAACCTGATACCGGATTCATTGAGAAACAGTGACCCTTTGCGATCATGCCCCCACAACCGCTATATGACCTGAGCCACATCGACTTCAGCCGGCCGATCTTTGACATTGAAGCGATCAGGCGGGTTAACCCGCAACGCAACCAGATGGAGCAGCTCACGGCGATCGTTCACGTCGATACCGAGCACCACGGGCTGGTGGGCTACAAGGACATTACCGAAAACGAATTCTGGGTGGCCGGCCACATGCCGGGCTTTCCGCTGATGCCGGGCGTGATCATGTGCGAATGTGCGGCGCAACTGGCGTCGTTTTACGCGCAAAAGTACAAAATGCTGGGCGGCGACTTTGTGGGTTTTGGCGGCATGGACGAAATCAGGTTTCGCGGGCCGATCTTTCCGAATTGCCGGTTGATCTTGATGGCGCGCATGAAAGAGCTTCGTGCCAACCGCCGGGCGGTGTTCGATTTTCAGGGCCTGGTCGACGACCGGATGGCCTTCAGCGGCACGATGATCGGAGTGCCGATCCACCGCGATCAGCGCCTTGAAAAGTGAAGCCCCCCGAGGCGTCTTTTGCCGCGTTTGTCGCTGGCAATGCCGCCGGGCGCGCGGTCGAGCCGTCGCTGAGCCGGCCCGCGCGGCGCCGGCCCGCAAGAGAGACACGCGTTTCCGTGCTGGAACCACTGGACCTTCCCGGGCAGATTTGCGACATGCGCTCACCCCCCCCCGCCGACCTCAGCCCGTGGTTTCTGACGGCCGACGATTTGCCCGGGCCGCCGTTGCGTTGGGCCGAGTTATTCGGCAATGACAACCCGGTCGAACTGGAAGTGGGCAGCGGCCGGGGGCTGTTTCTCGTGCGTGCGGCCCAATTGCACCCCGACCGCAACTTTATCGGAATTGAATACGACTACAAAGAGGCCCGCCGCGCGGCCCGTCGCGTGTTAAAACGCGAATTGCCCAATGTGCGCGTGCTGGGCGCCAACGCCCGCACGGTGATTCCCAAGTACATCGACCGGGGCGCGGTCGCCGCAGTGCACGTTTATTTTCCCGACCCGTGGTGGAAGCGCCGGCACCGGAAGCGGCGCATCTTCAATCCCGAATTTGTCGCGGAAATCGCCAGAATTCTCGTATCGGGCGGGTTTTTGCACTCCTGGACCGACGTCGAAGAATACTTCCAGGTCATCACGGGGCTGGTTGCGGCCAACCCGGCATTTGCCGAACTGCCACCCCCTGCCGAAGGCGACCCGCAACACGACATGGACTACCACACCAGCTTCGAGCGTAAAAAACGCAAGCTGGGGTTGCCGATTTACCGCGCCTGCTGGACGCGCACCGCGGGGCAATGACTGGCCCCGGCGACGGCTGCGATCTTGCACCTTTACCAGGCGAGCGTTGCCGGGAAAAACTCGCCGATCAAGTCCTCGTAATACGGCCTGAGCCGAGAAACATCGGGCCGCACGTCGCGCTTGGTGTACAGGTCATAGGGGTTAAACGCGCGCACCCAGCCGAGCAGTTCGTGGTCGCGGGCGTTCATCAGGTGTGTATATTCGCCTTCACGATGCGCCGGGTAAAACGAGTGGTACCGAATCATGGCCAGGGCTTCGTCGGGCAGGTAGTCGCGCACGACGTGATATAGATATTCGTCATGGCCCCATGACATTGTCACGCCATCGAGACCGCAGCCGGGGGCATAAATGCCGCACGCCGACTGAAAGCGGGGGGCGTGGCAATCAGGGTTTTCAGCAAAGAATTCCGAAAACACGATCTTCTGCGAAAAGGCGCACCCCACGGGAAATGTGTCGCCCACCACAGCCCATTGCGGCTCGCCGAACAGGCACAGCACTTTGCCGAGATCGTGGATCAACCCGGTGAGGATAAACCAGCGTGGGTGGCCGTCGGCACGAATTGACTCGGCCGTCTGCAGGAGATGTTCGAGTTGGGGGAGATCCGTATCGGGGTCGCTGTCGTCAACGAGCGTGTTGAGGAACTCCATCGCCTCCCAAATTCCCATGCGGCGGCGGGAAAGTCGCAGGTAATCGGCCCGCTTGGCCTGCACGAAGTCATACGTTTGCCGCGCGTGGTTCAGTCGATAGAATTCCCGGACGCTGGCCCGGGCCTCCTTCTGATAATCGCGAAACCCGGCAGGCTCGGGGGCCGGCCCTGCCTTGACCGCAGGATGACTCGCCGGGCCGTTGGACGGGGGGTACCGCCGCAACAGGTCGTCCTCCCAATCGTCGAGGCGTTCGTGGGCGGAATTTCGCGGGTTCGAGTCGTGATGAGTCGCCACCTGAGCTCTCCAGAATGGTTTCTGCGGGCGTATGCGCCACCCGCCCGCCGGTGCGGGGCCGACCGGAACACCCATTTTACGCACGGAACGCTGCGGAGGGAAACCAGAGGCCGACGCGTGGCTTACGAACAGGCGCGGGGGCCGAGCGCGGCAATATGCGGGCCGGCAATTCTCATCGCCGGGAAACTGTAATTCTGCGGCTTTCCAGCTTCTGAGAAAAGTCGGCGCGGGTGGGCATTCACGGTTGTCAGGCGGCGGCGATCTTGCAAGAATCTGGCAGTGAATCAGCCGCCCGTGACGATCGACTGCGTGTCCGATGCATATCGGGCCACGCAACCGGTCAGTTCCTGTGTGATGGTTGCCGGTCACCCGGCGGCCGGTTTTATTGAGGTTATTCTTCCCGCCCGGCGCGAGTTGGCCGTAGCGCGTGGTTGAGAAAATCGTCGTGTGGCTGGCCGCTGAAGTGCGCGGTCGCCCAAAATTCCAGGCAGAATGAACTGCGAGACTGTCATGGGAGATGAAGCAGCGGGTGGTGCTCCGAAGAAGCTGAGCACAAAAGACATCTTGGCCGCAGCCCGCGCCGCGGCCGGCAAAGCCACCGATGGTGGTGCTCCGCCGCCCGCGGCGGCAGCTCCAGCGCCTGAGCCAGCGCCGGCCGAATCAGTGCCGGCCGAATCAGTGCCGGGCGAGGCTGCCGCGCCTGTGGCGGCGCCAGTCGATAAGCCCGCAGTGAAGCCGGCTGCCAAGCCGTCGTCGACGGCCGACATTCTGGCGGCGGCGCGTGCCGCCAAGGCCGGCGGGGCCACGGCCCAGCCCGCGGCGCCGGCCACTCCTGCGGCTAAGCCGGCTGCGGCTGCTGCCGGGGGCGCGAAGCCGAAATCGACGGCCGACATTCTGGCGGCGGCTCGCGCCGCCAAGGCGGCGGGTGCGGCAGCGCCAGCCGCGGCCAGTGCTGCCCCTGCGGCCGCGAAGCCGGCGGCCAAGGCGGCGCCAAAAACTGCGGCGGCAGCGGCCGAGGGGCCGCAGCTTTCTGTGGGCGAAATGCTGGCTGCGGTGCGGCCGGGGGCTGGGGCTGCGGTTCGGGCTGCCGGCGATGCTGAGGCTCCCGAGTTGCCGACAGTGCCGCAAAAGCCGCTGCCTGCCAAGAAGCCGGTGGTTGTTGAACAGCGGCGTTCGGTGCTGTCGGCCATAGCGGCGACCGTGCTGGCCCCGATTGCTACGCCGTTCGCGGCGGCGTGGACGATGTTCACCACGGCAACTGCTGCGGCAACCCTGGGCACGGCGCGGTTCATGCTGCCAAACGTGCTGACGGAACCGCCGCGTAAATTCAAGATCGGTCCGCCCAGCGATTATGATCTGGGGACTGTGGCGACGAAGTGGGTGGCCCAGTACGGGATCTGGGTTGTGCATACCGACCAGTACAAGGGGCAGAATACGATCTGCGCGCTGATTGCGGTGTGCACGCACCTGGGGTGTACGCCGAGTTGGCTCGAAGGCGAACAGAAATTCAAGTGCCCGTGCCATGGCTCGGGGTTCTACATTACCGGCATTAATTTTGAAGGCCCCGCGCCGCGGCCGCTCGAGCGGGCCGGGATTCGCGTGGCCGAAGACGGCATGCTGGAGGTCGACAAAAGCCTCAAGTTCCAGGAAGAAATGGGCCAGTGGGAATCGACCAGTTCGTATGTTGCCATTACCTGAGCCGTGCCGGGTTGGTGGCGCGGGTTGTGCCGGGTCTTGGATTTGGTCAGGAAATGTGGCGTTGGGATTTTCGACGGTGGGATGTTCGGCAAGCGGCTGATGCGGCGCGGGTCGTGCGGCCCGATGGGGTGTGGCGGGTGAAACGCCCCGCCCGGTGATTTCATTGTGCGACGCCCGGCGATCGCACCGCAGGAGTCTGATAGATGTCGGTCGGTGACTACATTCGCGATTCGCAGATCTGGAAGAGCATTTTCCGGCATCCGGCGCCGATTGACCGCCGGAACCGCGTGGTGGTGATGCTCACCAATTTCTTTCTGCATTTGCACCCGGTGTCGGTCAAGCAGCAGGGAATTGCGCTGTCGTACACCTGGTGCATGGGCGGAATCACGTTCTTCCTGTTTCTGGTCGAAACGGTCACGGGCGTGTTGCTGATGTTCTATTACCGGCCCACGCTCGAATGGGCATACAACGACATTCTCGCCCTGCGCGACGTAACGACCCTGGGCATCATGCGCGAAATTCATCGCTGGGGCGCACACGCCATGGTGATTACCGTCTGGCTGCACATGTATCGCGTCTTTCTGACTGGCAGTTACAAACCGCCGCGCGAGTTCAACTGGGTCATCGGCGTGTTGTTGCTCGTGTTGACGCTGCTGCTGTCGTTTACCGGGTATCTGTTGCCGTGGGATCAGTTGGCGATCTGGGCAATCACCGTCGGTTCAAACATGGCCCGCGCCACGCCGTTTCTGGGGCACGAAGGGCCGGGCGCCCAGTTGCTCAACCTGGGCGGGTTTGACCTGATCACCAATGCCAGCGACGCCCGGTTTATCCTGCTGGGTGGGCGATTTGTCGGCGAGTCGACGTTGAACCGGTTTTACATTCTGCACTGTGTGGCGATTCCGCTGGTTGCCGCCGGGCTGATTGCGATTCACTTCTGGCGGGTGCGGAAGGATGGCGGCATCAGCCAGCCGTTGTAGCCTCTGGCGGAGCGCGGCCGCCCCGGCAAACTGCCGCACCGCGCGAGTTCACGAAGCCGTTGCCCGTGGATGTTTCAGGTCCCGTTCAAGAGTAGTGGTTGTAGAGCATGTCGCACCATCCCGATCTCACGCCAAGCGTCATTCAGGGCCTGGGCTGGCTGTACCTGCTGTTGGCAGGCATGAATTGCGTTTGGACTGTTCGCGCCGCCAAGGCACACCACCCCACCGGGCAGGTCAGCGCCTGGGCGCTGTACAGCGCCATGCTGATCATGCTGGGCGTGGCCCACGTGACGGGCGGTTCGGGTCCGCAGGACTTTCTGATCCGCATGCCATTACGCGTCAGATCGGTCGTCGATTCCATGGCCAACCCGGTGGCCTATTTCGTGTTTTCGATTGCGCTGTTCAGCGCTGTGCTGTGGCTTCGCGAGTGGTTGGTGAAACCCACTGTGGCCTGGTTGGTTCTGAACGGCATGATCCTGTTCATGGCGCTCAGCCTGACCGATTACGACTTCCGTCAGATCGTGGGCAAGCCTGACAACGTGCCGATCGTGTCGATGCTGTTCATTGTGGCGTTCTTCACCTGGCTGTATTTCCGCCGGGCGGTCGACAACGACGTGCGGCGCCGCGAAGGCCGCCCGCTGTTTGAACAGGAAAACAACGACAAGGTGCTGGTGTGGCCCGACTTGGTGTACACCGAGCTGATCGCGATGGTGGCGGTCACGGCATTGCTCGTGGCATGGGGCGTGGCCCTGCAGGCGCCGCTCGAAGAGCCGGCGTCGAGCGTCAAGACCCCCAACCCCTCGAAAGCGCCCTGGTACTTTCTGGGGTTGCAGGAAATGCTGGTGTACTACGACCCTTGGATGGCAGGTGTGGTGTTGCCCAGCGTGATTCTGCTGGGGCTGATGGCCTTGCCGTACATTGACTTCAACAAGCTGGGCAACGGGTATTACACGTTCAACGAGCGCAAGTTTTCGATTACGACGTTCATGTTCGGTTTCTTGCCGCTGTGGATCGGGCTGATCATTCTCGGTACGTTTCTGCGCGGGCCAAACTGGAACTTCTTTGGTATTTATGAACCGTGGGACGTGCATAAACTTGAAGTGTTGAACAACATCAACCTGTCGGAGTGGTTCTGGTTGCATGAGCTGAAGCAAAAGCTGCCCTCGGCCGGAACCGACGCGAGTTCCGTGCGGCAGATATTGACGATTCTGCTTCGCGAAGGGGTGGGTATCGGGCTGGTGCTGTTTTACCTGCTGGCCCTGCCCCCGCTGATGGCGCTGACGATCTTTCGCCGGTTCTTCGTTCGCATGGGCT
>JAJXXL010000309.1 GCA_021781115.1 Planctomycetota bacterium
TGGGAACTCGCAAACATGACCTCGACACGCCGATCTTGTGTATTGATCTCGACAAGATGCAGTCGAACATCGACAAGATGGCGGCTTTGTGTCGGCAACACAACGTCGCCTGGCGGCCGCACGCCAAATGCCACAAGACTCCGGCGATTGCGCAGCTTGAATTGGCCGCTGGAGCAATTGGCGCAACATGCGCCAAGGTGTCAGAAGCCGAAGTGTTGGCCGCAGCCGGCGTGCACGATCTGCTGATCGCGAATATGATCGTGGGCGAACCTAAGCTTGAGCGCGTCGCAGCACTGTGTCGGCAGGCCCGACCGATCGTTGCCTGCGACCATTTCGCGCAGGTCGAGCCGCTCGCGGCGTTGTGCCGCCTGCGGGGCGTGTCGTCGCGTGTGGTCATTGAAATCAATCTCGGGCTTGACCGGGTGGGCGTGCGTCCCGGTGCTGATGCGCTGGCCCTGGGGCAGGCGATCGACCGGCTCGAGGGGGTAACGCTTGCAGGGGTCATGGGTTACGAAGGGCATTTGCTTCAAGTCGCCGATCCCAAGGAAAAAAATGCTCGGATTAGCGAATGCATGCGTGTCCTGACCGGGTGCCGTGACGCACTGCTAAAGTCGGGAATCGCGTGCGATATCGTAAGCGCTGGCGGCACGGGCTCCTACCAGCACACTGTGCACTGCCACGGCGTGACGGAAGTTCAGGCGGGCGGGGGGATCTTTATGGACCCTTTTTACCGCGACAAATGCCATGTGGCGGATCTCGAGTTCGCACTGACAGTGCTAGCCACGGTGGTCAGTCGGCCCACGCTCGAGCGCGCCGTACTCGATGCCGGGCGGAAAACCCTTAACCCCGATGTGGCATTGCCGTTTGTCGCCGGACTCGCCGACGCCCAAGTGACGCGGTTGAGCGCAGAGCATTGCGAACTGACGCTGGGCCCGCGCGCACGCGACCTGAAGATTGGCGACAAGCTGGAACTCGTCGTCGGCTATGGCGATTTCACGACGGTCCTGCACAACGAATTCTACGGTTTTCGCAATGACCGGCTGGAGGTTGTCTGGCCGATTCTGGCCCGTGGCTGCCTGCAATGACAGCGAGCTTACTCTTCGCGGTCAAACGCCTTCAGCGCCGCGGCGAGTTGCACGACGGCGGTTTCAAGCGCGGCACGGGTTTCATCGACCTGTCCCCAGTCGCCGTTTCGCCCCATACATTCGAGTTTCAGCGCCAGGTCGGCCACCGCTTCGGCGGCGAAATTAGCGACCGTGCCTTTGAGCAGATGCGCGGCACGCTCGACCGCCTGGCTGTTACGCCGCGAAACGGCTTCATTCAAATCTCTCAGTAACCCGGGGGAGACTTCGAGGTAAACCGCGATCAACTCGCGAAGCAGGTTCTGATCGCCGTTGAATCGCGAGAGCAGTTCGGCTTCGTCAATCGGCAGAAAAGCGGGCGGTGGCGCTACCGACAGCGTCGCGTCACCTGCGCCCACCGTGGCGGCAATCTCCGATGGTGCGCACAGCGAGGCAATCGCCTCGCTGAGTTTCTGAGCTTGAACCGGCTTGGAAACGTAGCCATCCATGCCGGCTTCGAGGCAGCGCTCGCGGTCACCTTTCATGGCGTGGGCCGTCATTGCAATGATTGGCGTGCGGCGGTTGGTCGCCCGTTCGGCATTGCGAATCGCCGCGGTCGCCTCAAAGCCGTCCATTTCCGGCATTTGCACATCCATGAGAATCAGGTCGAACGGTTCAGCATGGAATGCGGCAACCGCAGCGCACCCGTTGTCAGCCACACGCACCGTGTGCCCCCACTTCGACAACAGCCCCACGGCCAGCTTCTGGTTGACGAGGCTGTCTTCGGCCAGCAACACGCGCAGCGGGCGAGTCAAAGCAACCCCGGCGACAGGATCGGCCGCACGCGGCAACGACAGCGGCGCGTGCTCGCGCGCCAGCGCCTTGTCGACCACTGAAACAATGGCGTCGAACAGGTCCGACTGTTTGATCGGCTTCAACAAGTAGGCCGAAATGCCCAGTGATTCGCAGCGGGCGACGTCGCCGCTGGCCCCGCCCGACGTGAGCATCATCACGACGGCGCCTTGCAATTCACCGTCCTGACCGAGGTGTTCGGCGAAGGTAAACCCGTTCATGTCGGGCATGTGGGCATCGGTCAGAATCAGCTGAAACGGTGCGCCGGCGATACGAGCCTTGCGCACGGATTCAAGGGCGGCGGCGCCGCCGGCGACAGAGGTGGGCGCCATGCCCCAGTTGCCCAGCATTTCTTCGAGGATGCGGCGGTTTGTGGCGTTGTCGTCGACGATTAGCACGCGCAAGCCCGCGATCATCACCCGCGACGGCGTGTAAAGTTCGATGTCGGCATCGGCGGGCAGGCTGAACCACGCCGTGAAATGAAAGACGCTGCCCCGGCCCGGCTCGCTGTCGAGCCAGATGCGCCCGCCCATGAGTTCTACCAGCCGGCTCGAAATCGTCAGCCCCAGGCCCGTACCGCCAAACCGCCGGGTTGTCGAGCTGTCGGCCTGCTCGAACGCCTTGAAAATGTCGGCCTGTTTGTGGTGGGGGATGCCAATGCCCGTATCGCTGACGCATAAGTGCAGCCCGACTCCGTCGCTGGTGCGTTCGGCGCACGACACATCGAGTACAACCTCGCCGCACTCGGTGAACTTGATCGCATTGCCCACGAGGTTCATCACGATTTGCCGCAGGCGGCCGGCATCGCCCAGCAGGCGGTTGGGTACGTCGGGCGCAATATGGCAGGCGAGTTCGAGGTTCTTGGCGTGAGCGCGAACAGCCAGCAGCTTCATGGCGTCGCCCAGGCTTTCGCGAATGTCAAACATCATGCGCTCGAGGTCGAGTTTGCCCGCCTCGATCTTGGAAAAATCGAGAATATCGTTGATGACCGCCATCAAGGCTTCGCCTGATTCGCGAACGATCGTCAGATATTCGCGCTGGTTGGAGGAAAGCTGCGTGTCAAGCACCAGTTCAGTCATACCAATCACCGCATTCATCGGCGTGCGGATTTCGTGGCTCATGTTGGCCAGGAATTCACTTTTCGCGCGGCTGGCCGATTCGGCGAGTTCCTTGGCCTGACGCAGCGCTTCGGCGGTGCGGTGGCGTTGTGTGATGTCGTGCAGGAATGCGTTGAAGGTCGAAGACTCGTCATCGCGAAGCCGGGTAATCGTGATTTCGACAGGAAACTCAGTGCCGTCGCGTCGCATCGCCGCAATTTCGATGCGCTCGTTCAGCATGCGCGGCGGTTCGCCAGCCAGCAGCCGCGCGATTCCCGCACGATGCGCTTCGCGCAACGGCGGGGGCACAATCAGTTCGGCAACGGGTCGTCCCAGTGCCTCGTCGCGCGACCAACCGAACACCCGGGCCGCGGCGCGGTTCCAGTCGATGATCAAGCCGGTGCTATCCATCGCCACGAATGCGTCATTGGCCGTTTCGATGATGAGCTGCGTGCGCTGCACGTTATGTTGCAATTCTTCTTCGGCGCGCTTCTGCTCGGTCACGTCGCGTGAAATTCCAAACGTGCCCACGACGCGGCCGTGCAGGTCGTGGAGCGGCAGTTTGCTCGTCGCCGCCCAAGTGCTGTGCCCGTCGGGCCAGGTTTCCTTTTCGATCTTGCCCAGCACCGGCTGCCCGGTGCGCATCAGTTCATGCTCGTCCTGCCGGGCCTGCCGGGCGTGCTCTTCGGTGAAGAAGTCGCGGTCTGACTTGCCCACGGCCAAGGCCGGGTCGGCCAGACCGAAACGGTTCGCCAGGCCGCGACTGATCCGCACGAACCGGCTTTCGGCATCTTTGAAGTAAATGCTGTCGGGCAGGTGCTCCATGAGCGTCGTCAGCAGGTGCTTTTCCTGATCGAGCGCCGATGCCACGCGCTTGCCCTCGGTGACATCGCGAAAAATGCACACGGCACCGTGTGAGTGGCCTGATTCATCAATCAGTGGCGAGGCGTTCACGCTCAGCCAGACCACGTCGGGCCGGTCGGGCAGCCGCACGACAACCTCGGCTTCACGCACAGTTTCACCGCGCAGTGCCCGCACAAGCGGCAGATTCTCCGAGTGAAATGGTGTCGTTTCGTCGGGAAGGAACAGGTGGAAATGTTCGCTCCACGCCGCGGGCGCGGCGGTGGTGGCGCCCCGCCCCAGCATGCGGGCCGCGGCCGAGTTGAACACGACAAACCGGCCCTGCTCATCGGCCACGACGATGCCATCGGCAATGCTTTCAAGAATCGGCTCAGAAATCATGGTTTGCCGCCCGGAGAGCATCGCGACGCCAGTCGCCGACCGCGAATCGGCGGGGTCACTCGTGGCCATGCCCGCAGCGACTGGTTCCGCTGCGGTCGTCGCACCGATGTTTGCCGGAGCGTTGTGAGCAACTCGGGCCGCAGAAGCAAGCAGTTTCTGCCAGCGGTGCTGCAATCGTTGGGCTGCAACGCCCGTGACGATCAATCCAGCAACGGCCACCGCCGCCATGCCCACCCAAAGACGTCGGACCCAACGATCGAGCGCCGCAAACGCTTCGGCTTCGTCGATTTTGGCGACCAGCCCCCACCCCGGTTGTACACCCGGGTCATATTCGACTGGCATAAATGCCGCCACGACGGCCACGCCTCCGAACGTTGCGGCGTGAAAACCGCTTTCGCCCGCCGCCGCCCGATCCAGCGTTGAGAATTCGTCAGCCGGGGCTGCAGGCCGACTTCCCGTCCTGGGCGGTATGAGGAAGGACAGGCGGCCCTCCTGGCGGCGGCCCACGAGCAGTTCACCCGTTTGGCCCAATCCACTGACGTCAGTCAGTATCCGCACGAACGACTCCGCATCGAAGTCGGCCAGCAAGACGCTCCGCATCGGACCGGCGGCGCTGCCAATCGGCCCCGCCAGTTTGATGCGCACCCCGACCGCAGACTGGCGCGGCGCTGCGATGTGCACCCGCATGCGTCCCAATTGAAAATCGGGGTCGGCAGCGAGACTCTCGCCGACCAGGGTGGAGTCGGTCGCCGCGATAACCTTACCATCGGGAGCGGCGATGACCAATACTCGCAGGTCGCTGGTTCCTTCGACCTCGTCGCGCAGCACCTGGGTCAGCGATTCGGTGAATTCAGCCGTTGCACCCGCCGCAGGCCGGTCGAGGAGTTCTCGCAACCGAATGCGATTGGCGATTTGCGCAAGCCGCCCGCGTTGCTGCGTGCTGTACGCGGCCAATTGCATGCGACGATCGCTTGCAGCCAGAGTTAACCGCGCCTGAACTTCACCCTGCAGCAGGTCGCGCAGGGCCACGTAGCCCAAGCGGCTCGTGACACCCATCGCGACGACGACCAGCAGCATAGCGAAAATTACCAGTCGTACTGCCAGCGATCGCGGTCGCATTTGCCGGGTACCGTCAACGGCCAATGTGCCCAGCGCGGTTGGGGGCTGGTCAACCGGGGTGGAAGTCGGCTCGCACATGATGCATACGCCTTACAAGCGGAAGCGGTCGAATTCGGCTGGAAGCCGATGCCCGGAAATGTTTGGTTCATTGAACAGCGTACACGAATCGAAATCAAGAAGTCAGGCATCGCCTGCCGGAAATCCGCTTGCCAACCCCAACCGCCTGCGCGACGTTTGTCGGCATTGCGCGCAAAACCAGCGCGCGACCCTGGGGCCGCGCGCTGGCGGATCCGCTGTACTGACTTGACGTTAAGTCCTGCTGCGAAGCTTGGGGCGGTATTTTCCTGATCTCGTCAGGTCATTCAGGTCGACGCGGGCGCTCGGGGCGTTCTTCGTCATTCGGACGACCGGCGGGGTCGCGCGGGCCGCCCGGCGGCGGGTTGCGCTGCATTTCTTCGGCGAACCGGGCCAGTTCCTGCTGACTGAGCTTGCCGTCCTTGTCGGCATCGAAGGACATGGCGTGCGCGACAAACCGATCGGTATTCGGGGGAGGACCACCAGGACCGCCCCCGGGGCCGCTTGAACCGCGCCGGGCGTCGTTTCCACCCCGCGCTGGTGCATTTTTGGAGCTTCCGAGGCCGCTGCCTCGTGCATTCCGATTCCCGCCTGGCCCGTTCGGTCGATCACCGTCTGGACCGCCGCGCCCGGGGCCGGGGCGAAACTCGTCTTCGGTCAACTTGCCATCACTGTTTTTGTCGAGCGTCAGCAACGCCGCTGAAGCGTTCTTGATTTCATCGCTCGAGATGACATGATCGTGGTCGGCGTCAAGCGCCGCGACGATCGGGTTTGGCGGGGGCGGCCCATTGCGGCCTGGTCCGTCGGGGCCGCCGCGGTCACCCGGCTGCCCTTCCGGCCTGCCGCGATCACCACGGTTTCCTGGCGATTGGGCCGAGGCAGTCGCCACGCCAATCACGACGAGTGTGGTCAATGTCCAGATCCAGCGTTTCATAAGCAGCATCTCCTGGGGAAGTGAGGCGAAGATTGGAAGTCAATTGCGGGCCACGGGAGGCGGACGATGCGGCGAAAAACCGGCAGGGCGACGGGGGCAAAGCCCGCCCCTTTTGACCCAACGTTCAGGTTATTCAATGACGCGAAACGAATCATTCTTTTTGAAAACAAGCCGTTCGCCGCCAGCGGTCGCGGCGAATTCAAGATGGCAATCGAGCATGACCCCCAGCGGCGCGTCGGCAGGAATGTCAATTTCGACCGTCAACAGGTTGCCATTGCGCTGCATGCTTTTGGCTTCGAACGGGCCGATCTGGAACCATTCGGGCTTTTCGGCGGGCAGTTTCCCGCGGCGGAATTCATGTGGCGCCAATTCGACCGTTAGTGTTCGCAGGCCGCCGCGTGCGGCCGTACCGGGTCGAATCGCCGCGATCACGTTCTCAATGCGACTTTTGCCGCTGGCGTTGTTCTTGATCGCTCCTCCGCCCGCATGATTCAGTTGATGATTGTTCGATGGTTCTGGTGCTCCGGCATAACCACCAAACGTGTAAGGAAATCGGCCCGGAGTCACATGGTAATGATAGCCGCGCAGCTTATCGGAGTGACCACTGCAAACGTCGAGGGCGACTCGACCCGTCAGGTCGCGGGCCATGACGCCCGCTTCTTCATACGGGCCATGCACAGGAAAGCCGTCGAATGCAAACCCGATGACCGGTGAATGCCGAAGACCATCGTCGGGGAAGGGCGACTTGAGGCAACTGGGGTACTTGTGATAGTGATACACCCCCTCTTGCTGAGGATGCCCGCAGCACGAGTCGAGCCAGACTTCAGAATACCCCTCGACAGCATTCATGCCCCCCGCTTCAAACGGGTTGAAGAATACCACGCCGTTCAATGCCACGCCGATCGGCCCCATCGGCACACGCGTGATTTTTCCGGCAACCTTGGGCGCCAAGGGCAGCCGAAACAGAAAATTCTGTACGCGGATCGTATTGGGGTTGCCGCTGTTCGGAAACAGCGCCGTGGGGTGATTGGGGTACCCCTGACTGCGGAGAATCAAAAACCGGTCGTCATGGCCGAGCCGCACATTGTCGATGCCGTCGCGATTGGAATCGCGTACATGGTATGAAAACAGGTCGACAAATTCCTCGCCATCGCGATAAAGATAGACATCCCGCTCGCCGGCCCGCAGGTACCATCGCCCGCCAATCGGTGCGGTTCCCGGCGGCGGATCCGTCGCCCAACCGGCCCCGGCGGGCAGCGCGGCGAAAAACAGGATGGCGATGAACGCAGCTCGCCCCTTGATCACCGACATAGTTGTCTCTCTCGACGGCCTGCGCGGGGAAAAATCGTCCAATGACAGAACGGATTGGAATTTGCATTATTGCACATTTCGTCACATTGTACGCGATCCTGCGACAATTCAGCTTACGACTTGATGCGGAAAATCGGCCGGAGCTTCTGCCAATTCGCCGGTTATTATGGCCTGATGTGTGAGGTTGTTGCTTCCGAAACGGATTCGCGCGGCGTTGCAAACTTTCGGAACTGCAGATGAATTTGATG
This sequence comes from Planctomycetota bacterium, assembly GCA_021781115.1. GTDB lineage: Bacteria > Planctomycetota > Planctomycetia > Planctomycetales > Planctomycetaceae > JAJXXL01. The sequence continues at coordinate 7,940 of JAJXXL010000309.1, forward strand.
CGCTGTCGAGAACCCGGCGGCATAGTCTTTCGCGATTGTGCGGGTAAAAATGACCGTGGGCTGAGTTGTTTTCACAGGTTTGAACTGAGTCAGGCTCCGTTGGCCAGACCGGATGCGTCAGTTTTTAAGCAATGCGGAGTGAATGCTAATATCCCCCCCTGTGTGTGCGGGGTCGGTGAGACCAAGCCGAGTCAGGGCACGGTTCGGGTTCGATGGGCGACGATGAACTGCTTGACCGCCGAGTTCCGGTTCCAATGAGCTGGATCGACGAGCAGGGGGGGCGCAGCAGGCATACGCCCCAACACTAACACCGGTCGACAACGGTTCCAAGTGTTATTGTTATGCATTTCAAGACCAGCCTTTGAACACACGGGCAGTCCGCGGCGTTCATGCGCGCTTCCGCGCCCGGATCGGCCGAAAGAGCAGGAAAGGCGAATCGTCTGTCGGCGGCACGTCGCGGACACACCGGAATCCCAGGCACCGCCCCCGTGCCAGCGGCGGGCGACCCCAGCGGTGCGAACTGCGGCAGAGTTCGGCAGGCCCGACCCAGCTTCCCCCACGCTCTGATCGCACGC
>JAJXXL010000201.1 GCA_021781115.1 Planctomycetota bacterium
CCGATCTTTGATTCGCGGCCTGTTTTCCGGCGAAATTGGATCGATGAACGAAGGCCCCCAAATCAATGACCGCGCGCCCGATTTTTCCTTAAAGACTCTGGATGGCCGCCAGACGATTCGGCTGCACGACGTCGTGGGGGCGAAGCCCGTTGTCCTGGTGTTCGGCAACTACACGTGTGCCCCGTTCCGGTCGATGTTTCCCGGCGTCGAGGAAGCGGCCCGGCGGTTCGCCGACGAAGCTGTGTTTCTCGCCATTTACGTGCGCGAGGCGCACCCGACCGACGGCTGGCGGATGATTTCCAACGAGCGTGTGGGCGTGCAGGCCACCCAGCCGAAGACGTACGCAGAGCGCGTGGCCGTGGCGGCGCAATGCGCCGCGCGGTTGAAGCCGACGATGCCGCTCCTGGTCGACGAAATCAACGACCCCACGGGCAACGCGTACAGCGGGATGCCTGCCCGGTTGTACGTTATCGACTGTGCCGGTCAGGTGGCCTACAAGGGGGGCCGCGGGCCTTTCGGCTTCAAGACCGGTGAAATGGAACAGGCGCTGGTCATGACGCTGCTCGACCGCGCTACAACAGGGCCCGAACCGCGCCGCGAATAACGACGCTTTATGCAATTGAGGCGAGACCTTCCAGGAGAATTCCTCATGCCACATATTGATCTGCCCGCCGGAGTGCCCGGAATCATCGGACCGCTGACGGTTTATCGTGAAAGCGAACGCCACCTCGACGGCCTGGCCAACGCGGTCATGCGCGGGCCGTCGTCGCTTTCACTTGCCCAGCGCGAAATGATTGCCACCTACGTCTCGCACGGCAACGAATGCTACTTCTGCACGAACTCTCACGCCGCCGCCGCACGCCACCTGCTCGGCGAACATTGTGGGGTTATGGGCGAAATCCTGGCCGACGTGACCACGGCCCAAGTCGACGCAAAAATGCAGGCCCTGCTGGAAATCGCCGACCGGGTTCGCCGCGATGGGCGGCTTGTCGGCGACGAACAGATTCGCCGCGCCCGCGACGCGGGCGCCGACGACAAGGCGATTCACGACACCGTGCTGATCGCTGCGATGTTCTGCATGTTCAACCGCTACGTCGATGGCCTGGCGACCTGGGCCCCCCACGACCCGGCCGTTTACGAGGAAATCGGAGCCCGCATCGCCGCCAAAGGCTACGGCAGCAAGTTCCGCGAACACGACGCCGGGCCGTGATTCCTCAACTGGCTCCGGGGCGATCAAACGATGTCGCTCATCATGATCGTGACTGGCAAGCAGGGCGCGGGGAAATCGTGTCTTTCGCGCGATCTGACAGCAATCCTCGATAAAATGAGGGCGACGGTCCCAATCGAGGAGGCTGCTGGATTGACAATTGAAATCCTCGAAATTGACCAGATTCTTGAAACGTGCGGTCGAGAAATCGATAACCTGAACACCCTCCATCCGACCGATTGTGATCTTTGCCGCAGCTTGTCCCGCAGACCTTACGAGCGACGCACACTTCTCAAGGTCACGCTGCGGTCGAAGTCCGCGCGGCCTAACGGGTTGACAGGGCATGTCGTCGTCAAGGGAGCAATTCTTTGCAATCAATGGTTTTATGAGGCAATTGAGGAAATAGTTCGTGACCGCTGTTGTGGCAACCGCGACGTGCGACGGTACTGCTCGTTCACCAGCCAGGATTCTTGAAATCGACACCGAGAAAACGCGAATCCCAGGCATTCAAAAATCGTGATGGTTCGGTGCCGACCTTGGAACATCGCTTATCCTGCGGATTGCGAAACGCATTCCGCCAAATTCGGACGTGCGTCGTCAGCCGCATTGCAACACGTTATGCCGCTGGTAGTTGTACATGACGATGTCACCCTTTGCTGGCTGTACGACCCGGCCACCCGCAGCGAAACCCCAACGTGAGTGACGCCAGTTGCCCGCCCGTTGTCTGGTTCGCGAGGAACCCGCAAACCGCAGACTTTGTACGCGGCTCTTCTTGCGCTCCCGTGGCCATCTGCTACCTGACAGAGCCCGCGCGGGCGCATGGGGTCGCATCGTCAGCCGCGTTGTAACTCATTATGCTGCTGGTAGTTGTACATGACGATGCCGCCCTTTGCTGGCCGCATGGCCACCGCGGGTCACCGTCGTTGCGTCGTCGGGGCGACAACAGCGAACGCGTGGGTAGGGCCCGGCAATTCCCGATCATCCGGCATAGCGGCCGGCTGCCCGGCTCATCGTAGCGCGGCCGCTGTTCAAGGAAAATAAAAAGTGTTTGATGTGTTGCCGGTCTTGCAATTCTGCGGCTCAACGTTCATAATTAGGAAATCTGTTCGGATGACTAGGTGAAGGACAGCCCGGTGTCGCCGGGAGGTTCGTTGTTGAGTAAGCCGACGTGGCAGATCGCTTTCCAAGCGGTCTGCCACGTCGGCTTTTTTTTGTACTTTGGCTTCCCGCGCGGGCGCTGCCCGCCAGCAAGGATGTTCATGAAGCCTGTGCCTCGCAATCAGATTTCTCGCGAAAAGCTCCGCAGCCTGTCCGCCGCCTGCCGGTCGTCGGCAGGCAAGAAACGTCAGATGCATCGTCTGGCAGGCCAAGTGCTGGCGGGGCCGGAAGAATTGCGGGCGAACTCTGCCGAGCAGGCGAGCGCATTCCGATTTCCAATCCTTAAGGAGTGCCTCATGACGAGGGCTGCAGCGAGACTGAAGGCGTCGCCCGCGAGTTTGCCCAAGTGCACGACCGGCATTCACGGACTTGACGAAATCACCGGCGGCGGGCTGCCGCAGGGCCGGCCCACCCTGGTCTGCGGCGGGGCGGGCTGCGGCAAGACGCTTTTGGGCATCGAATTCCTGGTGCGGGGCGCCACGCGGCACCAGGAGTCGGGCGTATTCATCGCTTTTGAGGAAACCGCCGAGGAACTGGCCCAGAATGTTCGGTCGCTGGGCTTTGATCTCGACGACCTCATTGAGAAAAAGATGCTGGCGGTCGACTACGTGCATATCGAACGCAGTGAAATTGAGGAAACCGGCGATTACGACCTCGAAGGGTTGTTCATCCGCCTGGGGTATGCGATTGACTCGATCGGCGCCAAGCGGGTCGTACTCGACTCGCTGGAAACGCTGTTCAGCGGCCTGGCGAACGTCGCCATTCTGCGGGCGGAAATGCGGCGCTTGTTTCGCTGGCTCAAGGAAAAGGGCGTGACCGCCATCATTACGGCCGAGCGGGGCAACGGTTCGCTCACGCGGCACGGCCTCGAAGAATACGTTTCTGACTGCGTGCTGCTGCTTGATCACCGGGTCGAAGGGCAAATCTCGACCCGCCGCTTGCGCATCGTCAAATATCGCGGCTCGTCGCACAGCACCAACGAGTTCCCGTTTCTGATTGACGAGGGCGGCATTTCGGTTCTGCCCATCACGTCGATCCTGTTGCGGCACCAGGCCTTGTCTGAGCGGATCTCCAGCGGCGTCCCGGCCCTTGACGCCATGCTGGGCGGACCGGGGTTTTTCCGCGGCAGCAGTGTTTTGGTGTCTGGCACGGCGGGAATTGGCAAGACCAGCCTTGCCTGCCACGCCGCCAACGCCTGCTGCCACCGGGGCGAACGCTGCCTGTTCTTTTCCTTTGAGGAATCTGAAGCCCAACTGCTGCGCAATATGCGATCCATCAGTCTCGATTTGGGGCCGTGGGTCAAGCAGGAGTCGCTGCGGATTCACGCCGGCCGGCCGACGACGCACGGTCTGGAAATGCATCTGGCGGGCATTCACAAGCAGGTCGAAGCATTTCAACCGGACGTGGTGGTCGTCGATCCGATTACGAACTTCATCTCAGCCGGGACGGCTTCCGAAGCCAGTTCGATGATGATGCGTCTGGTCGATTACCTGAAGACCCGAGAAATCACCGCCGTGCTGACCACTTTGAATCATGCCGGCAGCCCCTTGGAACAGACGGAATTGGGCATTTCGTCGCTGATCGACACCTGGCTGCTCCTGCGCGACATTGAGCTCAACGGCGAGCGCAACCGGGGGCTGTACATTATCAAGTCTCGGGGCATGGCCCACAGCAACCAGATTCGCGAATTTCTCCTGACCGATCACGGAGTGCAGCTCACCGACGTGTATCTCGGCCCCGAAGGCGTACTCACAGGTTCGGCCCGGCTGGCCCAGGAAGCGAAGGCGGCCGCGGCCGAGGCACAGCACCAGCAAAACATCGAGCGGAAGCGGCGAGAACTGTCGCTACGGCAGCAATCGCTCGAGGCGCAAATCGCCGCGCTCCAGTCGCAAGTTCAAATCGAACGCGAAGAACTGGAACGCGACGTCGCCGACGAGCAGGAGTACGCCAAGCTTGCCGAACGGAGCCGCAACGCAATGTCGCAGAGCCGCAAGTCTGATTTGAATGGACGCCCGGCCGCTCCCCGAAAGGTTCGCAAATGACAAGACCGCCAAAATCAAATGGGCAGGTGACGGCGGGAGCGGCAAAACGCTGGCAGTTGCGGCTGTATGTCGCCGGGCAGACGCCCAAGTCTGTCACTGCGTTTGCCAACCTCAGGCGAATTTGCGAAGAGCACCTGGCGGGCGAGTTCGAAATCGAGCTGATCGACCTGCTCGAAAACCCCCGGCTGGCCAGCGACGATCAGATCGTGGCTATTCCGACGCTGGTGCGAAAGCTGCCCGAGCCGATCCGCAAGATCATTGGCGACCTGTCAGACACCGAGCGCACGCTCGTCGGCCTGCAACTTCGGTCCTCCCTGAAAAATGAGGCACAATCATGAGGTGCAACCCGGCGCGCACCGAAGGTCCGGGCGGAGCGATGGAAGATCCGGAGGGGCGCCCCGCGCCAGAGCGGTATGTCCTGCGGCTGTATGTCGCGGGGCTGACCCCCCGTTCGACGCGGGCCATCGAACGCATTCGCGCCCTTTGCGAGCGCTGCCTGGCCGGTCGCTTTGACCTGACGATCATCGACCTGTATTTGCAGCCCGAGGCGGCCCGGCCGGCGCAGGTCGTCGTACTCCCCACGCTTGTCAAGCAGGCCCCGTCGCCGAAGCGGTTGTTCATCGGAGACATGACCGACGAGAAAAAAATCCTCCTGGGGTTGAACATCGCCTCTTGATTCGCGGCTTGCCGCCGAGTGCCACCATCATGCTGCCGCCTCGACCGATCGCTGAACTGCTCGAAGAAAATGAGCGGCTGCAGTTGCGCCTGGAAGAAGCTGAGGCGGTCGTCGAGGCGATCCGTAACGGCCTGATCGATGCCGTCGTCGTCAATGCACTTCCCGGCGAAAGCGTTTACACGCTCGAAGGGGCCGACCGCCCGTACCGGCTGCTGGTCGAAGCGATGCAGCAAGGCGTCGCCATGCTGAATTTGCAGGGCGTCATTCTGTACTGTAATCCCTGTGTCGCGGGGCTGTTCATGATGTCCGTCGAAAAAGTGATTGGACACACGCTCGACAGCCTGCTGGCGCAAAATGGCCATTCGGTATGGGCTGGCCTGTTGCAGAACATCGAAAGCCTGCCGACCCGGCAGGAGTTCAGGCTGAAGCGGCACGACGGAACCAACTTTCCGGCAGCGCTCGCCCTCAGCCTGCTGCCGATGCAGAATTTCTGCCTGCTCGTGACCGACCTGAGCCAGCAAGAGCAGTATGAAGAACTCGCGGCATCCAAGGCGGCCCTCAAACAAACGGAAATTCGCTATCGCCGGTTGTTCGAGACAGCCAAAGACGGCATTCTGATCCTGAGCGCCGAAACCGGCAGGATTAACGACGCCAACCCGTTCATGACCGTGCTCCTGGGGTATCCTTACGATCATTTTCTGAACAAGGAACTGTGGGAGATCGGCCTGTTCAGCGACAAAGCGGCGAATGAAGCCGCGGTGCGCACACTGCAACGCGAGGGGTACATCCGCTACGAGCACCTGCCGCTCGTCACAGACCGGCAACAGCGGGTCGAGGTCGAGGTCATCGCCAACACCTATGATGAAGATCTCCAAGCTGTGATTCAATGCAACATTCGCGACATCACCGAACGCAGTCGCCTCGAAAACCAGCTTCAGGAGCAGGCGCTGGCATTGGCTGATTCGCACCGCCGCAAAGACGAATTCCTGGCCATGCTGGGGCACGAACTCCGCAACCCGCTGGCGCCCATATCCAATGCCATGCAACTTCTCCGCTGCGAAAAGCCCGCCGACCCGCGCCACGACAAGATCTGCACCATCATTGAACGCCAGGTGGGGCAACTCACGCGGCTGATTAATGATTTGCTGGAAGTCTCGCGGATCACCAGCGGGCGAATTCACCTGCAACAGGAACCGACTGCGCTGAATCACATTGTCGAACGTGCGCTGGAAACGATCCAGCCGCTGATGGACCAGCGCCGGCATCACCTGGCGGTATCGCTGTCGCCGCAACCGATCTGGCTGTTCGCCGACGCCGCCCGCCTCGAACAGGTCGTCGTTAATCTGCTCACCAACGCGGCCAAATACACGGCCGACGGTGGCCACATTGCAATCAGCATCGTGCCGGCAGGCCCTGAGGCCCTGATGCGCGTGCGCGATTCGGGCGTGGGCATTGCCCCGGAATTGTTGCCGCACATATTTGACCTGTTTACCCAGGCCGAACGCTCGCTCGACCGTGCCCAGGGCGGGTTGGGCATTGGCCTGTGCCTGGTGAAGCGGCTGGTCGAAATGCACGGCGGCAAAGTCGAGGCGTTCAGTGAGCTGGGCCAGGGCAGCGAGTTTGTCGTGCACCTGCCGACGACCGCCGCACCGGGCATTGCCGAACCCGCCGTGCCGGGCCCCGCGGCCTCTAAACCGCTGCCCTTCCCCTTGCGCGTCCTGGTCGTCGATGACAATATGGACGCGGCAGATAGCCTCGCGTTGCTGCTGGAAGAGGCGGGGCACCATGTTCAAGTGGCGTTCGATGGCCCGACGGCCCTAACTGCGGCCCTCGCCGATCCGCCACAAGTCGTGCTGCTCGATATTGGCCTGCCGGGACTCGACGGTTTTGAGGTCGCAATGCGGCTCCGACAACAACCCGGGCTCCTGGGCGTCGTGCTGGTCGCGATGACCGGTTACGGGCAGCAGGCCGACCAGCAGCGTTCGCGAGATGCCGGGTTTAATCACCACCTGGTCAAGCCCGCCAACTTCGAAAAGGTACAAGAACTGTTGGCGACTGTCTCGGCGCCGCCGCCCGCCCACTCACCGGGCAGCAACTGATTTGCAATTTCGGCATCGCCCCCTGCCGCAAACCGAATAATGGAAGGAACCCCATGCCGACAACCAAAGCGATTCGCCGGGTTCTCATCGTTGACGACGATCGCGACGCCGCTGACACCCTGGGGTTGCTCTTGGAAGAACTGGGCAACCAGGTGCATGTGACCTACGGTGGGATGCAGGCTCTGGACGTCGCGACCGCATTTCGGCCCGACCTGATGCTCGTCGACCTGGCAATGCCCGGCATCGACGGTTGCCAGCTCGTCCAGCGTTTTCGCCAAATGGCCGCATTCGTGCCGACCGAAATCGTAGCGATTACCGGGCATACCGGCCCAGGGCACAAAACATTTGCCCTGAAAGCCGGTTTCGATGCGGTGCTTTTCAAGCCCGTGGCACTGACCGAACTCGAAGCCGTGCTGGCCAGCGTCGTGGCCGCCCCGGCGTCGCACGCGCCCGCACTCTTTGATGCGCCCGCAATTCAGGCAACCGAGTCGCGTTTGCCGATTGGCAAAGCCCGCCAGATCCGGCAGGCACGCCCCTCGAAAACCCTGACACAAACCGAAAGCGAAGCCGCGATTTGCGATGGAATCATTCGCTTTCAAAAGGAGTATGTTGGTTGGCGGTCAGAACAGATCCAGTCGTACTGGATCAAAGACCTCCTGCTCGTGCGGATCGCCGGCAATTTGACCTTGGCCGAACAACAGCTTGCCAAATCGGCATCGCACGAAAATGGTCGCAATCTTGTCAAGCAGGTCCGCCGGCAACTTGTCGAGCTGGCCCGCCCCATGCTCGAATCGCTGGTTCACGAGGTGTTCGGCGTGAAGGTGCTGAGCATGCACCATGACATCAGCACCGTGACCGGCGAGGAAGTCATTGTTTTTTCGCTGGTCGATGTGCCACGCATCGGGTGACGTCGCGCGGGCATTGCCCGGCGGAACGCGGTGGCGAGTGGCGTTCCAGCACCAAGAAAAACATCGCACCGCCGAGCCGCGATCTGATCAGGCCGTGAGCAGCCGCGCAGAGTGAGCTTGCGGCCGCGGAATTCTGATTGACCCGCCGCCTCTGTGCGAGATTTCTCGTCGCCCCCCCGTTCGAACCGCGCGGTCGCGGGCGTCGGCACGACGCTGCGCCAGCGTTTCGCTGTCACCGGCCCGGGCTGCCCCACACTGTTCAAACGCCACCGCGAACCGCGCTGGCGACTCGGCTCATGTGTCATCGTGCATTGAGGCCCCAGGCGCCGCCGCGAGCGCGGCGGCGAATGGGGCAGGGCGTTACCCCTTGTGGCGGAGCAGGGCCTGGTAGCCGCCATCGCCGGGCT
>JAJXXL010000354.1 GCA_021781115.1 Planctomycetota bacterium
AAAATCTGGTAGGGCTAAGCCAACTGGATTTTCTGGACCTGGAGAGCACCGCGATTACCGACGAAGGGTTGGTACACCTGGCCGACTTGCTGCGGCTGAAAAAATTGTACATCAAATCGACGCTGGTTCGAGGCCCTGGGCTGGCCCATTTGACACGACTCCCGTCGCTGGAAGAATTGAGTCTTGCGGGGCTGAATCTCGAAGCGAACAGTCTGCTGCCGCTCCGCGAACTCAACAGACTGACAAGCCTCGATCTCGCGGGTGCCACATTGTTGGACGCCAACATGGCAGGACTGGGGCGGTTGACGAATCTTCGTCGATTGAGACTGAAGCTTCACCCCACTCATGGAAGACTGGCCGGCTTGAAGTCACTCAGTTTGCTTCAATTTCTGGATTTGCGCGATACCGATCTGACTGACGATGATTTAGTCATGCTGGCACCTCTTACAGAGTTGACGGTGCTATACCTTCATGGATGTTCCAGTATCCGTGGTGAAGGCTTTGCCCAGTGGGCGCCAAATTCTCGGCTCGAAAATCTCTTCCTCGATTCGTGCCAGGTCTCCGACGCTGGGGTACAAGCGATCAGCCGGCTGGAAAACCTGAAGGAACTTTCCCTCAGGGGCTCGACCTCAATGACCAACACCCCGCTGCACATCGTCGCTCGAATGAAAGCCCTCGAATCCTTGTCCCTCGACAGCACGCTGATTACCGACGATGGGCTGGTGTCGGTGGCAGCCGCGCCCGCGTTGCAGATTTTGAATTTGTGCAATACCAAGGTCACTGACGCCGGGCTGACCCATCTGAAAACCCTGTCGACTCTCAAATATCTCAACGTGTCTCGAACCACAGTCACGTCGCAAGGGGTCGAAGCGTTGAGGCAATCCTTGCCCAACTGCAATATTCAGCGGTAACTCGCCGACGGCAGATCGATGATGCCATTGGCTCATTTTGGCGTTGCAACCGGCACAACTCAATCCCCCGTTAGCCTCGCCCTCGTTCGTTCATTCGGCAGAGTCCCTGCTGTTTTGCCGCTTCGAGGCAATCGGTAGATTTATCCTGGCTCTCCCAGTCTGTGCCTGGTCGATGATGACTTGGAGAATTTATGCAGGCATGGAGAGTGCTGCACGACCCATGTGTCGCCGTCGAATCGCCGAGGGATTGGCATATTCCCGCCGCAAGGCTTGAGGAACTGTGTCATGCGTTACGATCTGGTGGTCATTGGCAGCGGCCCGGCTGGGCAAAAAGGGGCGATTTCCGCGGCCAAGCTCAAAAAGCGTGTAGCAATTGTCGAGCGTCGCCCGCGCAGCGTAGGAGGAGTCTGCCTGCATACGGGTACGATTCCGTCGAAGACGATGCGTGAAGCGATTCTGCACTTGTCAGGCTTTCGGCATCGCGACGTATACGGCGAGCGATACCGCGATAAGCGCCGATTTACGATGCAAGACCTCAAACGGCAAATCGCCCAAGTCGTTGAAAATGAAATGGACGTCATCGGCGATCAGTTGGACCGCAACGGCATCGACTTGTATTGCGGCGACGCCCGTTTTGCCGGACCACATGAGGTTGTCGTCGAGCAACCCGACGGCAATGTGCATCTGGCGGGCGATAAGTTTCTCATCGCTTGCGGCACGCGCCCCGCCCGACCTGCAAATATTCCGTTTGATGGCAGACGGGTTTTCGATTCGGATGAAATCCTGGAAATCGAGTCAATTCCCCGGTCGATGGTCGTGGTGGGCGGCGGCGTGATTGGCATCGAATACGCCATCATGTTCGCTGCGCTGGGTGTTCGCGTCACGATCGTCGATGGCCGCGACCGGTTGCTCGAATTTTGCGACCGCGAAATTGTCGACGCACTGCTTTACCATTGCCGTTCGCTGGGCATGATGTTTCGCTTGGGCGAAGATGTGATTGGCATCGACGCATTGCGCGAAGGACGGGTGGCAATTCAACTTGAAAGCGGCAAACGCCTGATTAGTGAGAGCGTGCTGTTTGCTGTCGGCCGCACGGGCGATACTGAAGGCCTCAACTTGCCCGCCGCCGGGCTGCAACCCGATGAACGCGGCCGGTTATGGTGCGACGAAAACCAGCGCACGTGGGCCCCGCACATTTATGGCGTTGGCGACGTTGTGGGCTTTCCGGCATTGGCCAGCGTATCGATGGAACAGGGCCGCCGCGCCGTGTGCCATGCGTTCGACCAGCCCTTTCACAAGTTCCAGCACCTGCCGTATGGGTTGTACACGATTCCCGAGATTTCGATGGTCGGGCAAAGCGAAGAGCAATTGACCAAATCCCGCGTACCATACGAAGTGGGGGTCGCGAGGTTTCGCGAAATTGCCCGTGGGCAAATCCTCGGCGACCAGCAGGGGCTGCTGAAGCTCCTGTTTCATCGCACGACTCGCAAGCTGCTGGGTGTGCATTGCATCGGTGAAACTGCCACGGAAATCATTCAAATCGGCCAGTCGGTAATGGCTTTCGACGGCACGATCGACTACTTTCGCGATACTGTGTTCAACTACCCGACAATGGCCGAGTGCTACAAGGTTGCTGCATTCGACGGCCTCAACAGGTTACTGCTCGACCAGCCTGGCGACGCGCCGGTTGAATTCTCCGAACGGCACGATGCCGCCGCGCCGCGCACCGTCGATGGCCCCATGCTTGAATCACTGATCGTGTAAGCGAATTGCCCGAACATTCGCAGCGAGAACCGGTGGGCGGCGGAGCTCATTGCGTCTTCGTGGCCGGCCGGCTCTTACCGGCCGAACTCGTGCCCGCGCCTGATTTTACAGCCGTGCCAGTGCTTTTCGTGCTCTTCGGCTGCGCTGCCGGAGGTCGCTGATCGGCGGTGCGCGGCGAAGCCGTGTCGCTTTCGCCCACATCCTTCTGCACGATGCGTTGATAACCCTTCGCGTTGAATTTGAATGGGTCGCTACCGAGACTGAAAATCGGCTTGGTATCACGAACCCCCTTGAATTTGTGAACTGTTTCTTCGGCGCCGCGCGGGTCGATCATGCGCACGGCGATCGGGTGAAACGACTTGCCATCGAGAATGATCGTCGCTTCGCGATAATTTCTTCGGTCCTGTTCAAGCCGAGGAACGACATAGATCCAGATGCGGGGGTCGTCGGGCTTGTCGAGCAGTTCCAGGTGGTAGCGGCGTTTGGCCTGTTCAGCCTTCATGCCGAATAGAAACGGCAACGGCCCTTCCATGATTTTCTCGCCGCGCTGATCTTCAGGAATCTCGACCACGTCATACGTCTTGTCGACATCGTTGATTTTGATGACTTCCTTGCCGGTGCAGATCCAACGTTCGGCAAGACCCGACTGGATTTTGTAAGGCTTTTTGTCTGGCCCCTGTTTTTTCGAGACTTCGTCTTTGCCAATCTTCACGCCTTCGAATTCGTAACGCCCCTTGTCGGGGGCTTCATACACAAAACGGCCCGCCGATCGGCTTTCGACGAAAAATGTATGGTCGTAATGAATCCGTTCGTGGTCGCCGCTCAGCCACTGAATTTTCGCCGATTCCTTTTCCCAGCGCTCGAGCACGTTTTGCAGTTCGGGGCTGACCGGTTCGACGCGCAGTTCCTGCGGTTGAGGCCGTTCCTTCTTCGGCGCGGCAGCGGGCGATTCGTCATCGGCGGCAACCGGTTGAATGGCCCCGGGCTTTTTACTGGAACGGGTCGGAAGTTGTGCATCTTGCTGGTCGGGCGCAGTTGCACGTCGCATCGGCCGCTGGCTTTTGCCCGTGCTCTGCGACCACGCTACCGACCTCATGCCCCCGATCAGAGTCAGCGAAATCAGCCCGCACGCAAAGCATTTGATCAGGTGCGACATCGGTTTCAGGATCCTTCCTGGAGGCCGAGCGAAAATGACGAACTGTTCACAATCCGGGCTCGCGTCGCCACTGCGAGCCGTCCATAGAAAGGGCCCGCCCGCAGAAATCGCAGCCCGCAGGAGAGCAATTGCAAGACGTAACATATTGTTATCAAATGAGATGCAAAACAACACCGCCAGCCGTGAGCTGACGGGGGCGAATCGTAGCAAAATGCGTATCTTCGATCCATCCCAATTGGCCACGCGTGCGGGCGGTGATTGGATCGCAGATTGAGGCGCTTTGGGCAGGATCGCCGGGACTGACGAAACAGGGTGTTCTACCGCCGACCGTATTGAATCAAGCGGCATTTTGCGCGGTCGTCGACCGCGGTAACCGGACGATGAAGGTCGTCCCCTGCCCTACCCCGGGACTTTCTGCCACGATTGTGCCACCGTGTTGGCTGATGATCCGGTGGCTGATCGACAAACCCAGGCCCGTGCCCTGCCCATTCTGTCGGCGTGTGAAAAACGGTTCAAACATGTTCTCTGAAACCTCAGGCGTCAGGCCACACCCTTCATCAGCAAATTTCATGACCAGGTGATCGGTTTGTTCGCGAATTTCGATGCGCAGCGTGCCGCCGGGCCCCATCGCCTCAAGACCGTTTGCGGCAAGATTCAGCGCCACCTGTTTGATTTCGGCGCCGTTGACCTCGGCGTAACAGGGCTGGTCGGCGACGAACTCAATTTTGCGGTCACGGAATTTGCCAAGCACCTGCATGATGGCAATGACCTCACCGACGAGGCGGGCCACGTCGGTCTGTTCGCGCGATGCTTCGCGAGCTCGCGAAAAATCCAGTAATCGCGCAGTGATTTGCTGGCAGCGAAATGACTCAGCCTGAATCATTTGCAGGTAGCTGCGAATCACCTCAGCTTCGTCAGGATCGAGCTGGGTCAGCAAGGCCGCAGTACGCTGTTCCAACGATTCACTCGCCATGGCAATCGCCGAAAGCGGGTTGTTGATTTCATGCGCCACCCCCGACGCCAGGAACCCAACCCCCGCCAACCTTTCAGACCGCACCAACTGCCGGCTGCGCTCCTGAACCTGCTGATCGAGGTCGGCGGCAATTTCCTGAAACCTACTGGTCATTTGGTTGAAAGCGTCGGCCAATTCGGCCATTTCATCGCGTGTGGTGATGCTCACACGATAATCGAAATCGCCGTGCGCCACGCGCAATGCGCCTTGGTGCAGCTTGTGAAGCGGCGCAAAGATACCCCGATACGCATAGCGGACCAACCCGATGAACAGTACCAGCACCACCGCCGACGACAGCCAAACCGTCACCAGACTCGAACGATACACGTCACGGGCATGGTTCAACGTACCAGAAAGCCCCCCAACGGGGTCGGGCACGCGCTCGGCGACTGTTTGCAACCGGGCCGCCTCTTCCAGCATTTCGGCAACCACCGGAGCACGTTGCACGCGATCGGCCAGAAGGTGATGCCGCTGTTCCAACCGATTCAATCCGGCCGCAACTTCACGGAGCAGTGCATCGGTGACGGGCCGTTGCCCGGCCGGCAGCTCCGAAAGCGGCATGTCGTCGAGCTTGCGCCGGAAGATCTCGATTCGCCGCCGCGCCTCTCCCAGGTTCTCTCTGAACTTCTGTTGCTGGAACGCACACGCAGCATCGGTGCGCCCATTGAGCAGTAGCGGTTCAAACAGCAGCGCAATCGAGCCGGCCAGTTCGGCTTGCCGCGGGGCTTCGTTGATTCCATAGTCGAGCCCCCGCACGACGTTTCGCAGCGCCGACAACCCCCCGATTCCGCCGGCCGAAAGCACCAGCAGCATCGCCAGCACCAGTCCCAGCCCCAGCAATAATTTGCGGCGAATTGTACTCGTCAGGAGCACCCCAACCTCCCATCCTGCGTCATGTCGGCGAGTGCCCGCCGGCTGTGAGCTCTCCCAGTCTTCACTGAACCCGCAATTTTATCACGAAATTCACATCAGGATTCGTCGGTTCTCAACTGCTGCCGGCGAACGGACACTTTCCGATTGCGTGCGAGGCGCTATTCGATAATTGGCAGAAATTCGCGGGTCACGATGGAGCCGATGAGGGTCGTGGGCGTGCAATCGTCGATACGCACATCGGCCAGAGTGCCAATCAGCCGCGGATTGCCCTCAAAAACTACGATGCGATCGCAACGTGAACGGCCGACAAGCTGAGCGCGTGTCGCGCCCGTGGCGGGTTCCTCGGCGACAAGCGGCGATTTCAGCGCTGATTTGCTTGGGCCTTCGACCAGAACTTCGACCCGGCATCCAATGAAGCGGGCGTTGTCTTCGGCACTGATCTCGTTTTGCAGGTCAAGCAGTTCGTTGTTGCGGCGGCGCTTCGTCTCTTCGGGAACGTCGTCAAGGAACAAATCGTGGGCCTTGGTGCCATGCCGGGGGCTGTATTTAAAAATGAAGCTGTTCTTGAACCGCGCTTCACGAACAAGTGCGACGCTCTTTTCGAACGACGCTTCCGTCTCACCGCAAAAGCCGACGATGAAATCGCTCGAAACCGCGCAGTCAGGCACAAACTCAGCGATGCGCCCCAGCATTTCACGATAGTGTTCGACTGTATAACCTCGTTTCATCCGTTGCAGCACGTCGTTGCACCCCGATTGCACCGGCACATGCAAATACCGGGCGACCTTGGGCAGATCTCGCACCGCCTGCAACAGATCGTTGGTCATGTCACGCGGGTAGTTGGTCACGAACTTGATCCGTTCGAGGCCGGGCGTGTCGTGAAATTCCGCGATCAGGTCAGACAGCCGAAACAGCCGGCCCGATTGCGTATGCTTGTAGCTGTTGACCGTCTGCCCCAGCAAGGTCACCTCTTTGACCCCTTCTGCGACCAGTTTTCGCACTTCGTGCACGATATCACGCGGGGGCCGGCTTTGTTCAGGGCCGCGGGTCATCGGCACCACGCAGTAAGTACAGAATTTGTCACAGCCGATCATGATGCGCACAAACGCTTGAAACGGCGACGGCCGCATTTCAGGGTCGCGCAGCGGGTCGTAACTTTGAAAGCTGTCGCTGATTTCCTGCCGCGTCGCGTCGCGGCGGTCGAGGCTGACCGCCAGTTGCGGCCGGCGGTTTTTACGCGATTCGTTGATGAGTTCCGGAATTTGTGCCAATTGGCCGGTGCCTACAACCAGATCCACATGCGGCGCGCGTTTGAAAATCAGATCCTGGTCCTTCTGCGCCATACACCCGATAACGCCAATGACCTGTTGCGGGCGGGCTCGCTTGCTGAACTTGAGCCGCCCCAGGGCGCTGTAAATCTTATCTTCGGCGTGCTGCCGAACACTGCAGGTGTTAAACAGAATTGTGTCGGCGTCGGCGACATCGGCGGTCAACTCGTACCCCGCCTTGCGCAAAGCGGCCACGACGAGTTCACTGTCAAGCAGGTTCATCTGACAGCCAACGGTTTCGATGTACAGCTTCAGGTTGTGGACCGAATCGTAGAGCACGAGACACAAGGTTCCATGAAAGTGAGGGCGTCGAAAAATCCTGGGGATTAAGGCGAATGGCCACGAGCAATTCATACGCCGACACGATTGTGGCACCGTCGCCCACGAAACCAGGGTCTTATTCGCCGACCGATGTTGACCACCGGCTGGCTTTTCGCCAGAGGTGCATCAGGCCGCCGATTCACTGGCGGCATTGCGGCCGCGCGGCGTTTGCCGGGGGACTGCGGCCGCCGCCAGTGCCTGCTGTTCTTCTTCGAGTCGGCTCGCTTCGCGATCGATGATTTCCTGCTGCAAGCGGCGTTTGTGCGCCGTCATAAGGGCCGCGAGCGTTCGCAGGGCCACGGCTGCCGCAAAACCATATAATACAATTCGCCAAGCTTCCATGCACTGGCCTTCCGATTCAGACACACGATGAACGCGATTCTGGCGACAGTCGAATCGATCGAATCGAAATGTCGCCCCGCCGATCAGGTGCGCACGCGCTCGACGTATTCGCCAGTACGGGTGTCGATGCGAATGACTTCATCCTGGTCAATGAACGCCGGCACAAGCACCGTCGCCCCGGTTTCGACGGTTGCTGGCTTGGTGATGTTGCCTGCCGTGTTTCCACGCGCGGCCGGTTCGGTGTAAGTGACCTTGAGGTTAACGTGCGACGGCGGGGTCACCTCAATAATCCGGTCGTTCCAATACATCAGGTTGCACAGCGTTCCGTCCTGAAGCCATTTGGCCCCGTCGCCCATGATTTCATCAGGAATCGTGTACTGTTCAAAGCTTTCGGTGTCCATGAAGACCAGGCCGTTCCGGTCTTTGTACAGGAACTGCCCCTCGCCTTTGCGAATGTCGGCAGCTTCGAGGCCGTCGCCGCTCTTGTAGGTTCTGTCGATGATGGTATTCTTGAGCAGATTGCGCATTTTGCACTTGTACAGTGCCTGCCCTTTGCCAGGCTTGACGAAATTGCAGTCGATCATATCGTAGGGTTCGCCTTCGATGACGATCTTGATTCCCTTGCGAAACTCTCCGGCATTGATTTGTGGCATAAGACTTTCTCTTGATCCCGAAATGGAATTGTCGTCATTCTGAACGCCGCACGATTCCCCCGTCAGCAGCCAACGGAGCATCGTTCGGCAAACCGAACCTGGGGCAACCCCCTCAGAGCGATTGCCGG
>JAJXXL010000219.1 GCA_021781115.1 Planctomycetota bacterium
CGACTTGGTGCACGGCCCGCCGCATTGATGGAAGCCTTTACAATGAAGACAATCAGACGTTTGTCGTTCCCGGCGAGCGCTCGACCGAACGGATCGATCAACTCGTCCAGCGGTTTCCGCCGGTGGCCAGGCCCGGGCTTTCACGCAGGGCGCAACTCTGGATCGGGTTGAATGCCGGCGTGGTGGCGATTCTGGTGGCATTCAAACTCTGGAAGAGACGCCGCAGCCAGCCGGCCTGAGGCGTCGCCGGGGTTTCAACCCCGGTCCGTTGCCGGATTTGCCGGGAATCATGCCCGAAGGAAATCAGGGGGGCTCGGTCTTCGAGCGAGACGGGTTACGCGCTGTCACCATCGGGTCGCTTGCCCCCGGGGGGCTGTCGCCCATAAAATGCTGGAGCGCGAACGTTCGGCCTTGAGTTGTTTCAATGCGGTAGAATTCGTGATTGTCATATTTCGGGCGCGACGCAATGCAGCTTTTTTTGAACGATGATCAAGGCCGGTTTGAGCCCCGGCTTGCGGAATCACGCGGGGCCGAACGCCCCGTCGCGGCTAACCGGCATCGCGCGCCACGGTTGTCGGTCGTCATTCCGGCGTTCAATGAAGCGACGCGGCTGCCGCCGTTTCTCAATGAAATTCGTGATTATTTCACGCACGATTTTGACGGCGACTATGAGGTCATCGTCGTCGACGACGGCAGCATCGATAATTCACGCGCTCTGCTGCACGAACTGGCCGAGGCCTGGCCGCAACTTCTGGTAATCAGTCACACGCAGAACCGGGGCAAAGGCTGTGCCGTGCGCACGGGCGTTCTCGCGGCGGGGGGCGATCTGGTGCTGTTTGCCGACGCCGACGGTGCCACGCCCATTGCCCAGGAAGCCCGGCTGCGGGCCATGATTGAACAGGGGGCCGAACTGGCGGTGGGGTCGCGAACGACGAGCGCGGCGGCGCGCACGGCAGGCCGCAGCGTCACAGGTCGCGTGTTTGCCTGGCTGGCTCGGCGGCTGACGGGTGTCGATGTGCAAGACCCGCAGTGCGGCTTCAAGATGTTTCGCCGTTCGATCGGGCATGTATTATTTGAACTGTGCGATGAATCAGGGTACTTGTTCGATTTGCTGATCCTCGGGTGTGCACGGCAGTTAGGGTTTCGCATCGCCGAAACAGGCATTGAGTGGCACGAACAGCCGGGCTCCAAAGTGCGGCTGGTGCGCGATTCGGTGCGCATGCTGCACGGGCTATGGCCCATGCGCCGCCGGATTGCGCGGTTGGCTGGCGCACAGCGCCAATGGTACGAACTGCCCTTGGTGCAACGTGGGTCGCCATCGATCTCTGAGCGCCCGGTCGGCCAGATCGCGGTTGTCGTCGAATCGGCTGGGCCGGGAGCCGGGTCATGAGTCGCCACGGAGCGCTGGCGGCGCTCGCGGTGATCCTGTGCGCGGCAGCAGGGTTTCGGCTGTACCAGGTCACCGAACGCAGTTTCTGGTTTGACGAAGCGTTTTCCTGGATGCTGGCCGACCGGTTTTCATGGTTTGACATGCTCGATCGCACGGGGCGCGATGTGCATCCGCCCGGGTTTTACGCCGTATTGCATCTGTGGTCGGCCCTGTTTGGCGAATCGGTGGCGGCGCTGCGGGCCTGCGCCGTGTTCTTTGGCCTGGCAACGGTCGGCCTGACGTACCTGTTGTGCGTCGAGGCGTTCACAGAACCGCCACAAGACGGCGGCCCGGACAGCGTCGTCGGGCCGCGGTCGAATGCCCGTGGCGTGGGGATCTTTTCGGCGGTGCTTGTGGCATTTGGCAGTGTGCACATTGCCTGGTCGCGTGAAACGCGAATGTATACGCTTGGCACAGCACTGGCCCTGCTCACCACGTGGTTGCTGTTGCGGGCGCTCAGGCCGGGTGGTTCTGCGGCAGGTAAATGGGCGGGTTATGCAGTGGCCGCCGCGGCGCTGCTCTATACCCACAATTACGGGCTGTTTACGGTCGTCGGTCAGTTCATGTTCATTGGCCTCCAGACTTTGCGACAGTTCAGAACCAGGTCGTGCGGCCTGCTGCCGTCATTGTACGGCGTGTTGGCAGCCTGTGCCGCCGTGTGGCTGTATGCGCCGTGGGCGCCGATATTGCTCCAGCAAAAAAAACGCGTTCAAACCGAATACTGGATTAACCAGATCAGTTGGTGGTCGATTCCCGAATGCTGGTATGAACTGTTCTTTCCGACAAACGCGGGTCAGCCGCCTGATCACGCGCCAACATTGGTCCTGACGGTCGTGCTGATCGCTGCATTGGCCTGGTTTGCGCTGGCCCGCCGCACGTCGGGGCGAACGTTGATTACCCTGCTCGTTGTGGCGCCGGTCGTCTGTTCGGCCGTGATTTCGGCAACGACGGTCTCAATCACAACCACGCGGCATTTCCTGTTTTCACAACTGTTTATGCTGATTGTCATTGGCGATGTCGCGTGGCGCAGTTTTGCTGGCCAGGCGCGGCATGTCGTGCTGGCGCTGCTCGTTGCCGACAGCACATATGCACATGCGTGTTATTGGGACGAACTTGACGTGCGGCACAAGCCCGGCGTGCGCGGGGCGGTCGAGCACGTGCTGCAGCGACGGACCGGCAAGGATTTGATCGTCGTGCTTCATCCGTGCGTGTTTTACAGTGTCAAGTATTACTGCCGGGATGTCGCCGACCCCAAATTGTTACTCGACGGGCGCTTTCCCAAGCATTTTTACGGCGGCCCGTTAATCACAAAGGATACGGCAATTGGCGAACTTGACCTGGAATCGCTCGACGCCGACCGGATCTGGGTGGTCGGCACATCAGGCTTTTCGGGGTATACTGAGCCGGCACTTCCTGACAATTGGGTACCCGTCAACGGCATGGGCGCTGTGCACCCTGACGTGTATTCGTTTCAGGGGCAGGTCTATGCCAACCAGTATGAGCGAAAAAGGGGAGACGATACATGATGCCGGGATTGCGGCGGCGAATTGTCGTGTTGCTGTTGAGCCTGGTATTCGCGCCGGGCGGCGCATTTTTTCCGCTGGGGTTGCGCGGCGCGCCGGCGGATCGGTTCGACCAGAACTTTTTGAGCGGCAAAATTGACGCACCGCGCCTGAAAGTCTTCGGCGGTCTGACGCCGACGAATTACTACAAGCTCGATACGCTGGGCATGCATTTTCGAATTCCGCCGACGGAAAACGTTCTGTGCGGCATCGAGCCTCGATTGGAAATGGAAGGCGATTTCGTCATGGAAGCTGGCTTTCGAATCGTCGAACTGCCGGCCCCGAATGAAGGAACCGGTTCTGGCCTGTCCTTGCAGGTGCGCAGCGTCGACGGCGAACGCGCCAGCGTCGAACGCGTGCATCGCGCCAAAGGTAGCGACGTATTCGTGGCTTACCGTGGGGTGAAACAACCCGACGATTCCTTCCGACATCTTGTCGAGGATGTGGCCACGGCGACCAAGGCCGGAAAACTCATGCTGAAGCGCACGGGCGACGAATTGAGTTTCCTCGTGGCTGAAACGCCGGATGCGGCATTCAAGGAAATCGCGCGTCACAAGTTTGCGACCGGGCGCATCAACTTTGTCAAATTTCAGGTGCAAACCGGGAATACAGCGACGCTGGTCGATGGTGCGTGGACCGACCTTGAACTGTCGGCAGACCACCTGATTCCAACCGACGGAACCGTACTGCCGCCAAAAGGATTGCAAATTCCTGCCTGGCTGCAGCCACTCGCAATCGGTTTGGTTCTTGGTACTGTTTTTGGCGCCGCAGGTTGCCTGTTCGTTCAGCGGCGGCGGCAACCTCCTGCCGAGTTGGCATGATGATCAGTCAACCGTGCTCGAGTCCGCCGCGATGGCATTGGGTTTGGCGGCAGGTTGCCCGACCGTTGCGGCTGCTTGCTGTCGCGACCGGGTTCGCGCTATGCGCCGGAGCTGATGCGCCGGCCGCCGAGACCGTGCCAGCCGTAACCCTGAACCGTTGGGGGCTGCCGCGCGACCCGTTGGCCCCCACGAAGTGGACGGTTCGCGAAATCGGTGAAAATCTACAGTTCGACGAACCGGTATTCGCTGCGCGCGCGCCGGGCGACCCCGGCGCCCTGCTGATTCTCGAACGCCGGGGCATGATATGGAAAGTTGCAATCGGTGGTGGAACGGCCGCGAAGCAGCCGTGGCTCGATGTATCGGATGCGGTGCAACGAATTCCTGACTCTGACCGGACCGCCTACAGTTTCGCATTGCACCCCGATTTCGGTCAGCCTGGGGCGAATTTTAGAGATCAACTGTTCCTGTTCTATACTACTACGGTCGATGGGCGACAGCGTTTTCGGCTGTCGCGTTTTCCAGTTCGCGAAATGGGTACGCCCGGCCCTACGCCGGAAACGCGCCTGATCGACCACGGTTATGCCACGATGGGGCATATCGGCGGTGCGATCGCCTTTGGCTCCGATCGCCGGTTGTATGTCGCTGTCGGCGATGGCAGCGAATTCAACGATAATCAGGGCAATGGCCAGCTCGTCAACCAGAACCTGTTCGGCGGGGTGTTGCGGCTGGATGTTGATGAATCTGGCGCAGCGGGTGGCAGCCACGCGATTATCAAACGACCGCGCGAAGGTACGACAGGCCATTATCGCATTCCCGACGACAACCCGTTTAACGCTCGCCCCGGCGCACTCGAAGAATTCTGGGCGATCGGCCTGCGCAGCCCGTTTCGCATGGCGTTTGACAATGTGACCCACAATCTCTGGCTGGGCGACGTCGGGCAAGACCACGTCGAAGAAGTCAATTGCATCGTGGCCGGCGGCAACTGTGAATGGAGTTTTCGCGAAGGAGATCGCCGATTTGATCACAGCCGTTTTCACGGTCAACCACCGGGTGATCTGCTCGGAATCGCCACGCCGCCTGTATTCGCCTACCCTCACGCCAATATGAACACCTGTGTCGTCGCGGGAGGCGTTTACCGGGGGGCGAAATATGCCGCCCTTGCCAGCAAATTTATTTTTGGCGACCACGGCTCGGGCCGGGTCTGGTCGCTGACCGTGGATGCAAAGGGCGGGGCGGCGACCGACGAATTGTGCCAGATACCGATTGGTGAAGGTCAAATCACGTCGATCCTAGCGGGCGCGGGCGATGAAATTTACATCACGCTGTGGAAGAAGGCTCCCCAGCAAGCAGAGGGGCGCGTCGTCGAGTTGACGCCAACACTGGCGCAAGCCGCGGTTCGCATTCCTCGGCATCTGTCGGAATTGTCACTCTTCAGCGACTTGAAATCGCTGACGCCCCACCCTGACCTGATCGCATATGAAGTCAACGTGCCGTTCTGGTCCGACGGCGCGGTGAAGCGGCGCTGGTTTGCGCTTCCCGATGGCGCGCAACACAAATCTGGTTCATCCCGGATCGGCTTTCAGGTCGACGCGCCGTGGCGTTTTCCTGCCGATACTTTGTTTGTCAAGCACTTCGAGCTGCCGATCGACGAAATCCATCCTGAGCGTACGCGCCGATTGGAAACCCGGTTGCTGGTGCGCGACTCGGGCGCAGGTGTTTACGGCCTGACATATCGCTGGAACGCTGGTGAAACCGACGCAGAATTGATGCCCGACGGTGGCGAAGCCACGTATGATGTCATTCGAAAAGACGGTCAGGTGGCCAGCCAGACATGGGCCTTTCCCAGTCGGGCCGATTGTGTATCGTGCCACAATCGTGCCGCGGGTTACGTGCTTGGCGTTCGTACGCGGCAAGTCAATCGCGAGGTCAGCCGGGCCCCTTTCGCCGAAAACGCGCGGCCCGAAAGCCAGATTGCTGCCTGGAGTCGCCGGGGCCTGTTTGATGGTGAACTTGACCTTGGAGCGATTTCCGCATTGCCGCGCAATTCTGACCCCCGCGACGAGGCGGTGCCGGTGGTCGAGCGGGTGCGAAGCTACCTCGATGCCAACTGTTCACAATGCCACTGTGCCGGGTCCGACGTGCGGGCTTTGTTCGACGCTCGCAGCGCCGTGCCACTCGATCGGCAAAATCTGCTGAACGGGCCGGTAGTCACTCCGTTCGATGTGCCGGGCGCACAGGTTGTTGCTCCAGGCGACACGGCGCGATCGATGCTGTTCGTGCGAATGGCGAGTGGCGAGCCGAACCGGCAAATGCCACCCTTGTCGCGGCGCGTGGTTGACGAATCGGCATGCCAGTTGTTTTCGTCGTGGATCGCCAGCTTGCGTGCGTCGCCCGATGCGCTGGTCGATTTGAGTGACGAGTTTCACGAGAACTTTCGCGATGCGCCATTAAACTCGAAACTCTTTTACCGATTCGGATGTCGGCCTGGCGGGGCGACAGTGCGGCGATCGAAAGCCGGTTTGAGAATTCGCATGCCCGTTTCCCCCGCAACCGAGCCATCGGCAGGAGTTGAGGTTCCTGTGTCGGTGACGGGTAATTTTGAGATCATTGCGGGATATGAATTGATCGACGTTCCCGAGCCGCCACGTGGCTTTGGCGCGGGAGCTTCTTTAACGCTGAGTTGCCGAAATGGAATGTGGACGAGCTTGCAGCGCGTCGTGCAGCACGGTGTGGGCGACGTGTGTGTCGCTCACATCGCGACACCTGATTCCCAAGGCAAGCTGTCGCATTTTGCCCAGGCGGTTGGTGGTGGCGGCCGCCGAGGCAGCTTGCGCTTGCGGCGCTTAAATTCCACACTGCATTTTGCCGTCGCCGACGATGACAGCTCTGACTTCCGTGAGATCTGCCGGCGCGAGTTCTCGGCTGAAGAAACAGTCCATTTGCGGTTGACGGGGCAAACCGGTGAAGCGCCGACGTCGGTCGACGTCGCTTGGCGCACATTGAAAATTAGGGCGGCACAATTGAGTTTTGCGTCCGCCGACACAGGGGCCGAAGTCACTGTTTTTCCCGGCGCCGCATTCTGGATCATCTGGAGCGCTGTGCCATTTGTGTTGGCGTTGTTGTGGTTGGGCTTGAAGCGGGCCAGCAGGAAGTGCGAATATAACTGAATCGATGGCGGGATTGCCGTAGTTGATTACCGCAAGGCGGCAGCCATACCAATCAGGGACCGACCATGATCAATGTACGCCGCAGATTCGGTTTTACGATCATTGAGCTCATTGCTGTGGTCGCGATCGTGGGGTTGCTCGTGGCCATGTTAGCGCCTGCGGTGCAATCAGCGCGTGACGCGGCGCGGCGGATGCAGTGTGCGGGCAACCTGCGTCAGATTGGTTTGGCGCTCGCCAACTACGAAAGCGTGTGCCGAGTGTTTCCGTTCGGCGTTGGGGCCGACAGCGACGGTTCTGAAACCACGATTACGTCGGTCAACAGTCGTCGGTTTGCCCTGCACACACAGATTTTGCCATATCTTGATCAACGCGCGGTCTATGACCTGCTGAACTTTTCGGTCGAACCCTTTTACCCCGATACAACCGGTGACCCCCAGGTTGTCACCGGAAACGGTCCAAACGAAAGCGCTGCGCAAACGCAGATACCCCTGTTATTGTGCCCGGCTGACTTTGACCGTCTTGGCAGACCCTGGGGACCGAATAACTATCGTTCGTGTAATGGCAGTTCGTGGGCAGGCCGGGCCGGCGACGGCATGTTTGGGCAAATAACTTCGATCGGCCCGAAGGATGTCCGCGATGGACTCTCGAATACGGCGGCGTTCAGCGAAAGGATCCGGGGTGAAGATGTTCAGTTACCCATTGATTTGCATGCCGACCTGTTCGGCTTGCCTGCCCCATGGACGGAAACGACTTTTCGCAACTGGTGCGACCAGTTGACCTACGCCCAGGCGGCTGCAGCGCCCATTCGCAACAGTAACGGCGGAATGACCTGGCTTGAGGGCAACATGAACTGGACGCGGTACAACCACGTGTTAACTCCGGGTCGGCCCAGTTGCAAGAACGACCTGACCTGGAACGGCGCCGCGATGACTGCCGATAGCCGCCACGCCGGGGGGGTGAACCTGCTGCTGGGTGATGGGGCGACACGCTTTGTTTCGGAGCAAATCAACCCGCTTGTGTGGCGGGCGCTGGCGTCGATTGCGG
Source organism: Planctomycetota bacterium (assembly GCA_021781115.1). Taxonomy (GTDB): domain Bacteria; phylum Planctomycetota; class Planctomycetia; order Planctomycetales; family Planctomycetaceae; genus JAJXXL01. Next base: position 8,024 of record JAJXXL010000219.1, read on the forward strand.
GCAACGAAGCGATTGGAACCGATTACTAATTGAATGATTCTCCGCCCGGAAATGGTCGATAACTCATAGTCGGCCACGCGGGAAACCAGCCCGCCCCACGCCAGACCTGCCAGTGGCAGGTGTGTAACCTGCTTGAAAATAGCGAGTTGCGCGGCGTAGATTGGGAGTGCGGCCGAAAATCATCAAATTCGTGCTGCCGGTTGGTTGACAATTGGCGTCGCGGCGATATGATGAGCGTTCCCCCGGCGGGTGCCACGCAAGTAATCGGCCATGAGTCGATTGGTTTGAGCGGCATTCGTCTTGTTCTTTGGCAATTAGGTTGGAGTACCCTGAGAAGTCAGCGGCACGCGATGTGGCGCTGACTCACAATTTCTTGAATCAAGAATTGCGAATAACAGCGACAAACTCTTTGAATGTTC
>JAJXXL010000229.1 GCA_021781115.1 Planctomycetota bacterium
GAAGGCAAAATCAAGCGTTGCCCGCCGTGACGCGATTCAATGTTCTTCCACGCCATTCAGCAGCCTGATTTCAGCAGCCTTTTTCAGGGTGTCGACGTTACGGTGGCCCCTGCCGCAATCGCGTGCCGGGCGGGTGGCGCAGTGGCAGCGGGTCGGCTGGAGCCAGCGCCAGCTTTTTGGCCAGTCGGTCTTCGATAAACAGTGCGCCCGCCGGGTCGGCGAAGACCATTCGCCAACCGGGCGTCGCGAGCAGACCCGCGATTTGCGGGCGTGCAAACCGGCTGTCGAGCAGGATGGCCGGCAGTTGGCCTTTGGCATCGCGGAGGGCGGCTTCCCAGCGGCGATCACGGCCTGCGATTTGAGCGCAGATCATTTCGTACAATTCGAAGGTCTTCTGCGTCGAAACCTCCAGTCGCCCATCCATGAACACCAGGCGGCCCGGCGCGTTGTGGTAGATGTACACTCCGGCTTGGCCATGATTGGCCACGAACGCTCGCTCGGGCATGCCCGAGCGGCCCGCGAATTTCGCCGCCCCATGGGCGAACCAGCCATCGGCCTCGCCCAGGCCGAACGGCTTGTTTCCATCGCCCCAACCATTCCACGTGCCGCTGAGCACCGCGGCGATGAATGCCCCCAGCACGGTCAGCCCCGCCGCATTGCAAGCCCCGCGCCAGCGCCCGGGGGGCGGGGCGTCTTTGAGCCGGAGTGCGTCGGCGAAATTTCCAAAGATCACGCAGCCGGTTACTACGGCAAAGATGTTGGTGTTTCGCGTGGCCTGCCACGCGAGATGCGAAAACGAGGCGAACAGCAACATCCTCAGCAAGTTCACCCGTTTGCAGCGCGCGAGCCATGCGAAACTGACTGCTCCCAGGCACCAGGTTGCGAACTCGGCCGCCACGTACAGGTTCTTCAAGCCATGTTTTTGCACGAACCAAAGTGGCGGCTGAAATTCGCCGATGCGCGAATAAAACATCCGATCGGTCGAAAACTTCTTGTATAGAACCAGCGGAAAAAACGCTCCCTCTTCGACGTAAGGGTTCAAAAAACATGCCAGGCCGGTCAGCCCCGCCGCCCACAACAGCACGCGTAGCGAGGGTCCGCCCGCCAGCGGTTCGAGGCCGAACCGGCCCCGGGCCCACCACCGGCAAAGCCGGTCAATCGCGTAACATGCGCCGACGACCAGGCCCAGCACAAACAGCCCGTGGCAATTGACCCACAGCACCTGCAGCAGGGGCAACCACCAGATCAGGTCCGGCGTGCGGTCGAGACGCATGACAATGGCGAGCCACACGCTGAGAAACAGCAACGACACAACTTCGGGCCGCACATCGCCTCGCCCCGTCAGGGCAATGGCTGGCAACACCCAAATGGCGGCCCGTCCCCACACCGGTAACCCGCGGGGCGGTGCGAACCAGCCAATGGCAACCGTGAGCGTCAATAAGGCCGCCTTGACGAGAATCACGAGGTTCAGGCCGCCCAGTTGATAGAGTCCCGCCAAGGCCAGTTGAAACCCCCAATGCAGGTCGATCCATGGGCGGTCGTAATCGGTAAACGTGTACCAGTCGACCTGCGGAATTTCGCCGCGCTGGGCGATCAGTTCGCCGGTGCGCAAATGCCACCAGAAGTCGGTGTCGACCAGTGGGTAGCAGCAGGTCAGAAACAGCCACAGAAAAAAGACTGCGGCCAGCAGGCGTTCGACGCCTCGCCCGGTCGACGAACCCGGCGTGGCAACACTCGGTGCCGATTGTTTGGGCAGCCTCACCACGGCGGCTGATGCGGTTTTCTTTGCTGGCTGAGGCAACGGGGCGCGGCTCCCTTGGACAACGTCGGCCAACGGCCGGAGTCGATATCAAGTCGTGTGGCAGGTGCCACATCTTACCGCTTGTCGCCGGCGCTGTCGCCATCGTACAATCGCGGTAGCGGCCGCTGCCCCGCGGTGGCGCGCGAGCGGACGATCGGGCCAGGGAGTTATGCCATGCGAAATCAGCACTGCCTGTTCGGATTGCGTGGGTTGGTTGCCGGTCTCTGTGTGGTCGGGGTGGCACGGTTTGCCGGGGCGCAGGATTTGTATGCGCCCGGCGAATACGGGTTCGACCTCCCGCAGGCGGTAGGACCCCAGTCGATGAGTACCCCGGCCATGGGGTCGGCGACGGCGGCGGTAGCCAATGACCGTTTGTACGGCGCGTACACCGGCTATTACAGCCACCCGTGGTACGGGTACGCGGGGGGGGCGTATTCGGGCTATGCGCCCTCGGCGTATGGCAATTCGGGCGTGTACTCGGCCGGCTACCCGTTTGGCGGCTATTACGGGTACCCGAACGGCTACGCCCTGAGCGGCATCCACAGTACGCCGTACCCCTATGTCAGCCCGGCCCGTTTTTATCGTGTGCCCTACGGCTACAGCTACCCCGGCCTGCCGCCGCGAATCGGCTACCGCGGCTACTACCCGCACCCTCTGATGAATGGTTACGGTGGCTACTACGGATTCCCGAACGGCTACGGCTACGGATATTGGGGCGCGTTCTGGTGAGGGGGGGTGGAAATTGGGGCAATGGCTTATCTTGAACTGACCAACCTTAAATTCAAGATTGGCCCGATCGCTTTGGACAAATCAAACCCTGTGGGCAAATGGCCTGCATCAAGAACACGGGACGATATCGTGCCTGCTCCGCCGCCAACTCGATTTGGTCCGGGGTATGTCCTGGAGTTTCTCTGTCGAAGCAGCTTTCCTGTGCTCGCCGCGGGGGGGACCAAGGCTCATGGTTTTTGGCCTGATGCCCATCATGCAGTCGACGCAAGCCTTCGTGGCGATTGCCGGGTCGATGATGACATCGGCCGCGCTGCTCATCTGTGACAGTCGCTGGAGGAGTTTCGAACGTCGATGTCGCCGGTGTGCTTCTTTCTGTTTTTCGTCGGTATGACGGCCCTGGCGGTGTGCGGTCTTGAAACGGCCGACACAGACCAGGCTTCGAACGACATTGCCGCTCGCAATGCGCCCGGTCCGTCGCCCGGAGCGTTGGTGTGACGAGCACGCCGCTCAAAGGCGGCCTGGTTCGCGGAGGTTTTTTCCCTGGCGTTTGGTCAGGCCGTCGCCCAGGTCTTCGCGGGCGGTTTCGGCCAGCGACTTCAGGCGGGCCACGACGTCGGGGTGCTCGTCGGCAACGTTTTTTGTTTCGCCCACGTCGGTTTCGAGGTCGTACAATTCCAGGCCCGAATCGAGTTGCTCGTAACGGCCGGGTTTGCCGCCGCCCCCGGCGAGTTGCAAGTGGGGGTAGCGGTGCGGGAAATGCAATTTCCAGCGGCCACTGCGCAGGGCGTGCAAATCGTTGAGCCAATAGAAGTACAGCGCCTCATGCGGCGAGTGGGCGCCAGGTTGCCCTGAAAGGATCGGCCAGATGTCCAGGCCGTCGATCGGGCGCGACGGTGGTGTGGCACCGACGAGCCGGGCGATTGTCGGCAACAGGTCGATCGTCATCAGCGGCTCGTGGCAGACGGCGCCGGCGGCGATCTGGCCGGGAAATCGCATGATGCAGGGCACGCGCACGCCGCCCTCCCAAACTGAGGCCTTCCCTTCGCGCAGCGGCGCCGCCGAACCGGCATGGTCGCCGTACAGGAGCCATGGGCCGTTATCGCAGGTGAAGATGACGAGGGTCCGCCGGTCGAGGCCATGCTTTGCGAGCGTGTCGACGATCTGGCCGACTGACCAGTCGATTTCCGAAATCACGTCGCCGAACAGGCCGCGTTCGGACTTGCCCTGAAATTTGTCGGAGACATGCAGCGGAACGTGGGGCATCGAGTGGGCCACGTACAAGAAAAACGGGTGGTCCTGATTGCGTTCGATGAAGCTGACGGCGCGTTCGGTGTAGGCGGTCGTCAGTTGCCGCTGATCGGGGTTGAGGGCGATCGTCTGCACGCCTTCGATGAGCGGCAACGGCGGAAAGTCTCGCCCGGACGTGGGGTGCAAGGGCCACATGTCGTTGGAATAGGGTAAACCGTAGTACTCGTCGAACCCATGCCGCGTCGGCAGAAACTGCGGGTGATGCCCCAGGTGCCATTTTCCATACATGGCTGTGCGGTAACCTTGCGAGCGGCAGACCTCAGCGAGCGTGGTTTCAGCGTCGTGAATGCCATGCCGGGCCTTGGGGCCGAGCGCGCCGACGATACCCAACCGGTTGGGGTAGCAACCAGTCAGCAAGGCCGTTCGCGACGACGAGCAGACCGGCTGCGCGACATACCAGTCGGAGAACCGCATGCCTTCTGCGGCCAGGCGGTCGATGTTGGGGGTTTGAAACCCGCGTGCTCCATAGCAACCAAGATCGCCATATCCCTGGTCATCGGTAAAGACGACCACGATATTGGGGTGGACGGGCCGCGCGTCGGCCGCGCGGGCGGTCGTCATTGGCGGTAAAGCAATGAGGTACAACGCAGGCAGGATGCGCCAAAATGCGGTACGCATAGCCGATGTTCTCCAGAACGGGCGGTCGCTTTTGAGGCAAATCTGTGGTCGCCGTCGGCGCGGGGCTGCTACGGCGCCGGGGCAATTTGAGGCAGGTTGATTTCACGAATCCAGAGATTGCGAAACCGCACCGGGTTCCCATGAAATTGAATGTGAATTGGCAACTTCGGGGCATGTGGCTGGTATTTGGGCGGCTGGTCGTAAAACGTGGTCCCCAGTAACTCGGTGTGGTTGTGCACAACGACGCCGTTGTGCAGCATCGTGACGTACGCCGGTTTGACAACGCCACCTTTGTCGTCAAATTGCGGCGCGCTGAAAATGATGTCGTAAGCCTGCCACTCGCCCGGCTTGCGACAGGCGTTGACCTGCGGCGGGCGCTGCTTGTAAATCGAACCGGCCTGACCGTCGAAATACGTGGGGTTGTCGTACGAGTCGAGAATTTGAATCTCGTAACGTTCCATCAGGTACACGCCGCTGTTGCCGCGGCCTTGCCCTGCGCCGGAAACTGTTGCGGGCGTGGCCCATTCGATGTGGAATTGGCAATCGCCGAATGCATCTTTACTGGTGATTCCATTGCCGCGGGCGGTCGCGCAGCCGTCGGCGATTTCCCATTTGTCGCCGCCGTTCCAATTCGACAGGTCATGGCCATCGAACAGGACGAGTGCGTCAGAGGGGGGGCCACCCATCGGGCCGGGGTCAACGGCTTTTGGCTCCAGCCAGCGAATTCCGCTTTTGAACTCTTCGCTCACGGCAACCCCCGCGATCAGAAGCCCGCCGAACAGGATCAGCATTCGCCGGGCCAGCCCCAGTGTGATGTAAGACTGCAATCGTCGCATGACGCTCAAACCTCGTCAGGATTCTGGAGTCAAAGCCACCGGCCGCCGGCTTTTGCCACGGGCCGATCTGTTCACCTACTCATACCCCGCCAGAGGTCAAAGTTCAATGCGGCGCGAGGCAGGGCCGCGGAAACAGGATGATGAACGCATGGCGGAACGAGGGGCCACGGAAGTTCACGGAAGACGCGGAAAAAATGAAGCAGCCGGAATCGGACTGTGGGGTGAAGCCCGCCAAGGGAGGCTGCGAAGACAGGGCGCGAAACAGATCGGATCGATTTGGGAGGCAGACGGCTCGAAATCAGGGACTCAATGCGGTAATGTAATCGCGGATCAGACGTGAGGGGTGGTGGAATGTCGCTCGCCAGAACTGGCCTGCATTGGCGCGGCGGCAGACCGTCGCGATTACGGCCCAAACGGCCGCCTGTCATTGCCGAAGAATTACGGAGAATTCGAATGCAGAAGATTCTCGTGATCGACGTGGGGGGGACCCGCATCAAGCTGCTCGCGACTGGCCAGGAAACGCCGCGCAAGTTCGATTCAGGGCGGCAAATCACGGCCCACGATATGGTCGAGCACGTGAAAGAAGCGGTCAAGGATTGGGAATATGACGTGGTCTCCATCGGATACCCCGGGCCTGTCCGCCAGAATTCGCCGCTCGAAGAACCGGTGAACCTCGGTCCCGGCTGGGTGGGCTATGATTTTGCGGGGCACCTTGGCAAACCAACGCGGGTGATGAATGACGCGGCGATGCAGGCTCTGGGCAGCTACGAGGGCGGGCGGATGCTGTTTTTAGGGTTGGGGACGGGCATGGGGTCGGCGATGATCGTCGATGACGTGATTGTGCCGATGGAACTGGCCCACCTGCCGTACCGCAAAAATACCTTTGAAGACTACGTCGGGGTGCATGGCCTTGAGGAACATGGCAAGAAGAAGTGGCTGGAAATCGTGAATGACGTGGTGACACGATTAAAGGTTGCACTGTGCGCCGAGTACGTTGTGCTGGGGGGAGGCAATTCCAAGCTGCTCGACGTGCTCCCGCCCGATGTGCATCGTGGCGACAACCGCAACGCGTTTCTGGGCGGCTATCGCATGTGGGACGACGCCCAGGCTAAACCGGCGACGCCCGTGGGCCGCCCCGCATGAATTCAACCGGTTCGCCCCGCGTATTGATCCTGGGAGCGGGCATCAACGGGTGCGCCGTGGCGCGCGAGTTGGCGCTGAACGGGGCGGCCGTGTGCATGGTCGAGGCACACGACATCGCGGCGGGCGCCACGGCGCGATCGTCGCGTCTGATTCATGGAGGGCTGCGATACCTCGAGTACGGCGACTTTCAGTTGGTCCGCGAATCGCTGGTCGAACGCAACCGGCTGCTGGCGCTCGCGCCGCAATTCGTTCAGCCGCTGCGGTTGTTCATTCCGTTGCGCGGGCGGGCCAGCGGAGTCTTGCGGTCGGCGCTCGCCTTTTGCGGGGCGAGCCGCACCAGCGTCGGTCAGTGGCTGGCGAAGAACGGGCCCGGCACACGCGAGCGCGGCTTGTGGCTGGTTTCTCTGGGCTTGGGGCTGTATGACCTGTTTGCGAGGGGGGGCGGGCAGCCGCCTCACAGTGTGCATCGCCTGGGCGAGCGCGGCGTGCCGCGCGTCGACGCCCAGCGCTACCGCTGGCTCACCGCGTACACCGACGCGCAAATGCTCTACCCTGAGCGGTTTGTGCTGGCTTTGCTCGACGACGCCCGGCAGTTGGCGCAGGAACAGGGGACAGCATTTGAACTGTTCACGCGGCGACGAGCGGTGTTTACAGGCCGCCGGGTGGAGGTCCTTCCGTTCAATCAGGCGGCAGCCGCCGGGTATGCTTTTGAGCCCGAGGTCGTGGTCAACGCGACCGGTGCGTGGGGCGATTTGACATTGCAGGAACTGGGCGTGTCGGCGCTGCGGCTGTTTGGCGGAACCCGCGGCAGCCATTTTATCACGCGGCACGCCGGGTTGATGGCGGCGCTGGGCGATGCCGGCATTTATGCCGAAGCCGCTGACGGTCGGCTCGTGTTCATTTTGCCATTTGGCGATGCCGTGCTCGTCGGCACGACCGATGAAGAATTCCAGGAGCGGCCGGAATGCGCTGTGGCCACGCCGGCGGAACTCGACTACCTGATCGGCATGGTCAACGACGTGTTCGGTGGCCTGAGCCTGACGCGCGGCGATGTGGCTTTGCATTACAGTGGGGTGCGGCCATTGCCGTTCGTGCCCGGTGGTTCGGCCGCGGCGATTACGCGGGGCCACGCCATTGTGCGGCACGAGTGCGGGGCGGCGCCCGTGTTCACCCTGGTGGGCGGCAAGTTGACCACCTGCCGCGCATTCGCCGAGCAGGTGGCGGACCGGGTGCTGGAGGTGCTGCACCTGCCCCGCACGGGCAGCTCGCGCGAACGGCCGATTCCTGGCGCCCCGACGGGTGACTTTGCCCTACGGGCGCGGCGGCTGGGCCTGTCAGAGCCGATGCAGGCGGCGGTGTGGTCGTTATGCGGCGACCGGTTGGACGACATCTTTGCAACGCCGGTTCAGGCGGCCGGCGCGGTGCTTTGGGGGACACAAATTCCCCTCGAGTTCGTGCGCTGGTCGATCCGACGTGAATGGGTGGCGTCGCTCGAAGACCTGGTCGAACGTCGGCTGATGCTTGTGTACCACGAGGAACTGTCTGACGGCGTGCTGCGTCAACTCGCCGAAGAATTGTGTGCGGCCGGTCTGCTGACGGCCGACCAGGTCGCGGCCGCCGTCGCACAGGAAATCGAGCGGCTGGCGCGAATCTACGGTAAAGTCGTCATGCGGTCAGATGTCGGCAGTGCGGGCGGCACATGACACGAGTTCGCACAGGGAAAAAGCGAGCGTCAGGCATTGTCGAAGCTCAGCTTTTCCGATTGTTCAGCGGCGGTCGATGGGCACGTAGTCGCGGACTTCGGGGCCGAGATACACCTGGCGGGGGCGGGCGATTTTCTGTTCGGGGTCTTCGAGCATTTCGATCCACTGGGCGAGCCAGCCCGAAGTCCGCGGAATGGCAAACAGCACGGGGAATATTGTGGTGGGCAGCCGCATCGCCTGGTAG
>JAJXXL010000120.1 GCA_021781115.1 Planctomycetota bacterium
GCGCGGCACCTGCCGATGACGCATCAGACGCGACAGCGTCAACCCCGGCTGCTGGGGGCGATTCGCCCCCCGGCACCGTGGCGGGTGATGCCGACGAATCCACAGAAACATCGGAAGCCAGTGCACAGGACTCATTGGCTGGCACTGCGGCCGCGACAGGTTCCGACGACGTTTGTTCGATGCTCATCACGCAAAATCCCGCTGCTCACGAATGACCTGGAGGAACCTGAACCGGTTCTCCGATTCGACGATAGTCGAATTGCGAGGAAAACTCCACTGCAACACGCTGCCGATCTGATTATCGAACAACAGACGCCGCGGCCATTTTAGCCCGCCCCAAAGCTCGCTTCGAGGAAAAGAGCATGACGCGCGGTCAACTGGCCTCGGCTTGAACGCGGCCGCCAGGCGATCGACTCGATCGGGTACGGTAGTCCAACAACGCGCCAAACAACAGCCAAAATCCTGCGGTCTGTTCGCTGAGTTGCTTTGCCGGAACCCCGTCGGCACGACGATTATACTGTTCGCTCTCGATAGTACACGAAAAAACCACAATGTTCACAGAGTTGTAATATTTTTTTCCCGGTTTCGGAAGCCGCCCGGCCTCGGCGGGGTGGCTTGACACTCCATAAAATAGCCCCCATTTTTATGGAGCGATACCGTGAGAGTCGGTGTGAAAACTGCGAATTCAGAGCGCAGGCAGACGGGGCACGGTGTTTGAAACGTGATACAAAAGCGCCCCGGCGCGAATTTGCCGGGTCGGACGCGCTTGTCGGTGGGCTTTGCACTCGAAACCGGCGTACCCGTTTGGTTGCATCGCGGCGGCTTTTCCGTGCGGATTGCAGACGGCCAAAATCTCTGGATTCTCTGGGCGACGTGAGGCGCGATCGTAACGACTGAAGCGACTGGCGCACGATTGTCGGGGGGCGGCCGGCGTGCCTGCGAATTTGACCGGTCGTGATTGACGACCTAATGTTTTTGATAGCCACTTCCATCGACGCTGGAAAACTCCGGCCCCTGATCTGCATCCTTCATTGTTTGACCGCCGTGGCCCATCATGGAATCCAATCGCCCTGTTTCGACGCTCGATTTTCTGGCGTCGCTGAAATCCGGGTCGGGTAAACTCCCTCAGCCGGCCACGCCGCTGTCGGCAGCCAGCGCCGAACTGCTGCTGGACCTGTCGGATCTGGCCGGCCTGCCTCCGCCAGAGGCCACCGGGGCATCGCCGCCCCCCGACCCGCGCGACGCGTTGGGCCTGCCCACAGAGGTTAAATCGAACGACTACCTGCGGTCATTGTTCGACCGGGTCAATTCGCTGCTGGGATCGGATGCGGGAACGACCGATGGGCCGTACTTTCCGGTTGAGCCGCAGTCGATTGAGGCCACCGGCCTGACTTCGGAAGAGATCGAACGGCTGGTGCTCAAGTACCTGCTGTCGCGAGGTTCGGCCACGGGGCGGCGATTGGCGCAACAGGTTTGCCTGCCGTTCAACCTTGTCGAACCGCTGCTCAAGTCGCTGAAAACCGAGCAACTGCTGGTGCTCAAGGGGTCGGCGACGATGGGCGATTATGAATACGCCATGACCGAGCTGGGCCGCGAACGGGCGCGGCGGTACAACGAAGAGTGCACGTATTTCGGTGCGGCGCCGGTGTGCCTCAGAGACTACCTCACGGCAATGGCCGCCCAGAGCATCGCCAAACAGCACGCCACCGAGACGGATCTCAAAGAGGCGTTTGCCGACCTGATCATCAATCAGAAGATGCTCGACAAGCTCGGCCCGGCGATCAACTCGGGCCGGGGAATGTTTCTGTTCGGCGAGCCGGGCAACGGTAAGACGAGCATCGCCGAGCGGATCACCCAATGTTTCGGTTCGACGATCTGGATTCCCCGGGCCCTGGGCATCGATGGCGACCTGATTCGGGTGTTCGACCCGGCGGTCCATGCGCTGGTCGAAGGCCCGGAGGGCGACGGGTTGTTCAATCTGTCGGGAGTCGATCAGCGCTGGGTTCGCATCCGCCGCCCGACGGTGGTCGTCGGGGGCGAGCTGACCATGGCCGAACTCGAAGTCAAGCAGAATCTGACGACGAAAATCTGCGAAGCGCCGTTGCAGCTCAAGAGCAACTGCGGCACGCTCGTCATCGACGACTTTGGCCGCCAGCGCATGCCGGTTGCCGAGCTGCTCAACCGCTGGATCGTGCCTTTGGAAAAACGATACGACTTTTTGAACCTGCCGTGCGGCAAGAAGGTGCAGGTTCCATTCGATCAGATCATCGTGTTTTCGACGAACCTCGAACCGCGCGACCTGGTCGATGGCGCATTCTTGCGGCGGATTCCCTACAAGATCATGGTGCTCGACCCCAGCCGCGACGAGTTCCACCGGCTGTTTGAGGTCATCGCCCCGATGCAGGGGTTCAAGTACGATCGGGCTGCGGTCGACTACCTGATTGAAACGCACTACGTTCCGGTGAACCGCCCGTTCCGCGCCTGCCAGCCGCGCGACCTGCTGCTGCAGGTGCGCAACTACTGCATGTACCACGACCAGCCGAAGGTCATGACCGCGCAGGCGTTCGACTTTGCCGTCGAAAACTATTTCTCGGTGATGTAGGACCGCGGGGCTTGTGCTCGATCGCGGTTTAATTGCCCCGGTCGCGTTGCGGATAGATGACGATTTCTACGCGACGGTTTTGCTCTTTGCCGTGCGCGTCGTGGTTGTCGGCGATCGGTCGGTTCGGGCCATAACCGGCGACGAACAATTGCCCTTCGCTGATGCCCCGCTGTTTCAGCGCCTGAAACACCGCTACCGACCGGGCAACGGCCAGCTCATGGTTGCTCTTCCATTTGCTCTTGCTGATCGGATCGGGGTCGGTGTGGCCTTCAATGCCCACAAGGTGGCCCGCATATTGGCTGCGCAAGGTGGCGGCCACTGCGTCGAGCGTCGGTTTGACATCGGGCTTCAGCTCGGCCCGGCCCGCCGAAAACAGCTTGGCAGTCGTCAGGCGGATCCGTACCACGTCGCCGTCGCGCAGCACTTCGGCCCCGGCGACATGCGCCAGGGGCAGCGGGCCGTCGCCATCATACGTTACCGGTGCGGCGGCCGGGCCGCGCTGGCGCGATTTGGCGGCGGTGGGGCCGGCGGCGGCCGCCTGATCGAGCGACCGCCGTAAATCCGACTTCTCCTGTTCCGCCCGCTGCAACGCGTCTTGCAGTTGCGCGGTGCGCTGTTCCTGCTGCGCCAGCCGGGCGTGCAGGCTCTGGTTTTCCGAGTCGAGGCCGGCGGCTCGCGTTTGCAATTCGCGGGTTTGGGCCGCCACGGGCGGCGGCCCCGGAGGCAACCGCAACGCCTGGCTCATATTGGGGAAAGGTCCATTCACGCAGCCGGCCAGCGCTGTACACAACGCCGCCGTGCAGGCAAATGACACCGATTGCGTTGGCTTCCAGCGCATGAAAACCGTCCTCGTTTGCGGGCGGTGCCAGGAGTCGTGGGGAATGTGAGAGAGGGCAGGACTATACCGCTGCCCCCCCTTTCGCTGCAATACGAGTTTGGGCCCATTTGAAACCGCGTGCCCGGGGCGTTAGATTGAAAACTGTACAGGAAAGCAGATACGATCGCCGTTCGAGGAACCTCGGGTATGCAGTTCACGAAAATGCACGGTGCGGGCAATGATTACGTCTATGTGAATTGCTTTGCCCAAGCGCTGAAGGGCGACCCGGCCCGACTCGCCATTGCTGTCAGCGACCGCCACAAGGCCATTGGCGCTGATGGCCTGATCTTGATTTGCCCTTCAGAAGTTGCCGACGCTCGAATGCGCATGTTCAATGCCGACGGCAGCGAATCGGAAATGTGCGGCAACGGCGTACGGTGCGTGGCGAAGTACGTTTACGACCACGGCATCTGTCGGAAGGAACAACTGCGCATTGAAACCGGGCGTGGTATCTTGACGTTGCAACTCGAGGTGGCGCGGGGCCGAGTCGATCGGGTACGGGTGAACATGGGGCCGCCGATTCTGGAAGGGGCGAAGATCCCCACGACGCTGCCAGGCAACCCGCCCGTGAGGCAGCCGCTAAACGCTGCCGGCCGCGAATTTGAAGTCACCTGTGTTTCCATGGGCAACCCACACTGCATTACGTTCGTCGATGAGCTGACCGACGATTGGGTGTTGCGCGTCGGACCTGAAGTCGAACGGCACCCCGCATTTCCCCGCCGCGTCAACGCTGAGTTCATTCAGGTGCTTTCGCCCCGGGAATTTCAGATGCGCGTCTGGGAACGCGGCTCGGGCGAAACCCAGGCGTGCGGAACCGGGGCGTGCGCGGCCGCCGTGGCGGGCGTGCTCGCCGGCCTGACCGAACGCCGCGTCCTTGCGCATTTGCCCGGCGGAGACCTTGAACTCGATTGGTCCGCCGACGGCGATGTATTTCTCACCGGGCCGGCGGTCGAGGCGTTCAGCGGCGAATGGCCTGAGCCAGTCGATTGACATTGGCGGTGTTGGGGTCGCCGACCACATCAGCCGGTTGGGTTCGGTGCACGTGTGTATGCCCGATTAATTTCAGTCGAGCACCCCGTGGTCGAATGGCATTTGGCGAGGGGCTGTTGAAACGATGACCGGGTTCACGCCCCCTGCCGGCAGGCGGCGATGATGCGATTGGCCAGGTTGGGCAGCCGGGCCAGCGCGCGAGCGCAGCGCGGGTGGGCGAAAATGCGAACGCGCTTGACGTAGTCATCGAACTGTTTGTGCGCCAGTGCCGCGACAACCGGAGAAACGGCGTGCAGCGGGCGGTATTCGTCCGTCCGCGGAAAGTAAATGTCGACGTGAAACTCGACTTCGCGAGCGTGGGGCGGGGCGTCGACCAGGAGGTCGGTTGCCGCCAGCCGTTCGCCGATCACCGGGCCAAGTTCCTCGGCCAGCCGCGCCGCGCAGTCCACCAGAAATGCGTAAGGCCTGCGGGCGAACACGGCGAACAGGGGCGGGTTTTCGTGCAGGCTGCATTCGAGCACGCGTTTGTAGATGCAGCGGCGGGAGCCGAACAGCCCGTCGAGCAGCGATTCGCACGGGCCGCCCTGCGACAGGCCGCGCATCTGGCTGATCGTTTCGGCCTCGCTTTGCTGAAACAGCCGTCGCAGGTCGAGCCGCGGGTGCAACTCGAAAAAAGCCCGGGCGAACATGCATGTCGCCGACCGCACCGCATGATGCCAGTACACTTCGCTGAACATGACATACCGGGCGAACACCATGAGTTCGGCGGCGGTCTTGCCCTTGTAGCTGATCGCCAGGCCGTCGCCGGCGGCGTTCAGCAGCAAGGATTGAATCAGCCGCTGTTTGTCAAAATTACGCCCGTAGGGAACCCCGGCGTGCAAACTGTCGCGCTCGAGATAATCCATCTTGTCGATGTCGATCGGCCCCGACAGGATCGACCGCAGCAGCCGCAGCCGCGGCGTATCGCTGCGGGCCGAAAGCACGTCGAGAACTTCGGCGGGTTCTACGCCCCATTCGGCCTTCAAAACCTGCGCCAATTCGCGGTGCGGCTTCAGAAACTCGCCGGCAAACTCTTCGTGCGGTGGCAGGTCGGCCAAACCCATGTCTTCAATCGGGTGGCAAAACGGCCAATGCCCCAAGTCGTGCAGCAGCGCCGCCGCCATGAGCACTTCGGCCGTGTGGCCATCGACAAGCTGGCCGAACCGGGGGTCTTTGCCCAACTGCCACAGGTACCGCAGCGCGTTGTGAAACACCCCCAGTGCATGCTCGAACCGGGTATGCATGGCCCCCGGGTACACCCGCGATACCAGCCCCAACTGCGTGATTTGTGCCAGCCGGCGAAATTCCGGCGTGTCGACCAGAGCTCGCACACGCGGCGTGAACGGCACGTCTTGCTCGATCGGAATGCGAACGATGCCCTGCCCCGATTCCAGTTGCACAAGTTCAGGAATGTCAATCAACGGATGTTGCATGGCAGGCACCCCGGCTGTTGTTCGCGTCACGCCGTGCGGCGGCGTAACACAGGCTGATCAGGATTCGTGCGGCATACGATTTCCGCCGGGGGCGAACAGGCGGGCTGTCACTTCGGCGATCGCCGCACTGTTTCCCTGCGCCCCGTTGGCATTCAGGGCGTTCCATAACTCGCGTCCGTGGCGGACGGCCCGTTCGACTGCCGGCGGAAGTGCGGCAGGCCGCGGCGACGATTCGGCCTGGCGCAGCGCTGCTTCGAGCCGGCCCGGCAATTCGCCGATGTCTCGCGCCAAGTCAAACTCTACCAGCCCCGCCAGCAACGGGTTGTCGCGGCCGGCAATCAGCGAGCGGGCGTCGTCTTTATACGCGATGAGCGGCTTGCCCAAAACCCAGGCGATGGCCGCTTCTGAAACGGCCCCTTCATCGGGCGTGCGCCCGTTGAGGTTCCACACCATCGCCGCACACTCTTCGACCAGTTGAAAAATGTCGAGCGCAAAAATCGCGGCGTGCAGGAACTGCCCCGCGGCATCGGGCGGCCAGCCGCGCTCGATCAGCACCTCACGGACACAACGAAATTCCATGCCATCGCGATGCGGCAGGTACACCGGGTAGTCTGCCTGGGCGAGCGCGTCGGCAATTGCCGTCATTTCATTCCGCTCGGCCTGATTGAACAACGGGCCGGCGCAATAGACGCGGCAATTGGTGCGGCGGTTGGGCTGGGGCATGTTGATCCTGGAACGACTCCTTGCCGGGCGCGCGGGTTAACCATCGCCGCCGCGATGCGCGCGGCCTTGAATGCCACCGCCCCCCAGCCGGGCAGCCGGCGATGAATCAGCGCTCCAGTGGTTCGAGAACGCGCAAGGGCGCCAGTTCGACCAGCGGCAGATCGGGCCCCGCCGCATTTTGCAGACCATGCGGTTCACCCGGTTCAGCGGCGGGGGGGGCGCCCCGCAGCCCCACGGTTTGAAATTGCGGCGTGCGGCGCGGCGCCGTGCCGCGGCGCATCAGGTTTCTGGCGAACGCCTGAACGGTCAAACGGGCGGTCGCGGCAAACCCGCGCAACGACCCGAACGTGGCATCGACCGCCGATGGCTCGTACCCGCAATGGACCATGCAGTCCTGGCATTTGGAGTTGCCGCTGCGGCGGCCGTATTTTTCCCACGGGGTCGAATCGAGCAGTTCCTGAAAGCTCTGCGCGTAGCCCTCTTGCAGCAGGTAGCACGGCTTCTGCCAGCCGAACAGGTTATACGTCGGCGTGCCCCACGGGGTGCATTCGAGATCCCACCGGCCTTGCAGAAATTCCAGAAACAGCGGCGATTGATTGAACCGCCAGCCGCGCCCGCCCACACCCAGAATTTGCGAAAACAGGTCGACCGTCCTCCGCCGCCGCAGAAAATGTTGCTGATCGGGGGCTTTTTCGTAATTGTAACCCGGCGAAAGCATCATGCCTTCGACACCCAGTTCCATCATGTCGTCGAAGAACTGGTGCATGCGGTCAGGATCGGCGTAATCAAACAGCGTGGTGTTGGTGGTCACGCGAAACCCGAGGTCAATGGCGGCGCGAATGGCCTCGATAGCGGCGTCGTAGGTGCCCTCGCGGCAAACCGCCAAGTCGTGCTCTTCGCGCGGGCCATCGACATGCACCGAAAATGACAGGTATTTCGAGGGTTGAAATTTGTGCAGGTGCTTTTTGAGCAACAGGGCATTCGTGCACAAATAGACATACTTCTTGCGGGCGACCAGGCCGGCCACGATTTCGTCGATTTGCGGGTGCAGCAGCGGCTCGCCACCCGGTATCGAAACCAGCGGCGCCCCGCACTCATCGACCGCCTGAAAGCATTGCTCGGGCGTCAGGTGCCGCCGCAGGGTTTCGGCCGGGTATTGAATCTTGCCACAGCCGGCGCAGGCCAGGTTGCACCGAAACAGCGGCTCGAGCATCAGCACGACCGGGTATCGCTTGACCCCGCGCAGTTTCTTCCCCAGCACATAGCTGGCGACAGTCCACATTTGCGAGAGGGGCACGCCCATGACAGCCTCCTTGCTGAACTCAAAAACCGAAAACACAGCCTGTTTGATAACAGTTTTACCGCGCTTTGTCAGCAGCATTTTGCCAAAACCACGAAGGCGGGCCGAACCGGGTCAAACCGCCCTGCCCCCCAGGCCAGCCGTTATTTGGTCCTTTCACCGTCGTGAACCAAAGTTTTATCCGTGAAATCTGTGAATTCGGTGGTCAACTGAAGGTCGCCCATGCAACTTGAACCACGGATGTCGCGGAGAACACGGATCAAGGGGGTTGGCGAATTGGACTTGCGGGCCGGCGCAGCTTTCCGCAGTTTCGCCGGGCTGGACGTCGGGCCTGCTCCAGAAAAGTTTTGTCTGGCAGGCTCATGACTTACTGCATTGTGCCAGCGATTGATCACAGCTCCACCGGCCCGGGCCGT
>JAJXXL010000188.1 GCA_021781115.1 Planctomycetota bacterium
TGCCAATTTGGCAAGCGCGAACTGCGAAAAACCAGCCCGCCATTTCTCGCGGTCGGCCGGAATGCCGGCCGGGAGGGGGCCAAACATTCGCCCGGTGGCACATCACGGCATGGGGCCATACCACAGTATCTGAAAACGTGACATGAACCTGGGATCGCCCTTATGCTGCGACGATCAGAAAGCCAAATCGGCGGCCGCGAATTGGCGGCCGATTCTTAGGCCGGGTGCGCGGCAGGCCCCAGGGCCGTCGCCCGTGCCGTTCGACGAATCGCAGGCAACCGTAACGTTTCTGTGGTTTGGCGCGAGCTCGACGATCGCGCCGACGAATTGTCAAGGCGGGAAAATTGGGCTTACTTCAGCGCGCAGTTTGCTTATAGCAAGGATGCACTTTTTGGAGTGCGCCCAGCCACGCGGCGCGGGCGATTGGTCAATTGCGGTTACGCCGCATTGCCTTGCGAAACGATACCATTATGGCGGGTTGCGGCGGTTGGCCGAATGGGCCGCTGCACCGGTTAAGTGCATCGAACCCGCCGATCGGTCGCGAAATGCCGTTTAGGAAGAATAGCAAAAGTTGGCCTGCCAGCCGCCCTCAAGCACAGCCGTGCCAGCCCGATCGTGCCGAAACACTCGCTGAAAATTGAAGCGCCCCCCATCGCCGAGTAGTGACACCACGCCTATGCTCTCCCGATTCTACAAGAAGACCAGCGGTGCGTTGCTGTGGCTGGTCATGCTCAGCTTTCCCTTCTTGTACTGGAAGGCGCAGTCGACGCCTTCGAATAATGACATTGAAACGTGGCTTCCCAAAGGCTCGGAAGTTCGCGCGACCTACGAACAATTCAAGCAGGATTTCGGGGTCGAGGAACTGATCCTCGTAGCGGTCGAAGAGCGCGCCGCCGACGAAAAACTGGTCGAAGCCCTGTGCGGGCGGCTCGACCGCCTGCCCGGCGTGCGGCGGTGCTGGTCGCCCGAACGGTTGCGGGGGGTCATGCATGAGCATGGCGTCAACGAAGCGCAGTCGATTCAGAGGTTGCGCGGCTTGTCGCTGTCGGA
Source organism: Planctomycetota bacterium (assembly GCA_021781115.1). Taxonomy (GTDB): domain Bacteria; phylum Planctomycetota; class Planctomycetia; order Planctomycetales; family Planctomycetaceae; genus JAJXXL01. Next base: position 1,051 of record JAJXXL010000188.1, read on the forward strand.
AGACGGCCACCTGATCGGCCTGGTGGTGCTGTTGTCTGACGCCGGTCTCAAGGACCGGTCAGGAACGGTCAAAGACATTTCCCGGCAACTCGAATACTGCCAGTTGCGCGGGAACGAGGTGTGCGTCGCCGGCGCGCCGGTCGTCGTGGCCGAACTCGACCGCCTCGGCGGGCAGGAGGAAAGCCGCAAGTTCTTTCTGATCACGCTGTTGATCTGCCTGGCCCTGCTGCACTACTGGATCCGCGATTGGAAACTGACGTTTGCGGTCATGGGGCTGACGATCTGGGCGATTCATCTGACACTGGCCCTGTTTTGCCTGTTCGGCGGCGAAATGAATTTTATTCTGGGAGCGCTGTCGGTGATGGTGACGGTATTCACCCTCGAAGCGGCAATTCATGTGCTGCATTATCACAAGGCATCTTTGGCGAGTTCCGACGCGGTGGGCGAAGCGCTCAGGCTGTCGTGGAAGCCATGCGGCATGTCGATGCTGACGACGGTGATCGGACTGTATTCGGTCAGCGTCAGCGATATCCTGCCGGTCACGCAGTTCGGCTATGCCGCGGCCCTGGGCGCACTGGTTTCAATGGCGACCGGCCTGCTGCTGACGCCCGCGATTTTGACGGTGTTGCCGTCGGTCGGGGTCCGCAAGGCCGAGCACGAAAGCCACCGTCTGGCCCGCATTGGAACCTGGCTGCTGGCCCGGTACCGGGGCGTCATTGCCTGCACGATCGTCGTGGGGCTGGTGGCGAGCGCCGGCCTGCTGAGAATCCAAACAAAAATCGACCCGCTCGATTTTCTGCCCAAGCAAAGCAAGGTGCTGTGCGACGTGCGGCGGGTCGAACGCGAATTGACGAACCTCAACTCAATTGAAGCGGTCGTCGATTTCGACAACCAGAAGCTGCCATTCGTCGAACGCCTGCAGGTGGTGCGCGAACTCGAATCCCGCATTCGCCGGCATCCGGCGGTGCGGCACACGATGTCGCTGTCGGCGTTTTTTCCCGACCCGCTGCCTGACAACCCGATGGAGCTGATGAGCATATTGCAAAAAGCCCAGTCGCGGCGTGACAAAAACGAATACCTGGCCCGCGGCGAACGACTGTGGCGGATTTCGGCAAGAATCAGTCCACAACAGGCGAATTCGTACAACGAAGTCTACCGTGAACTCGCGGATCTTGCGCACGACCCGCGGATTCATTTCACGGGCATTGCGCCCCTGCTCGAAAAGGCCCAGCACGAGATATTCGACGGGTTCTGGAAGAGCTTCAGTTCGGCGTTCTTCGTGATTCTGGTGGTCATGGTGTTGTCGCTGCGATCCATCAAAATCGCAGCGATTGCAATGATTCCGAACCTGGCCCCGATCGCGATTGTGTTCGGATTTTTGGGCTGGGCCGGCATTCCCGTCGACATTGGCATGATGATGACCGGCAGCATCGCGCTGGGCATTACGGTCGACGGCACGTATCACCTGCTGGCTCGGTACCAGGAGCAATGCGCGCGTGGCAAGCGCCGGAAACACGCCGTGCGGATCGCGCTGTTGTCGACCGGCGGGCCGATTTTCGAGTCGATCATTGTTTCGAGCCTGGGCATGCTGGCGCTGGCATTCAGCAGCTTTTCGCCCACGGCGAGGTTTGGCTGCATGATGGCCAGCCTGTTGATTGCGGCGTTGGGCGGCGGATTGGTTCTGCTGCCGGCGCTGCTATGTCTTGAACCGCGGCGAACCACGGTGCAGGTCGCGAAAACCGCGCCCGTCCCGGTCTCGCATTCCCGGCAGATTCGCCGGCTGACGCGGCTTCCGGCTGATCGCGTCGCCTGACGCGATCCATTAGGTTTCGGCGGGTTGAGGCAGCGCGGCAAATTGAACCGCTGCCTGGCAATCAAACTCCCGCAGCCCCCTCGGAAAACCGCCGCAAGAATTGTGATTTCGCCCTTTTGAGTGTATACTGACATTGATTCACCGCGTTGAGCGCTCGTCAACTATTGGGGCGATGCGGCGTTGCCCAAAACCTTGGGAAAAGGAACTATGGCGCATATTCTGTTGACCGGCGTCACCGGTCTGGTCGGGCGATACCTCGTGAAAGATCTGCTCGAGGCGGGGTTGCCTCTGGCCGTGCTCGTCCGCCCTACGCGCCGCGCCACGGCACGGCAGCGAGTCGACACCATGATGGCTGAGTGGGAGCAAAAACTGGGGCGGTCGCTGCCCCGGCCGGTGGCGCTGGAGGGCGACATTACCGAACCCGACCTGGGCCTTTCGCCGCGTGCCATGCGGTGGGTGGCCGAAAACTGCGATGCGCTTCTGCACAACGCCGCCAGCCTGACGTTTGAAAGCACGGGCAAAGATGCCGAGCCGTGGCGATCAAACGTCACCGGCACTCGGAACGTGCTGGAAGTTTGCCGGAATGCGCGAATTCGCAAGTTCCACCATGTGTCGACGGCGTACGTTTGCGGGCGACGCGAGGGGCGGGTGCTCGAAACCGAGCTCGATGTCGGGCAGGCCCTGTCAAATGACTATGAACAGAGCAAGGTCGAGGCCGAAAAGCTGGTGCGGTCATCGGCCTTCATCGACGAACTGACGGTATATCGCCCGGCAATTATCATTGGCGACTCGGTGACCGGCTTCACCACGACTTATCATGGTTTTTACGCGCCGTTGCAACTCGTGCACACGATCGTCCAACGGCTGCAACCCGATGAAACCGGCCGGGCTCATTCCCGCGCGCGATTCGCACTCGACGGCCACGAAACGAAAAACCTCGTTCCGGTCGACTGGGTGTCGGCCGTCACCGCGCATATCGTCACCCATCCCGAACATCACGGCAAGACGTACCACCTCACTCCGCGGCACCCCGCCCCGATTCGACTGCTGGGCGACGTGCTGGAGCAGGCCACCGGCTTTTACGCCGTGTCGTTTCAGGGCGTCGGCAACCCGGTCGAAGACTACACTGAATACGAGCAGTTGTTTCACGACATGATCAAAATTTACAACTCGTACTGGCGCAACGACCCGACGTTCGACACGACGAACACGCTCGCCGCCGCCCCGCATTTGCCTTGCCCGCACGTCGATCGTGAATTGCTGATGAAACTGGCCGAGTGCGCGATTGCCGTTAACTTTGAGGGGCCGCGGGCCAAGCCGATTGTGCCGGATTTCGACGCCCAGCGGGCGCTCGAATCGCTGACTGAAGCGAGCGATTCTCCCGACGGCCGCGCGGCCGGTGGGGTTCGCTTGGGTTTGGATATTACCGGGCCAGGCGGCGGTCAATGGTCGCTGCATGTTCGCGACGGGGGCGTGGTGACGGCCGACGTGGGCGTCGATGCCCGCGAGATGCCCACGCTGCACCTGAGCACGGCGGCGTTTGCCACGCTCGTGCGTGGCGAACAAACCGCCAACCATTTGCTGGCCGATCGGACTGTTCGATTTACGGGCGGCGATTTACCCGAGCCTCAGCTCGCCGGGGCCTTGCAGGATCTCGCAGAAGCGTGCCAGTCGCGCGCTGTGTTGTCGCGCTAATCTGCCCTCCTCTCCAGGACTCGACTCCGTGAGTTCGGCCCGCGCCGTTGCTCCCAGCCCGTGGCAACTTGTGCTGTGCCTCGTGGGGCTCGATTATTTCAGCACGCTCGCCTATTTCCCGTCGCTGGCGGTGCGGGCCGGCGGAGTCGTGGCGCCGCTGGCGACAATGGTCGTTGTGGCCGTCACGCTGTTTGTGGCGTTGCCGGTCTACCTGTACCTCGTGGGAAAATCTCCCCACGGCCGGGGCGGCATCGGCGTGCTCGAACATGCCCTTCCGGGCTGGAGCGGCAAATTCCTGATTTTGTGCCTGCTGGCGTTCGTCGCCACCGATTTCGTCGTCACCCGCAACCTGTCTGTGGCGGATGCTGCCGAACACCTGCGCAGCAACCCCTACTTTCACAAGCTGGCCGAGCGACTTGCCCATGCCGTTGGGCCGGGCGCCAAGCCTGGCGATGATTCGCTGGGGCAGCGGTTCGCGGCAGTGTGCCGAGGTCAACTCACCCTGACGCTGGCCCTGTCGCTGCTGACGTTCGCATTCTGGAGTTTTTGGAACCGCGGTTCGCGCGCTTCGTTTTTCAGGCTGGCACTGGTCGTCGTGTGCGGCTACATCCTGCTCGTGTTGATCGTGGTGGGCAGCGGGTGCGTTTATCTGGCCGGGCCGGGCCGACCACTGGTCGATCGCTGGATTGCCAACGTGACCGCCGCGGCAGAACCCGCGATCGTGTTTTCGTCGGGTGGCCTGTTTCGACTGGCCGTGCTGGCGCTCGCCGTGGTGCCACACCTGTGCCTCGGCTTAAGTGGCTTTGAACTGAGCATGGCGGTGGTGCCACTCATCAAAGGCACCGAAACCGATGCGCCGCACGAGCCGCGGCAACGGATCCGCAACGCCCGCAAGTTGCTGGTTTCGGCCGCGCTGGTAATGGCGATTTTGGCGCCGGGTACGGTGTTCGTCGTGACACTGCTGGTGGCGCCTGGCGAGCATCTTTCGGGGGGCGCCGCCGTGCATCGCGCATTGGCGTACCTGGCGCACGGGTCGCCGCTTGCCGATGGCGTTCCGGCGACGGCAATCAACTCGCTGTTCGGCCCGCGGTTCGGCACTTTGTTCGATCTGGGAACGGCGGCCATTTTGTGCCTGGCCGGCGCCAGCGTGTCGATCGGTTTGTGCGACTTTGTGCCGGCGTACCTGACCCGGTACGGCATGGAACTCGAATGGGCCCGGCGGATCGGAATTGAAATGCGGTTTTTCAACCTGATCATGCTGCTGATTACGATTGTGTTCGTGGCTAATGTCGACGCCTTGCAGTGGGTCTATGCCACGAGCGTACTGGTCCTGATGTCGGGGGCTGCACTCGCCGCCGTTGTGGCGGCAAGCCGCGAGCCCCGCGCTGCGCTGCTGCACGGCTTGGGCAAATGGCTGTTTATCGTGGCGTTCCTGGTGCTGACGTCTCTGACCACGATGACGGTGCTCATCAGCCGGGCCGGGTTGGAGATTGCGGGTGGGTTCGTGGTGGCGATCCTGGCGACTTCCGTCCTGTCGCGCTGGCTTCGCAGCCTGGAATTGCGATTCCACGGGTTTGAATTCGCTGACCCACAATCGCAGGAATCGTGGCGACTGTTGTGCGAACGGGGCACCGCCGTCCTTGTGCCCCATCGTCCGGGGTTGAACCCCCGCGTCGAAAAGGAGCGCGGTATTCGCACGGGGCATCGCCTGCCCCCCGAAATCGGCGTCATTTTTATCGAGGCCGAACTCGGCGACCCCAGTGATTTTTACCAGCGACCATTGTTGACGCTGCTCGACAGTGACGGTTTGCAAATCATTCAGGTCACACGCTGCGTCTCGATTGCTCACGTCATCGCCGCGATCGGTCTCGAACTCAGCCGCAGCGCCACGCCACCTGAAATTCATTTCGGCTGGTCTGACGAAACTCCGCTGGCGGCAAATTTGAAATTCCTGCTGTTCGGCCAGGGAAACGTGCCTTGGATGGTTCGCGCCCTGTTGCGCAAAGCCGAACGCAACCCCGACCGCCAACCACGAATCGTCGTCGGCTGACGCGCCGGGTGCCGAGGCGGCTCAATCGAGCAGCGATTCGAGCACGCGGGCAAATGCGCCAAAAGTGCCTGAATCGAAAAGCACAAATCGCACCAGCAACGGTGCGGGCGTGGTGCGCAGAAATGCGCGCGTCGCCCCCAGCGCCGTTTCAGCGGCCAGATCTTTCGGGTAACCATAGACGCCCGTGCTGATCGCGGGAAACGCAATACCGCAGCAATCATGTTCCAGCGCGAGCCTGAGGCAGCACCGATGGACGCCTGCCAGCAACTCGGGTTCGCCGACTCCGCCTCCGCGCCAGACAGGGCCGACCGCGTGAAACACATGCTTCGCCGTCAGTCGGCCGGCCGTGGTCGCCACGGCACTGCCCGTGGCACAGCCTTGCGGATACAGCCGGCCTGTTTCAGACAGCAGGTCTGGGCCAGCGGCGCGGTGAATCGCCCCGTCGACACCACCCCCGCCAGCCAGACGCGCGTTGGCCGCATTGACAATCGCGTCGATCGCTTGCGCCGTGATGTCGCCCTGCACTAATTCGAGACGCGAGTTCCCCACGTGCACGAACATGCGAACCTTCCCGGCTTCGCTGGGCGACGCTGGCAGAAATCAGGCGACTTCGGCAGGCTCGACGTTAACGCGCCGGCCTTCCTGATCGAAATAGACCTTGCCGGGAACGAGCGCGAAAATCGTGTAGTCGCTTCCCACACCGACATTGCGCCCGGGCCGCCACTTCGTGCCGCATTGGCGGATAATAATGTTGCCTGGAATGACCGCCTCGCCGCCAAACTTCTTGACGCCCAACCGTTGCGCCCGCGACTCGCGACCATTGCGACTCGAACCTTGACCCTTCTTATGCGCCATTCCGCTGTTCCCTTAACGTCAAACCGGCATTCTTAAATTGTCCGACCGGCTCGGCCCGATCGCCGCGCCGCGCACAATGCAGTACGCACTGCGTTATTGCCCCGCACAGATCAACCCAGTGGATCGACCGGCAACGCCTCGCTTGAACCCTGATCGGGGGACGCCGCCGCGCGGTTTCCGTATTCTAGCGATAAATCCAGGAAGGGGAATCGGTTTGACGAATTTCTTCCTCGGTTTGGTCGAAACGATCGCTGGGCCGCCAAAAATGCTGTACAAGCGTCTTCTGCTGTACCACCTGTTGGCCTTCAGCGGCAGGATCAGCCTTGATCTGGTAGCCGTTTGAAAACCCGCCCATGAAAACGTCGAAATAATCAGTATTCGGGTCGACCCCGCGCCACATCGCCAAGCCATCGAGTGATTTTTGCACCTTGGCGCTGGCTGGGGTCGCGGGCGGAAGTGGCCCTACGATTTCGACCGAATTCTTGTAGGTGTGCCGTTCGCGCTTGTTGATCGCGGCTTGCGCCACGGGCATGACCCGGTCAAGATATATTTTCTGGGGCTTGCCCCTGTCAGCAGTGGCAAGCGTGAATTCGGGCACAAACACGGGGGGATTCGGATTATCTTCCGACGGTGCCCAGCCGTCACCGGGGCGGTTAAAGGCCCGATACGCCAGATACCACACCAATGTCGGTTTCACCTTGCCCGTACGAGGATCCGGAAGCTCGACGTGAATCATTCGAACCGGCTTGAAGTTGACTTCCAAGACCCAGATCTCAGGCTGGCGCAGTCGCTCTTCACCGGAAATCAGCGGGGCGGCCTTGGTTTCGACGCCTGGAGCGAAACCCGCCTGGCCCCCTTGGGGCCATAAAATCGCCGCGCCCGCTGCCGCT
>JAJXXL010000276.1 GCA_021781115.1 Planctomycetota bacterium
ACAGCAGGTCCTCGGCGCACAGCAGCAACGCGCGCGCTGCCGACAGCAACGGGCCTGGAGTTCACCCACGCCAACCGACAACACCGCAACTGCGACCAACGCAGCCGCCATCATGACTTTTCGACTCATTCCAAATCCTCCTTAAATCTGTACCGAAACTGGACCTCTTCTTCACACCGACAGTGACAAAACAAACGCGACTTTACCATTGCTTCAGATCAGCCATTTGCCGATCAAATTGACACGCGCTCCATCGCCAAATTACCGACGATGCGGCAAGCCTGTCTGTCTGGGCAGGCGTTGCCAAATAAATGGTTAACGCAGCGTAGAATAGCAAACACGACCCCGTTGTCAAACCAAAACGGGAAAATTTCGAGCGCCGAAGACTTCCGATGTTCCGACGCCAAGCCGACTTCGACTACAATCGCCGGGTTGTTTCGGTCAACCGCGACGAACGCCGCTTTGGCCGCCAAATGTCGCCGCCGGCAACAGCCTTTTTTCACTTTGCCTCCGTAACCCGCCAATGCCCTTTTCTTCCTGCGACCCGCGGCCCGACGCCAAGCATGCCAATCATCGCGAATGGAGGTTGGGCGACTCTGTTTTTCAATTGGGAAGTTTCCCGTTACTGATGGGAATTGTCAACGTAACACCCGATAGTTTTTCAGACGGCGGGCAGTTTACCGATGCCCGTGCTGCGGTCGAGCAAGGACTGCGGCTGGTGGAACAGGGAGCCGATCTGCTCGACATTGGCGGCGAATCGACCCGCCCGGGTGCCCAGCCGGTGCCGCTCGAAGAGGAATTGCGGCGGGTGATTTTCGTCGTCGAACAACTGGCGTTGCTGACAACGACTCCATTGTCGATCGATACCACCAAAGCCGAAGTTGCCCGGAGGGCGCTTCAGGCGGGGGCGGCAGTTGTCAATGATATTTCGGGTTTGACTTTCGACCCGGCCATGACCGACGTTTGTGCCGAATCGAACGCGGGAGTGATTTGCATGCATCTCCAGGGCACACCCGCAACGATGCAAGCCGCCCCGCATTACGCCGACGTTGTGGGCGAGATCTGCGCGCATTTCGCCGAGCGTCTGGAGTCGCTTGAACGGCGGGGCATCCACCGCGACCGCGTCGTACTCGACCCCGGAATCGGTTTCGGCAAAACAGCAGAGCACAACGTGCAGATCCTGTCGCACATTGCGCACTTTCGCGCCTTGGGCCGCCCGGTTTGCGTGGGCCACTCGCGAAAGCGGTTCCTGAAAAAAATTCTTGGGCGGCCTGTCGATGAGCGGGTTTATGGAACAGTCGGAATTTCGCTGGCCCTGGCAGCGCAGGCCACCGATATTCTGCGAATTCACGACGTCGCCGCCACCCGCGACGCGCTTTTGGCCTGGCACGCATTGCGCGGCGGGCCGGGCTAGCCATCGGCAGCGCTTGATGAACCCGTCAGGCCGGCGTCGGCCAGCGCCGCTTGATAATCGGCAGGCGAGTTGATATTTCGCAACGATAAGAGTTCCGGGTCGGCGGTCCGCAATTCCTCGACGGCAATGCTGCGCGTCCGCAGGCATTCACACAGGCCGATCACTGACAGGCGGTTTTCGGCGATCAGGCGGCGGGCGGCGGCCACCACGTCGACCCGGTAGACCGCGGCCAGCGGATGGTAATATGCCCCGGCGCGCGGCAGCGCCAGGTCATAGTCGCCCAGCAATGCGGCGATCTGCCTGATAAACTCGGACCGCAGCAGGGGGGCATCGCACCCGGTCACGTACGCCAGGTCGGTCCGTCCGGCGAGTGCGGCCAGCCCGGTCGCCAAACCAGCCAGCGGGCCGAGCGCCGCGTAATCGTCTTCGACAATCTGTACGTCGTCGGGCAGCGGCGGCAATGTCTGGCGGGCGGCGGCAACGACCACCACGGGCGATGCCGCCTCGCGCACGATTCGGACGACGCGCTGGAGCATTGATTCGGGGCCGAAGGGCAGCAGCGCCTTGGAGCGCCCCATGCGCAGGCTGTTGCCGCCGCACAACACGATGCCCCCCAAATTGCCAGCGAACATTGTCATGGCCAACTCGCAGCGCGTGTCAGAGAATAGGCCCACCGCATGCCTTTCGACCCGCTCGTTCGAGCGGGATGCATTTGGGCGAAGGTCGGACGCAGGCGGATTATGGCGGCGTGGCGCCGGCCGGTTCGGGCAGGGGAACCTGAGTTGTGCCCGAAAGGTAACCGACCAGGTCGCGCAGCTCGTCGGCCGAAAGTTGCTGCACCATGCCGTCGGGCATCATCGACACGTCAGACTTGACGCGATCCTCGATCTCGGCGACCGGCACGACAATCCGCTCGGTGGCGGTTTGCACCGTGACTGCCGCTTCGCTTTCAGCCACGATCATGCCCGTAATCACCCGGCCCGCTTTCGTTTCGATGACCTGCATTTGAAAATCCTTCGACACGGCGGCGCTCGGGTCGATCAGCGATTCCAGCAGGTAGTCGAGATTCTGCCGCTGCGCGCCGGTAATGTCGGGGCCGATCGCACCCCCCGCGTCAAACAGCCGGTGGCAGTTGGCACAGGTCTTCTGAAACAAGGCGCGACCGGCGCCGCGATTGGCGTTCTTCAGCGAGTCGCCCTGCAGCTTCTGCTTGTACGATTCAATCAGCGCCCGCCGGTCGGCGGGCGTCGCCCGCACTTCACCCCAAACCGCCCTGACCTGCGCCTGCACACGCCCATCCTTCATGTTGCGCAGTTGGCGAGCGGTAAACGCCGTGATCAGCCGCCGCGGAATCTGCTCGCGCGCTACGGCGTCGAGCAGTGCCCGCGCCCATTCGGGCCGCGAAGCCAACGTTTGTACGGCGTCTTCGCGACATTCGGCGTCGAACGCCGCGAAATTGTCCAAGATCGTTGAAACCGTGTGCGGGTCGTCGAACTCGGCCAAACCGCGCAATGCCGCGCTGCGGGTCGCGGCGTCGCCCACACAGGCCAGCAGCAGCGGCTCCGTGCCATCGGCATGCCGGGCGACCAGCGCTGCGATGGCCCGCCTCCGGCTGGCGGCCGGCGCCTCGCGGTCGGCCGCAGTGCGGCGCATGGTTTCGAGCGCCGCGGGGTCGTTGAAGATCAATGCCAGTTGCACCGCAAGATCCTGCAACCGTTCATTGCCGTGGGCCAGCACCAGGACCTGAACGGCGGCCTGCACCGCTGGCCAGTCGGCGGGCATATCGACGCTGCGGCGACCTTCAATTCCCAGCAACAGACCCTCGAACAGGTCGGTAAGAATCTGGTCGTCGTCAATGCCGCGCAGTTGCCGCAACAGCGCATCAAGGCCGCGACCGCTCACGTCGGCTTCGGCAGCGCGGCGGGCGATGTTCCGCCGGATCAGCGGTATGCGGGCCCGAACGGCCAGCGCTGCGAACCGGTCGATGTCGGCGTGCACGAGCGGCTCAAGGCCGTACCAGATCATCAGCGGCAGGTTGGCATCGGTCGCGTCGCCGGCGCGGGCCGCCAGCGTTGCCGAAACCTCCCAGCGTTTTCCTGGCGGAAGTCGCTGCATCATGCTGGCCAAGTACAATCGGACTACGGGCGATGGGTCAGACGCCGCGAGTTCCTGAAATCGTGGCCCGGCGGCTTCGGGCAACTGAGGCGCTTCGCACAACAGCCGCACGGCCCAGGCCCGCACGCGCTCGTCTTCGTGCCGCGTCGCCCCCAGAAGGAATTCCTCGTCGAGGCCCCCGATGACATGCAGCGCCCACAGTGCCCGCAGTTTGCCTGGTGCGTCGTCGGCCCCGGCAAACCGGACGTGTAAGCCGCTTTTGACCCGCGTCATGTCGTCGCCGCGCCCGGCCCGTTCCTGCAATAGTCGGCGGGCATGCTGGACATGCCAGTCGTTGCGATGCGATTGCAGTTCGACCAGTTCTTCGTTGGTGCATTGCGCCACATCGCGGGGTGCGCTCCTCTGGGGCCCGTAGGTGATTTTGAAAATTCGCCCCGTTTGCCGCTGGGTGTTGCGCACGCTGTGGCATTCGCCCGTGTCTGACCAGTCGCTGGCAAACACGCTGCCATCGGGGCCGTATCGCAGTGTCACCCCCATGTACCATGGGTCGCGTGAAACGAGCAGGTCGCGGCCGTGGCCGGCACAATAACCTGACCCGGCCCGCCGGAGAATGTCGTTGTTGATCCGCCGGCCGTGAATGTTGTTCATGAACACCGAGTTGCGATACTGTACGGGCCAGGTATCACCCAGGTAAACCATCGTGCCGCAGTGCGCATGGCCCCCGCCCATTTCGTCTTCGGCCGGGGTGCCCAGCCCGCCGCGAACGTTGCTGCCCCCTGCAAAGTGCAGATGGTCGGCAATGGTGGGGATCCGCTCGTAGGCGAAGCGGCTCGATTCGCGGTTTCGCCATGGTTCGTAGTGCGCGCCGGGTATGACGTGAAACAGATGTGGGTTCACGCAATTGCACACAAACGCTTCGCCGACGTCGTTCCAGTCAATGCCCCACGGGTTCGTTGTGCCGTCGGCCCAAGCCTCCCACGTGTGGCGCACGGGGTGGTAGCGGTAAATCCCACCGTCGAATCGAACCCGGTCTTCGGGCAGGGCGCCGGGCCGGCCGACCATCGACCAGTTTGTGCGGCCATGCGTGCCGTACAGCCAGCCGTCGGGCCCCCATGCCAGCCCGTTGGCCAGATTGTGCGCATTCGCGTGGTTGCCAAAGCCGTCGAGCAGCAGTTCGGGTTCGCCGTCGGGCTGATCGTCGCCGTTGCGATCTGGGATGAAATAAAAGTGGGGGGGCGACATCACCCACACCCCGCCAAACCCCGTTTCGACCCCCGTCACGTAATTCAGCTTGTCGTAAAACACGGTGCGGTGGTCGAACCGCCCGTCGTTGTCGGTATCGGCGAAAATCAGGATCCGGTCGCCCGAAGTTTCGCCTTTGTTCGGGTAGTTGTACGCTTCGGCAACCCACAGTCGGCCGCGATCGTCGATGCAAAACGCAATGGGCTGCATCACATCGGGCTCGCCCGCGAACAGCGTCACCCGAAAACCTTCGGGCACGACCATCGTGCGGGCCGCTTCCTGCGGAGGCAATGGCGCGTTCGCTTCGGGCTCGTTGGCCGCGGCCAAGCCGGGGACCAGCGCGGCCCCACTGCAACACAGAATGATCGACAGGCAAATCCATCGGGACATGGCAATTCGGGTGCTGCTGTACGGAGGGCGTAGCGACATGGCCCGTGCGGCGGTAGCCCATTCATAACCGCGCGGCCGGGCGTTGTCACGCGAGCAGGTCTTGCACCACCTCGCCGGCGGGCACGACGCGATACGGGCGTTGAAACTGGTCGCGAATTTCGTGTTGCGGCGAAACGCCCAGCGCATGGTAAATCGTCGACAGGATGTCGCCCGGAACCAGAGGGTTGCTCGCTGGAAACGCCCCGGTCGAATCGCTGGAGCCGTAGATGAACCCCGGCCGGAACCCACCCCCGAGCAACATCAGGCTGTAGCAGTAGTTCCAGTGGTCGCGGCCCCCGTTATTTCCGTTGATTCGCGGCGTGCGCCCGAAATCACCAAACACCGCCACGATCGTGCGGTCGAGCATGCGCCGGTCGGCGAGGTCGGCCACGAGGCTGCTGCACGCGGCGTCGAGTTGCGGCAACAATGTCGATTTGAGCGAGGCGAAATTGCCGCCATGCGTATCCCAGGTGGCGTTGGCATGCGGGGCCCACGAAATCGTGACAAACCGTGTCCCCGCTTCGATCAGCCGCCGCGCGAGCAGCACGCTTTGTCCGTACACGTTGCGCCCATATCGGTCGCGCTGGTCGTCAGGTTCGGCCGACAGTCGAAACGCGCGCTGCGTCTGTTCGGAAGTGAGCAGGTCGAGGGCCCGAGTTTGCATGGCCGTCATTTCGGTCGCTGCCGAATGATCGGTGCGCTCGGCCAGCTTGGCGCCGAGTGTGGTAAACAGGCGGCGGCGTTCCTCCAGCCGCGCTGCCGTCGTTTCTGCTTGCAGGCTGAGTTCCGGCACCTTGAAATCGACCGCGTTGGGATCCTTGAGCACGAACAGCGGGTCGAACGAACGCCCCAAAAAACCCCCGAAAAAGCCCGGCTGCGGTGGGTTGCCCGCCCCCTCCTGCGTGATATAGGGCATGTGGACATGCGACAGCACATCGGGGGGCGTGGGGCGGAGTTTCGTCAGCACCGAACCCATGCAGGGGTGGTCGCTGGCCGAAGCCAACCCGCCCGCTTCGCCCCGGTCATGCCCCGTCAGGGCCGTGTAGACTGCGGCGCCGTGAGAATTATTCACCGTGTGGTGCATCGAACGCACGACCGTTGCCAGATGCATTTGCTGGGCAAGGCGTGGCAGGTGTTCACTGATCTGATATCCCGGCAGCGACGTGGCGACCGGTTGAAACTCGCCGCGAATGCCCTCGGGCGCCAGCGGTTTCATGTCCCACATATCGAGGTGGCTCGGCCCGCCGTCAAGAAACAGGAGAATGCAATGATCAGCCCGCGCCCCGCCCCGCCGCACGGCTTCGGCTGCGAGCAATTCGGGCAACGACAGCCCCCAGCCGCCAACCCCGAGCGTCCCCAGTTGAAGGATTCGCCGCCGCGAAACGCGCGAGCCGAATTGTCGATCAGAAATCTGCACGTCATCCTCCGGTTGAAATACCAGCCTTCAACATATCAGAAAACGCCACGCTGTTCACCCCCAGTCGCCGCTTTTCAGTCAATCAGACACACAGTTTTGCTTGCCGGTGTGCAGTCAACACCGGCGGCACGTGCCTGCTGCAAATAAAAAAGACACCCATAATAAATGACGACGTTGGCCAGAACGTGCCTTCAAGATTGGATTCGGTGCAAAAGATTTTCCTGGTTGGTGTTACGCTTCATGGCCAGCTTTCATTCAGCGGTTCGATTCAGTTGCCGGCGTGGCACGCCGCGAGTCGAGCCTCAGGCGGCAGCGCCCCGTGGCAGGCACCGAACAGGAGCTCGGTTCCTGACGAATCGGGGCGACGGCGATGCGGAAAGGCCAGCTTAACCGCAGTGTGGTTCCGACAAGCCGGTCACCCTGGGTGCATCGTCGGCCCGAGGGAGAACATCGGCAGAAATGCGATTGGACCGCGTTGAACGCAATGACGTAATCAATCCGGGTGTCTTTCATTTTCACTGCGTTTGGTTCTTGATGCGTTGCCCCGCATGCCGTTGCATGGGAGTTGGCGATGCGTTAGATATGATTAAGTCGTTATGTCATATTGGCTCATCTCCTGCCGGCTGGTTCAGCGGCGTGGCGGGTGCAGGGCCACATTCCATTTTGATTTTGCAACAGGAGCCTTGCACCATGAGCGCCGAGCGTCGCATCGCCGAATTGAAGCTGGTCTTGCCCCCCGCGCCCAAGCCGGTGGCGACGTATCTGCCGGTCGTGGTTGTGGGCAACCTGGCCTACGTTTCAGGCCACGGGCCGCTGCGGCCCGACAAGACGCTGGTCTGCGGCGTGGTGGGCGATGACCTGACTGAAGCCGAGGGCAAAGACGCCGCCCGTGTCGTTGGCCTGGCGATCCTCGCCAGTTTGAAAGAGTGCCTGGGTTCGCTGGACCGCGTGGTGCGAATGATCAAGACGCTGGGCATGGTCAATGCCGCCCCCGGTTTTCAGAACCACCCCGCCGTCATCAACGGCTTCAGCGACTTGATGGTCGAAGTGTTTGGCGAACCGGGGAAAGGAGCCCGCAGCGCCGTTGGCATGGGTTCGCTGCCCGGCAAGATCGCCGTCGAAATCGAGGCGATTTTCGAAATTCGCTCTTGAAACCGCGTCTGTCCTGCAGATGATCAACTTCAGCCGCAGGTTGTGTCGAACCGCGGTCCGGTGGTTATCGAACTTTAATTTCTGGTTTTGATGCCGATTTCCAAGTCGCCCCGAGTGCGGCTTGAAGGCCGTGTACAAAGAGACCCGGCTATGCATCGGGCCCATTTGCCAATCAGTCGCCGCATGGCAGAATCTATCGGTCATGTCGGCCTGCTGGTTGGCCTGCTGGCCGGGCCGGTTTTGGCCGCCGAAAATGCCAGTGCGGTCCCGCGTTACAAGTTCGCTTTGGGGGGGCGCTACGTTTACGCGATCAAGGTCGAGGCCGATCTGCCGGAATCGGTCGAAACGCTGTCGGGCAATACGACCTACACGGTGAAATCGGTCGATGCGAAAACCGGGCAGATGACGCTCGTGAATACCGGGGCGCTTGTTACCCAGTCGAAGGCGAAACCGTCGCGACAGGGCTTTCGCCCCTTTCCCCCCCGGCCGAGCTTCCCGCCGATGTTCGGGCCAGGCGATTTCGCCCCACAACGCGAACTGACGATCACCCCAGACGGATTTC
>JAJXXL010000034.1 GCA_021781115.1 Planctomycetota bacterium
TCAGTTTGTTTCATGGGTACGATTTGCGATGCCCCTGGTTTTAACCCCGATCAGGCCAGGTTCAACACCTGGTGAATGTATTCCAGCATGCCCGGCGCATCGACTTCGGTGACGACGGTAACATTTGGGGCGGCGGCCGACAACGGGCGGCGATCGAAAACCGTCATGCCCCGCGTCAGTTCGCCGGTCAGTTCGACATCGACCGCCCCGCTTTGCGTGCGAAAGTATTGTGGCCGGGAGATCGCGCCCAACGCTGTGATTTCGCGCAGCAAGACCCCCTCGACCCCCAGGTACTGGTGATGTGAGCGAAACGCATAGGGCAGAAATTGCGCCAGCAGTTGTGCCCCGCGTGTCGGCGTGTGGGCGATGCGATTGTAGGTTTCGAAGGGCAGTACAACGCGCCCGCTGACATCGAGTGGAATCAGCCATTTTGCCTCGGTGCTGCCGAGCACGCTCTTGGCGGCTTCGGGGTCGAGGTATACGTTGAATTCGGCCGTGGCCGTGACATCGCCCCCCTCGATCAACGTCCCCCCCAGGCAATACAACCCTTCGAGCAAGTTCAGGAAATCGGGTTCGCGCTCGCAAGCCGCGGAAACATTGAACAGGGGCCCCAAGGTCAGCAGTTTGATTTCGTGCGGGTTGGCCCGCACCAGGTCAATGAGCATCTTCGATGATTCGCGGCGATTATGCAGTTCCGCCACGTCGAACCGGCAGTCGCCAAGCCCCGTCGGCCCGTTCAGGGCCACGATGCGATCAAACGCGTCTGACCCGCGCGGCGCTCCGCGGCCCAGGTCCGCCGAAGCCGCGCCGATTCGCGGCCGCTTAGGGGGGTCGAGCTGTTCGACGATCGCCTGCAGATTCTTCGTGGCGGTTTCGCCAGAAACGCAACCGGCGGTTGCGGTCAGGGCCAGGACATCGAGTTCAGGATCGAGCAGGGCCACGACGGCGGCAACCGCGTCGCCAATGCCCGCATCAAGGTCAATGATCAGTTTTTGTGGCACAGCGGTGCATTCTGGGGAGGAGACGAGTTGTGGTCGAAAGCGGGGCGTGGTCCAATTTGCCGTGAACCGGTGCGCACGCCCGGCTCACGGGCGGCATTCAAGATGCTCAGCCGGCGCCGCCTTTGAGCCGACGGTACCTGCGGATCAACGCGTTGGTCGAACTGTCATGAGCTGGGGGTGGCGCGCCGGGCGACTCGAGTTCGGGCGTAATTCGCCCGGCAAGCACCTTGCCCAGCTCGACGCCCCACTGGTCGAAGGAGTTGATCTGCCAGATCGTTCCCTGCACGAACACTTTGTGCTCGTAAAGGGCAACCAGGCGCCCCAGGGCCTCGGGCGTCAGCCGCTCGAGCAGCAGCGTATTCGACGGGTGGTTGCCGGCGAAAATGCGGTGCGGAACCTGAAAATCAGGAACCCCGTCGGCCCGCACATCGGCTTCGGTCTTGCCGAACGCCAGGGCTTCGGTCTGGGCGAAGAAATTGGCCATGAGCAGGTCGTGGTGCCGCCCGAGCGGGTTCAGCGTCTGGCAGAAGCCGATAAAGTCGCACGGAATCAGCTTCGTGCCCTGGTGAATCAACTGGTAGTAGGCGTGCTGGCCGTTGGTGCCCGGCGTGCCCCAGACGATCGGTCCGGTCGAATAATCGACCCGGTTGCCGGCGAGGTCGACCTGCTTGCCGTTGCTTTCCATATCGAGCTGCTGCAAGTAGGCGCTCAGGCGACCGAGGTAATGGTCGTAGGGCAGCACCGCCAGCGTTTCGGCGCCGAAGAAATTGTTGTACCACACCCCCAGCAGGCCCAGAATGACCGGCAGGTTTCGTGCAAACGGGGCGGTGCGAAAATGCTCGTCCATTTCATGAAAACCGTTCAGCATCTGCCGGAAGTTTTCAGGGCCGACCGCGATCATTAACGACAAACCGATCGCCGAGTCTACAGAGTATCTGCCGCCCACCCAGTCCCAAAAGCCGAACATGTTCGCCGTGTCGATCCCGAACTTGGCCACTTCGGCGGCGTTGGTCGAAACGGCGACGAAATGCCGGGCAACGGCGCGTTCATCGCCCAGGGCTTGAACGCACCAGGCGCGAGCGGTGTGCGCATTCGTCAGGGTTTCGATGGTCGTGAACGTTTTCGACGAAACGATGAACAGGGTTTCCGCCGGGTCGAGGTCGCGGGTCGCTTCGGCAACGTCAGAGCCATCGACGTTCGAAACAAACCGGCACGTCAGGCTGCGCTGGCTGTAATCTCTGAGCGCTTCGTATGCCATGACCGGGCCCAGGTCTGAGCCGCCAATGCCGATGTTCACCACGTTTTTAATCGGCTTGCCGGTGTGGCCCTTCCACGCGCCGCTGCGGATCTGCCCGGCGAACGCGGCCATTTTCTCAAGAACGGCGTGTACGCCCGGCACGACGTCTTTGCCGTCGACGAAGATCTGCTGCCCCCGGGGCGCCCGCAAAGCGACATGCAAAACGGCCCGGCGTTCGGTAACATTGATCTTTTCGCCCGAAAACATCGCGTCGATTCGCGACCGCAGGCCCGATTCTTCGGCGAGCTGCACGAGCAGGTCGAGCGTTTTCGCGGTGACCCGATTCTTGGAATAGTCGAGGTAAACACCTGCGGCTTCGAGTGAATACCGCGTTCCCCGGTCGGGCTCATCGGCGAACAATTGTCGCAAGTGGATGGCGGCAATTTCACGCTGATGCGATTCGAGCCGTCCCCAAGTCGCCAGTTGCCGCAGTTTCGGAACGCTCATGGTTTGATTCTCTCAGGAAACGCCTGGCCATTCGCTGCAAAGGCCGGCAATACACGGCGGCAGCCAAGCGCTGATGGCACTGGCCCGGCGCTGCTGAAAACGCCGCCCGGCAGGACGTTTTTGGCCACGCAGAACCGGGCCAAACGGTGCAGCGCAGCAGAAAGGCTGACATAACCTCTCCGGGAAACAGGCAACGAATCGTGCCCGACCGCGTCACGCGGCGATTGTTGCGACAAAAGCGGGCGAAGGGATTCGAACCCTCGACGTCAACCTTGGGAAGGTTGCACTCTACCACTGAGTTACGCCCGCGAACCGCACGCGTGCGGCAATCGGCTACTGGCCACGGCAAATCCGCCGCGATTCAGAACGCCGCCGCACGCGCTATAAGCTACCTTCGGCGCGGGGCGGGGTCAAGCGGCTGGCCGACCGTACCTGCATCGCGGTTGGCGCGAGGCTGGGTCGGGGCGGCCGCCAAGCCGGGCGCTACCAGTGGAAAGTCAATACGAATTTCCGTCTTGGCGCCCAGCAGGGCCACGCGCCCCGTGTCGCGGTCGTACGCAATTTGCAGGATCCGGTCGGGCAGCAACTGGTCGTGAAATCCGGCCGACTCACCGGTTTGCTTGCTGGTGACCTCGACTTGCAGGGTCAATTGATTGCCGCTGCGCACCCGGCACACCGAAATCAGCGCCGGGATCCGGTATTCGTTCATTTGCAGGACCGAGCAGTTTCCGAACGCGCGCTGCCAGACGATCTTGGCCGTGCGGCGATCGATCGCGCACAACTGCCCCTGAATGTGAATCGCCGGCACGGCCGCATCACTGATGATGTAACTCGAAGCCGGCGGAGCTTCGCCGGGGACTGGCATGCATTGCAGGTTGACATAATAGTGTTCGAGATCGCCAAATACCCGCAGGAACCCCAAGTGTTCAAGCAGCCGCGCGTCGAGCGCCGCGTCGAGGCGCACGTCGCCCGTGCCTACGTCGACAATTCGCAAGCGCCCCGCCGTCGTCACGTAGGCGAGTTCGTCGGCGTCGCTGACAAACTGATGCACCTTGGTGCCAGGGGGCACGCCGGCCAGCATCGAGGCGTCGAGAATCTGATGGGCGGGTTCCTCCCAGACCGAACGATCGGCAAGCGGATCCCAGATGCACAACCGCCGGGCATCGCCTTCGCCCGTGACGTAAAACAGCCGCCGGCCAATGGCGTGACGGCGCTGGCGGCGGTCGACATCGAGTCGGCCGCGGCGAAGTTCTTCGCCCGTGCGCGTGTCGTAGACCGTGTAATGCGTGCGATCGTTGGCAAACAGCACCAGGGCCTGTCCGTCGCCAAACAGCCCCCATGCATGATCGACGATCAGGCCGGTCGAGTCTTCCAGATCGTGGCGGTGCCATAACAGCCGGCCATCGCGGGGGTCGAGCGCAAACAGATGCTGCCGCGATTGAAACGTGCAAAAGCCGGGGCCGGCCGGGCCGCCGCGGACGAGTTCGGTTTGATTCGTCAGGCCGGGGGGCGTGGTCGTCCAAGCGACGCGGCGGTCGAGCAGCGACACGCCGTGCGCCGCGCCCGCGCTGCCCAGCGGCAACAAATGCCCCACGAGCGAGTTCTGTGTGGGTACCGGGTAATAGTATCTCGCGGGAACCTTGACTGCGTCGCCGTAGTCAACGCCTGTCTGCCGGTCGACCAGCGTAAACGACCCGGCCGTGCCCCGTCCCTTATCGAGTAAATCAAAACTCGCCCCCCGGGGCGTGCGCAGGAACTGCACGTTGTTGCTGTTGTAGATCTCGAACAATTGAGAGTTCAGCCAGCGATCTTCGCTGATCTTCACGCGGCTGCCCGTCCAGGGCAGCGGGGCGAGGCGGCGATAGGCCTGCCAGGCGACCTGGTCGCGCGGGAACCGGGCCAGATACTGCTCGCCCGTGCACCCCGGCGCCACTTCGACCTGCGAGTAATGCGTGGCAATTTCGGCCAGCAGCAACCCGGCGTCGTGGTACATGCCACGTTCATTGTACAGTTCGGCCAGCAGTCGCGCGGCCTGAGCCGAGTCGCGCGCGATCAAGCCGGCGCCAAGCTCCAGCAACAGCAGTTCGGCTTCTTGGTAGCTGCCCTGCCGCACGAGCAGCCGCGCCAATTCGAGCCGGGCGGGGCCGGCCTGGGGCCAGTCAGCGCACACAAACGTCAGCCGCCGCAATTGTGAAACATCGCCCGTTTCGAGGGCCCGCCGAAAATCGTCGCCGAGATGCGAATCGATCTCGAGGCCCGACGCACTGGCGTACAGCCGTTCGCGCGACATCAGCACCCGGGCCCAGCTTTCGCCCGAAATCGCCCGCGAAGGGTCGTTATCAAGCACGAGGGGCACGCTCCAGTCGAGCGTGACGAGGTCACGCGCCGCAGCCTGAACGCCGGGTGAATTGCCCCGCTGCCGCTCGAACGCGGCCCGATGGTACAGGTACCGGGCACGTTGCGGCGGAGTTTTCGCCAAGGCGTGCAACTGGTCGAGCGCTGATTCGGGCGCATCGCCGCCATTGTGCAGCTCAGCGAACAGCAATTCGCGCAGCAAATCCTCGGCGCGCGGGGCCGAGGCGGCAGCGGGCGCCGCCTCGAGCGACTCCTGCAACCGCAATTTCGCAGGCGTCATCTGACCGAGTGCGAGTTCCAGCTCGGCCGCGAGCAGCGCCCGGGTGGGGTCATACGCGGCGCTATGCGGCGCCGCATCATTGCGTGTCAAAAGCGCGGCCGCCTGGGAAAACGCGGCGACTTCGGTCAACCCTTGGGAAAACACCAGGTCGCCGCCCACGAGCAGGTTGCCGGGGCAAACCCCCGCATGGGGCAGCGTGACGCCGGTGCGTTTTCCGGTCGAGATCTCGACCGCGGCGACGACGCCCTCTGCCAGAGGCAGCAGGTAGTTCGACCCGATGCGAACACCCCGCCCCGACGGCGGGCCGCGCAGCGGCGCCGACCATTGCTCCTGACCGGTTTGCAGCGAAAGGCCCCGCATGTTCAACCGCCCCACAACAAGTACGGTTGTGGGCGACAGGGCGGCAACGAACTCGATGGCGCTCTGTTCAAGGTCGTGTCGGCGGGCCTTCCAGTTCAGTCGCCCACGATTCAGATCGACACAATGGATTTCCTGCGAGTGCTCAGGCAGGTAAACCACGCAGTCGCCCTGTATCATCGGCAAATTCGGGTAACCGCGGTTGCCGTACCGTTGACGGGCGCTGTTGGGCGACGCCCACAACTCGGCGGTTTGATCGGGGTGGTCGTAGGAATAGGCCCATTGCAGCGCACCCGACAACGGATCGATTCCTGCCAGAACCCCGGCCTGGGTCGGGCAGACAAGCACACCGCTGGCGAACGCCGGCGCGCATGACAGGTAATACCGCTGGGCATCACTGTGAATGCCCGAAAACACAAAGCACACGCCTTGCGACCAGACCACCTCGCCCGTTTCAGGCCGCAGGCAAACGACGTTCAATTGCTGCCCGATTTCGGTCATGACGAACAGCCGATCGCCCACGGGCAACGGTGGCCCCAAGATGAAGTGCCCCGCCAACGGCCGCCCCGATTCGGGCCCGCCGATCGACCACAACGGCTCGGCAATGGCGCCGCGGGCGTCAGGCAACGAAACCGCCACCAGGGTGTTGGTCTGCCGACGTTCGGAAATTGCGTCGGGCTGTGGCGAGGAGGCTTCGGGCTGATTCCAGTTCGATTCGAGGTGGTCGATAAAAAACACGCGCCGCCCATCGCTCGACAGCATGCCCATGACGCCATTGCCCACCAGCAATTGCGCAAGGTTCGACGAATCGGCATTCGCATCGGCAGCAGGTTCGGCGGGCACCCCATTCGCCAGCGATGCGGCGCAGCGGTATGTCCATTTCAACTGCCCGCTGCTCGGGGCGACGCAACGAATGCCCGAATAATCGCGAAACACCAGGTCATCGCCGACCAGAATCGGAAACTGGGCCGACCCCTGCGGCTGCCCGTTCTGTTGCTGCCGCGACTGCCACGCCGCAACGCGCGTTGCGACATGCCGGCTGCGATCGTCAGCCAGACTCGCAGACCACACCGGGCTGTTCAAAATCGGCGGCGAACCGGCGCAACCCCCGTTGCGATCAGCGGTATTGCCGACGACGCGGCCCACGGCGGCGAAATCGGCCGGGGCCGCTCGGCCTGCGGCACTATCAAGCCAGGTGCGGGCCGACTGCACGCGGCCGGCAATCGTGACTTGCCCTCCGGCAAGCGGGCGGATCGCTGCCGATGCCCGTTCGGGTTGACCGCATCGATTCAGGCAATAGGCCGCTTTCAATCGGTGGGCCGCGCGAACCCGCGGCTGGTGGCCAGGATCGGCAAGCATGTGCTCCCACGCGGCCGCAGCCAGATCGTAGGCGCCATGGTCCATCCATCGCGTGGCCAGCCAATCGCTTGCTTCAAACCCGGCGGCCGTGTGAAAATAGCGGCGGGCCACCTGTTCAATCAACGGCACATCGGTACGAGACCGCGCCTGGTCGAGCAGGCTTTGGGCTTCGCTGCCATGCAACACCTGGTACAGTCGCAACGTGTCCGCGGGCTGTGCACCCAGTAGCTGTTCGGCAACGCGGTGCGCCCCTTCGGGCGGCTGGCTGCCGCCGCGATGCACAAAACCGTCGTCAGTCCGGTTCAGAATTCGTTGCAGGCTGTCCAGCCCGTTGGCAATGTCACCGGTTTCGAGTTGCTGCACCGCCGTTTGCAAGCCCAACTGCAACTTGCGATCGTGGACCAGGATCTGGTGCCATGCGGTGTTTTCAGCCGCATCGCTCGACGCCTGCCGTCGCCCGGCTGCCGCCCGCGCGGGCGATCGCCCGGCTTCACTGTGTTCGACATGCACTCCCCCCGCAATCGCCGGGCGCAATAGCGGCGGGGCGGGGGGTTCGTCGGCCAAGCTGGATCGAAGCACAACCGCCGCGAAGAGCAACCCTGTTCCGAACAGTGTGTCTGTGTACCAACATCCATGCCGCTTCGCAGCGGTCGTCCCTTGTTGATTACCTGCCATAGTGGTTTCCTGTCAGCAGGAACGGCAGTCGTCATCCTGACACTGCACCGAATTATACGCATGTCGAGCGTTTTGACATAGAGAGGTTTTTTGACGGTTCCCGCACGAGTACCCCTGAAATAATCGCAAATTGTATTCCGAATCCTTTGCCGCTGGCCTTATTTTGGTAAGAATGTTCCAAACTGCCGCACGGCATTCGCCAAAACCGATTGCCCCACAATCACCTCGACGCCAAGTGCACGTCAGCCAGCCACCGGCCAGACCAGACGGGCCGACGGTCGCCCTCGCGGTCGATTTCAGCAACCCTGCCAAGGGAGTTGGCGAATCCGCGCCGATCCGAACTGCCGCGGTTCGCGAATGCGAATGTTCGCAAAATCGCCGAATCTGGCACGATTGACTCAAGATCCGGGAACCGGCCTTCAGCGCCCGTCTCCCGCAAATCTCTGCCTTCTCACGACGGACCATAAAATCCGGGAGCTTGCCGATGTATATTCCCGCCGCCTTCGCAGAACCCAGCCTGGGGCGATTGCACGACTTCATTGAACAATA
>JAJXXL010000342.1 GCA_021781115.1 Planctomycetota bacterium
TTGCCGTACCGCTCGCGGATCTTGGCTTCGCCCTCGCGGCGGATCGCGTCGGCGAAGTCGAGGTACACCGCCTGCCCACTGACGCCCACGCCCTGGCCGGCATCGCAAAACTCCTTGGCATTGCGCGATGCGACGTCGCGTGGCACCATGTTGCCGTACGACGGGTATTTGCGTTCGAGGTAATAGTCGCGTTCGGCTTCGGGAATCTGATCGGGCGATCGCTCGTCGTGCTTGTTCGCCGGAACCCACACCCGCCCGTCGTTGCGCAAACTCTCGCTCATCAGCGTGAGCTTCGACTGGTAATCGCCCGTCACGGGAATACAGGTGGGGTGAATTTGCGTGTAGCACGGGTTGGCGAAATACGCACCCCGCTTGTAACACCGCCACGCGGCGGTCACGTTGCACCCCTTGGCATTTGTCGACAGGTAATAGGCGTTGCCATACCCCCCCGTGCACAACAAGACTCCATGGCCGGCATACGATTCGAGCTGGCCGTTCACCAGGTTCCGGCAAACGATGCCGCGGGCCACGCCGTCGACCACGACCAGGTCGAGCATTTCGCGGCGGGGAAACAGCTTGACCCGGCCCGCCGCGACCTGCCGCATGAGGCTGCCATAGGCGCCCAGCAGCAACTGTTGCCCGGTCTGGCCGCGGGCGTAAAACGTGCGCGACACGAGCGACCCGCCAAACGTGCGGTTGGCCAGCGTGCCGCCATATTCGCGGGCGAACGGCACCCCCTGCGCGACGCACTGGTCGATGATCGCGGCACTCAATTCGGCCAGCCGGTACACATTGCTTTCGCGGCTGCGAAAATCGCCGCCCTTGACCGTGTCGTAAAACAGCCGCCACACGCTGTCGCCGTCATTCTGGTAGTTTTTGGCGGCGTTAATGCCGCCCTGGGCGGCAATGCTGTGCGCCCGGCGCGGCGAATCCTGAAAGCAAAACGCCTTGACGTTGTACCCCAGTTCGGCGAGCGACGCCGCGGCCGAGGCGCCCGCCAGCCCCGTTCCAACGACGATCAATTCGTACTTGCGCTTATTGGTCGGGCTGACCAGTTTCATTTCGTTTTTGCAGGTTTCCCATTTGGCGGCGATTGGGCCGCCGGGCGTGCGTGAGTTCAATATCGTGGTCGCATCCGGATTCATGATCAGCAAAAACCTCGATCAGTTGGTTGCGGGGGTGGCCGAAATTCAGACGGAAACGCAGTTGACGGCCCGGGTCAGAAGATCACCGCCCAGATCGGAAAACTGGCAAATCCCAAGGCGACAATCACCGCGAACGCCGCACCAAGATTTTTGATCAGGGGCGTGTACTTGGGGTGATTCCACCCCAGCGACTGAAACGCACTTTGAAACCCGTGCAGCAAGTGATACCCCAGCACAACGCTGCCCAGCAGGTAGACGGCACAGGTCAGCGGGTCGGCCAGCAGCCGCCGCGCCTTGTCAAACGGCTGTTCGGCCATGTGCATGGCCGCCACGCTCGCCGGGTTGATTGTCAATTCGCGGCGGTTTCGCAGCTCGAAGCGAAAATCGATCAGGTGCAACAAAATGAAACCCAGCACCACGATGCCGGTGACGTACATCACCGCCGAGGCGGGCTGGGCCAGCGTGGGCTGGCCAATCTTCGATTGTTTCATGGCATAGTCGTGGGGCCGCGCGGCCTGGTTGTCTCGTTGCGTGAGTAATGCCAGGCCGATGTGGCCCACGAACAGCGCCAAGAGGCCGATTTCGGCGATTGCCAGCAGGGTTTCCTGCTTGTGCAGGGCGTGTGCATACTCGTTGTAGCTTTCAGGGCTTTTGTACAGCAACAGGTTGCCCGCCAGATGCACTGCCAGAAAACCGCACAGCAGCAGCCCCGTGACCGCCATCAGCGACTTCCGGCCGATCGAAGAGCCGAGGGCCTTTTTCAGCCAATTCAAAATCCGCTCCTTTGCTGAAGTCTTTGCTCATACCTGGCCCGGCCTCTGCAGTCGGCCGGCGGCGATTTCTGCAGCGGGCCCGCTACGCACAACGCCGCTGCGGCGCCCCCGAAACGTGCGATTCGCCGTATCGGGGGCAGGCGGCTCCCAAGCGAACCACCGGGGCCGGCGAACTGCGGCGACGCGCCGTCGATGCGCCTGGCACAGGAGAATCGCGCCATTCCACTGGACGAAATTATAGGGGAACCGCCAACAACTGCAATCGTGCGCAGCGTGTTCAACCTCCCGGGGCGGCGCGGTCGCGGGCGACCTCTTCGGGCGGGCTGGGCGGCAGGGGATCCTGATCGGCGATGTACCGCCCGTTGTCTTCAAGCAGCGTGGCGAAGTCGCCACCGCTTTCCGTCGTGGCCTGAAAAAAACAAGCCCCCATTTCTTCGGTCGATTGTTCGCCCCAGTACACGGTTTGCGGCGGCGTGTGTGGGTTTCGCGGGTTCGACGGCGAATTGTCATAGACTGCGGCCACGTCAATGCGCGTGCCCTTGGGCAGTTTCAGCGGGCGGGCGAAGGTGTAATGATCATGCCAGTTGAAATCCCAGTCGCGGATCCAGACGAGTGGTTCGACATGCCCATCAGGCCAGGTCGCGGTCGCCCGCAGTTCTCGGCCCAGGTAGTGCATGTGCGGCGTGACGTCGAGCAGGATCGTGTCGACGGGCAGCACATACGCCGCGTTGTGGCGGTGCTGCGCGGCCCCGGCGGGAATTTCCAGCTTGCGATTGGCCACCAGCACCTCGCCCACGAGTTGCTGCGCGCCGGGTGGTGCAAAGTACACGCCCACCATCGGCTGGTCGCGCTCGGGCTTGCCACTGGGGTGATAGTGCACCTGCACCACGAGGTCGGCCCCCTGGGAAATCAGCCGCCCCATGCCCAGTGGCAATCGCTGCGGCGTGGCACCCGGCCCCCACCCCCCCAAACCGCCCGAGACGGCAAACCCCATGCTGCCCGAGCGGCTATAGCCCGGGCCGGGGTCCGCCGCATCGAGCCGCCGCGCCGCGCCCGATCGGTCCAGAAAGATCGTGGCGTGGTGCACGCTGCGAGGCGTGTCGGCGCGAAACTCGATCGCCGACGCCAGTCGGTCGCTGTCGACACCGGTGGGAAACACAAAATAACGGTAAATGTCGGGCCCGTCGGCGGGAATGTCAAACGGTTCCGGGGCGCGAAACACCAGGTGTGGCCGGCCGAGTTGCCAGCCGTCTGAAAACTGGGGTGGCGGCGGCAAGTCAGCCGGGTCGCCCTCGGGCGCACCGGCCCGCGCCCACGCTGCCAGCAACCCGATCTGGCGGTCGCTCAACCGCCGTTCATGTCGAAACGCGCCGAAGCCGGCAACGGGCTTCCACGGAGGCATCTGCCGCCGCGCCGTGAGCGCCGCGATTTGCCCCGCCCGCCGGGCAACCTGGTGATACGCGATGAGTTCAAACGGGGCCGCGGCGCCCGCGCGATGACAATCGACGCACTGGTGTTGAATCAGCGGTGCAATATCGCGGGTGTAATTAACCTGATCGGCGCCGGGGCCGCGGCTGCCTTCGGCCAGCGGGCGGCCCACGGGCGTCGTGGCGGTGGGGGCGCGGTCGTTCTGGTTCAGCAGCGCTCGAACCGCTTCGCCGACAAATGACCGCCCGGCCCGCGGCTTCTGACCGGCGGGCGGCGGTTCACCCACGTCGTCGATTTTCCCGGAGTAGACAACCCGGCCGCCTGGCGCCAAAACGAACGCCTGCGGGGTGTGCGTCGCGCCGAGTCGGGCGCAGATTTCACCGGCGGCATCGAAGAGCAACGGAAACCCCAATGGGTGTCGATCGCGGTATTGCACCGCCGCCGCCCGCGTCGTGCCGCGGTCAGAAATCACGCCGTAAATCTCGACGCCATCGCCGGCGAATTCCGTGACCAGGCGATTGAGCCGGGGCAGGGCGGCGGCGCTGGCGGGGCCGTCGATGTCCAGGAACACCAGCACGACCGCCGGGCAATGCCCCAAACCCTCGAGGCGGTACCAGCGCCCCTCGAGTTCCATGCCTTCGAGCGGCACCGCCGGTGCACGCGACGAAGCCCGGTTCGGCGCGTCGCGGGCGTCGGCCGATATGGCGGCGGTTCGGGCTGCGTTTGCCGTGGGCCCGTCGTCGGCCCCCGCCGCCAGCGCTTGATTCAGCAGGCACAGCGCCCACAGAAGCCGCATCCCGGCGGGTCGCGAATCAAACGGCATGAAAGCTTCCTGGCGCTAGTCTCAATTCGGGCGTCCTGTTGGCCGCGGCATCGGTACGCCGGCGCATGGCGGCCGCAGGTTGGAGGCGAAGTTTGGCCCGCGGCGCAAATCGCGTCAAGCCGAATTCCGGTTGCCCGCGGCGTCGCCAGCGGGTATGAGTGTGCCGTTGCGCCGGCGGCGAGCCTGCGGCCCTGACTGGCCGACGACTGTCGCCGGTTTCCGATTCGCCGTTTTTTGCGGGATTGTTTGAGGAGTTCGCACGGATGCGCTCGATTGCCAAACCGGGGCCTGACACGGCAAGTCGCAAGGTTTTTCCATTGCGGGCCCGGGGCGCCACCCTTGTCGAAGTGCTGGCGTTGCTGGCCGTGTTGACGACAGGCCTGGCATTGGCCCTGCCGGCGGTGTTGTTCGCCCGCGAGGCGGCGCGGCGGGGGGCTTGCCGCGACAACTTCAAACGGCTGGGTATCGCGTTGCAGAACTACCACCAGGCGGTGGGCTGCTTTCCGCCCGGCGCCATCTGGCCCCGGTTTCAGTACGATGACCCCCGCACGCCGTGCCTGATTCACCTGTTGCCGTACCTGAACCATGAGGCGCTGTATCACCAGATCGACTTCAGCGTGCGTGGAACGCTGTGGTGCAAGGGAAACAACCCCGACGTGATTCGCGTTCCCATTGTCGAACTCCTGTGCCCCAGCGACGGCCGCTGCGGCGGCACCAAGGCGAACCCCTATTGCGGTGAAATTGCCCTGACGAACTACATGGGTTTTTTTGGCGATTCGCTCGCCGACCTGTACACCGACCGCGCGATTTTCGGCGCCAACCGCGGCGCACGGCTCGATGACATTCTTGACGGCGCCAGCCACACGCTGATTGTCGGCGAATACCTGACCGGAACGCCCCGCGATCTGCGCGGCCAGTTGTGGGGCGACGAATCAGCCGGCAGCCTGATCTTCACGGGGTTGCCCCCCAACAGCCCGCGACCCGACCTCGTTTACCCGAACCCGGTGGTGTGCGACCCGACCGACCCCACGATCAACGATGGCCGCGCCAACCTGCCCTGCGATTTTGGCGATGGCAGATCCTCTGATACCGCCGCCGCTCGCAGTCGCCACGCGGGCGGAGTACAGGTCATTACGGCCGATGGCGGCGTGCGATTCATTGGGCAGACGATTTCTCCCGGCGTCTGGCGTCAGTTGGGCGCCATGGCCGACGGGGCCGTTTTCGAATAGGCCCGAGCGAACTCCGCGTGCGGGGCGGGGCCGAAATCCTGTCTGCGAATGCACCTGCTGGGAGACTACTTGGAAACAATGCCCTGCTCGCCGGCGCTGCGCGTGCGGCGGTAGCGGCGCGGGCCGGTGGTCTTTGACGGCCCGTCGCCCACGGCACACTGCGTCGACGCGGGTTGGCGTTCGGTGCGGGCCGACGCTTCGAGCAACGTCGTGGTTTCGACGTCGGCCTGCCCCTTGAGCTCTTCAGTCAGCAAGGCCGCGAACCGGGGGCTGGCCCGGTTCACGACGACCACCCGGCTGGCAGACTGGGGTTGATTGCGCGGCCGGATGACGCAAACCACTTCGGCGTCGCCGAACCCGCCCAGCGCCTCCTCAAGTTCCTGTTCGCCGCCAACAACCCGCACGACGGGCGTTGCCCGCGCGGCGGTGCTTGCCGCAGCCGGGGCGGAATCGTCGGTTTCCCGGGCCTCGGGCAGCGTGCGCTGCACGCGCTCGCCTCGGGCCGCAATCGGGGCGGCGGCCGGCATGGCGTGCGGCGGGTTGACGGCCAACGTTGCCGGTTGAACCGGGTCACGATCGGCGACTTGCGCGGGGGGGGGGGCTGCCGGGTTGCTGGTCGCGGCGAAGAGTTGCCGGTCAGTCGCCGACCCGCCCCGGTACAGGTGCGACAGCCGGTAACGGTCAAGAATGTCGTGCACCGCCTTCAAGCCGGCGTACAGACCGCGTTGATCGCGCGGGTCGGCTGCCGTGCAGACGCCAATCACAAATTCGCCGTTGGCTGTGAACAACCCGCCCCCCGAGCGCCCCTGAACGGGCACATCGCTGCATTCGAGGTTATCGGGGCCGAGGTACCGGTTCAGTGCCGTGATCTGGATCCGCCGCGCTGTCGGTTCGTCGCCCCCGCCGCAGCCCACGCTGACAACCTGCATTCCGCGGGTGATTTTCAGGGTCGGCGGCGCCACGCGGCAGGTGCGAATCGGTTCCGCGGTGGGAATCGCGATCAGCCCCACATCGGCATCGACTTCAAACCCGATGAGTTGACCGACGAACGTTTCGATCTGGCCGCGTGAAAACAGGTCGACTTCAATCGAACTGCTTTGTCCGAAGTTCCGAAAAATGTGACCGCAGGTCAACACGATGGTTCGCCCGGCTTGGCTGAACACCACGGTGCCTGAGCCGAAGTTCTCACCCTGGGCATCTCTGACCCGAATGCGGGTGCTGACAGCCACGGGGTCGCCCGCCGCAGTCGTCCCGGCGGGCGGCGGCGCATCGCCCAGTTTGGCCCGAACCAGCGCGGGGCGGGCGGCGGGCTTCGCGGGTTCCTCAGCGGCGCGGGTGAATCGCTGGAACAGCCCGCGCGCCGGTTCGGCCGGGGGCGCCGCCTTGGCCTGCGGTTCCTGGGACTCGCCCAGGCTCACCCTGGTGTTGGCCACGAGAATCGTTTCCCGCTGCGGCGGTGCGACCACCCGTGGAATCTGGTCCATCAGCCGCCGCAATTCATTTTCCGTTGTTTTGCCGATGATTCGCGTCACTTCCCGACCGTCGATAATCAGCACGAACGCCGGGATGTTGGTAATGTGGTATTTGGCGGCGAGTTGAGGTTCGCAATCGACATCGACCTTGCGAATGGGAAAGCCCCGGCGTTCGAGGCTCGATACAAGGGGACTCA
Source organism: Planctomycetota bacterium (assembly GCA_021781115.1). Lineage (GTDB taxonomy): Bacteria > Planctomycetota > Planctomycetia > Planctomycetales > Planctomycetaceae > JAJXXL01. The sequence goes on from JAJXXL010000342.1 coordinate 7,068, forward strand.
TTTCCTGGCACGGCCCACACCATTTCGCACTGAAGTCGAGAACCATGCCGCCGGGCGCGGCCCCCGCCGTCAGCGCCGAAATCACCATCGCCGGAATGAAAAGCATTCAAGACCTCAGTGCAAGACGTGAAAAGCGGGTGAGTTGATCGCGAAATTTGTAATTCACGCCGGAACCGGTGTAAGAATTACAATGGCACGGGCGCGGCGTGTCGGCCAAACCTGCGGAAATCAGCGACTGGCGGCGGCGCGACGAAAAACAGCACCGCGGATTGGCGGCGAGCTTCCCTCAAAGCAGTTGCCGTGCCACTCGCTGACATTTGCCGCAATTGCAAGAAACCGCACGGCACGGCTCAAACGATTTCCATCGGCAAGTGCCAGCTCATCCTGACGCTTCCCCCGACGCGCCGGCCGACCAGGGAGCCGCACACGCAGCCAGGATGGCGCTTCGATGCGCGCGGCGTGCGGGGCGTGCCGACGATGGCCGCCGAACCCGCTGACTCAGCGCGCGGCCCGTCGAGCCGTTGCCAACGCCCGTTCCTCATCCTCCCATCGCTTACGGAACACTGAATACTCCAACACGGAACTCGTGCCGTCATCGTCAGCCGTGTCGCAACTGCTTGCAGCATCGCCAGTTCATCCTGACGATCGCCTTGACGCGCGGCCCGTCGAGCCAAACGACTCACCGATTCGCATTCGCGCCAAAATCGGGACCGTTGCCAACTCCCGTCGCCCCTCGCTCCAGTGCGTACTGAACACCAAAAACTCCAGCGGCAATTATTAAGACATCCATTCTTTGTTCGCCTCAGAAATCGGGGCCGCCCCGCCGCGCGCGGTGTACCGCCGCCCGGTCGTGACGACCACGGCAATCCTCTCGCCCCGGCGCGTCAGACGCCGGTCATTGCTTCGCGGACCGCCTGGCGACGTACATAGATTGGAGGGTCAATTCTGCGGCGCGGCGGCTGGACGCGTCGTTTTTTCGTTCACCGCCCGAGTGGCGCCACCATCGTCAGCCGCAGCGCAACTGCTTGTGCCACTGATTGTTGTGCCTGACGATGCTCCTGACGCCGCTCCGCCCGCCGTAGGAGTGGACGCGGCAGTTTTCGGCGTGGCGGCATCGTTGCCGTTCGCCGCCGTGATGGCCGGGGCCGCAGTCGCCGGGCTGGCGGCAATCGCTGCCGCCGACACCTCTTGTTTTGAGTCCTTTACGCCTTCTTGCGGCAATTCTTCCTGAGCCGC
>JAJXXL010000341.1 GCA_021781115.1 Planctomycetota bacterium
GACGGCCAGCGTGTGCGAGAACAGCCGCCGGCTGTTTTGCCATAGGCTGGTCTGCCGCCACGCCATGACCACCAGGCACGCCAGAACAGCGGCCGATCCGAATTGAAACATGATGCGTCGCACTCCCTGCGGCGGAACACGTTCTGCCACCTCCCACGTCAGGGCCAGGAACAGGCCCACGAGCGGCAAATAGGTGTATCGGTCGGCGCGGGCCTGTAAGCCCACCTGAATCAGACCGATAACCGGCACCAGAGTACCGAGGTACCAAAACCAGCCAACGAACAGTGCCGGTCTTCGCTGGGCCTGGCGCACGACCAGCACCGAAAACATCATCAGGAACAGGCCGGTGACCGCCGTCAGCGGCCAGTTCCAGCGCTGAATTTCAAACGGGTAAAACGGCGTCAGCCCTGTGGGCACCAGCGTTTTGCCGATGTAGACGATATACGAGACCGCCGCGTTTCGCAATCGGTCTTCGAGCGGCAGGCGGTCAAACGTACGCACCGCTCCGCCCGACCGTTGCACGACGTAACAAATGGCGCAGCTCGCCGCAGCTACGGCGAACAGGGGTAACTTTTCAAGAATCAGCCTTACAGGTGTCGCCGGGGCGAATTCAGGTTTGGATGCGCCCTCGTTGCCCGACGTTTCATCAGAAAAGGGCGACCAGCGGCGCAGCGGCCAGTAGTCGAGCAGCAACATGACGCAGGGCAGTGTCACGACCATCTGCTTAGCCATCAAGCCCAGGCTCAGTGCGACGAGTACTGGCAATTGCCGTTGCCAAGTGGGGCGGCGGGCATACCGTGCATACAGCCCCAGGGCCAGAAATCCGAACAATGTACTGATTACGTCCTTGCGCTCGCTGACCCAGGCGACCGACTCGACATGCAGCGGGTGTACGGCAAACAGCGCCGCGACGAAGAAGCTCGGCCAGATCCGGCCGGTCATCGACTGGATGACCCGCAATAGTACGAGTGCGCTGGCGAGGTGCCACACCAGATTCGTCAGATGAAACGCCGCGGGGTTCTGGCCGAACAGTTGAGCGTCAAGCAGGTACGACAGCCAGGTCAACGGGTGCCAGTTGGCAAAGTGAAACGTCGTGAACGCCCAAACTGTCGTCTGCCAGTTCAAGCCCCGCTGCATGTGCGGGTTTTCGACAACGTAGGTCGGGTCATCAAAGTTGATGAAGTTGAATTGCCCGACCTGGGCGTAAACGGCCAGTGTCATCAGGGTCAGTAACGCCGCGGCGATGAAGAATGTGGCTCGCGAAGTGCGACATTCGGGCGGCATCGCGTGCGCATTCAACAGCGTGGCTTGATCGGCGCCGACTGCTGAATCCGTTGCTGGGAAGGATGAGGTCAAGATCGTCGCCTTGTTGGCAGCGGGGCAACTCCGCCCCATGTCGCACGCGTCGCTGCCAGTCGCCAACGCGTTGGGGCGTCATCTTGTGCCCGGCCGTGTCGCCAATGCAAAACGGGGGGCGTGTGCCCCCCGTGGGTTTAATACCTTGGTAATCACCAGCCCCAGCCGTTGCCTTCGGCCTGAATCGACCCTGAACTGCAAACCAGATTGCAACTGGTATTCGTGTCGCAGTCGTCGACCTGGTCGACGAATCTCGACCCGGCGAAAAAGCTTTTCGATTTGCCTGATTGTGATCCGGCTTGGAAGCCAGTGTAGCAGTACGACTGATTGAGAGCCCCAATGGCGTTGGAAATGTCGTTCAGTTCGGTGTTCACGGCGACGGCGACTTCGCTCAGGCCAACGACCATGGCCAGTACCGCAATCGTCAACACGAGCACCAGTTCGGCGGAAATCACAAAGCCGGCTTCGTCGGCGACAAATGTACGGAGCATGTCCATGGTCCTAAGTCCTTTGAGAGAGTGGGGAGAGAGTGTTTGAGAGAGCTTGATCGGATGAAGCGGCGGCACAATGAGCCGCTGCCGCCGATGCAGGGCATCGGGGCCGGCGAAGTGGCGGAGTGCAGGTGGGGTGAACGATTGTGGCGAGAATTGAGTCGCCGGGTTTGGGCTGCCAGATCGGGCTGCCGTGTGGCGGTAATGCGATGATTCGCACGCAGCGTGCCAAATCGCCGTTGCCCAAAGTCAGGCCGGCCACGGCCCGCCTTCGTCGATCGTGGCGGCGTCCATGCCCTGCTTGAAGTTGCGCTGACGAGCGTACTGTTAACCGTTGGTAACAATCGGTGTTAATCAGCGGAAATATCTGCCCGGGGTGTTCAAGCAATGAAACACACGTTAACGCCGGGCTTTACAAAAGTGTCAACGAACCGACCCCTGGCAGGCTTTGGCCTGCCAGGGGTACGGAAGTTTCGGATGTGATCGCCGACTGAACCCGCGGGCGGCGAAATCGCCGCCGCGAAATCAATTCTGCGGATCCTTTTCGGTCGCGGGAATCGAGGCGACCGAGCAGACGAGCTGGCACGAGGTATTCGTGTCGCAGTCGTCGATCGAATCGTTGAAGTGCGAACCGGCGTAGCTGCTCTTGAACTTCGTGTCATTGGCGATGAAGCCAGTGAACATGTAGCTCTGGTTCAGAGCGCCGATTGCATTGGAAATGTCGTTGAGTTCGTTGTTGACGGCCACGGCGACTTCGCTGAGGCCGACGATCATCGCGAGCACGCCGACCGTAACGACCAGCACGAGTTCGGCCGAAATCACGAAACCACATTCATCGTTCCAGAAATTGTGCAACATGTCCTGAGTTCCTTTCGCGGGGTGAAGTGTGAGAGGGCAACGGGGTGAGAGCCGCCGCCAGAGACTGAAGCTTTTGACGTGAAGAGTGACAGTTCGGCCCAGATGCAATGAGCGCATCTCGAACCGCGGGGTCCAAAGTCCTGTGTTACAATCGATCAGGTAGAACCCGCCCGGCGGCGCCGCCGCCGGGACGGGAGAGAGTTTGACTTCGATTGTGACGCGGCGATCGGCCGCCCCGGTGTGGTGCACCGGCACAATCAGTTCTGCGGGGTGGCTTCGGTCGCCGGAATCGACAGCACCGAGCAAACGAGTTGGCACGAAGTGTTCGTGTCGCAGTCGTCAATCGCATCGGTGAATTGCGAACCGGCGTAGCTGCTCTTGAACTTCGTGTCGTTGGCAATGAAGCCGGTGAACGCATAGCTTTGATTCAGAGCACCGATCGCGTTGGAAATGTCGTTCAGTTCGGTGTTCACCGCAACCGCCACTTCGCTGAGGCCGACAATCATCGCCAGCACGCCGACCGTGACGACCAGCACGAGCTCGGCTGAAATCACAAAACCACATTCATCCTTCCAGAAATTGCGCACCATCTCCTGAGTTCCTTTCGCGTGTGTGAAATGTAACTTGTCGTGAAACGCGGGTGTGAGAGACCCGGCGTCGGCCCGACCGGGCGAACGGCCCGGTGGACGAGGCGCCGCAGCCGGCCCCCGTTGGGGAACCACGCGCCTGGCAGAATTCGACGTTGCATCTTGAATGCGGCGCGTGGTGCGACGCATTCACTTTGTGGGCGGCAGCGCTGGCCAGCACTGCCGCATTTCCCGCGGGAACACGGCACGGCGACAGAGGGTTTTGCCCTCTGCCGCGGGGAGTGTCTTGTTGTGTACCTGGTTGCCGCGGTGGCGCGACGTTTTGACGTTTCGCCGCGGCGATCGCGGGCCGGTTCATTCACCAGCCCGCAGAATTCGAAAGGCGTTCAATGACCTGAACAGGAACTGATTTCAATAAGGGGCCGCCCCGCGGGGCGGCCCCCCGGACTTAGGAGCCCGTTGCCTTGCCGGCCGGCGTGAACCGGCTGGTGCGGGTGCTCTCTCAACTTCACCCGCCGGCGAACTCCTGTTCTCCGCGCTGAATCGTGGTGGGACGCGGGCTATTGGCCCGCAGATTGGATCTCTGTCTGGTGTGTTTCGCTGGCCGAGGTCGGCGTGACCAGGTTGGGCCGATGGAATCGTGTGTTGAAGTGATCTTTTGAATGCGCCGCAGAAATGCGGGGTGGGGCGATTTGACTTTGGTGTACGGAAGGAGCAGGGGGCGGTTTGGCAACGCGCGTTGCGATGATGATTGATTTGGGAAACTGCCGCGCGGTTGCCTGTTGGTTTTGGCCAACGTTGCGGGCGACAGCCTGACGAAATGCACAGCTTGTGCCGTGTTTCCGTTTCTCCGCGGCAACGCCCCTGTTGCCAAACGGAAACATGCCGTAATCCGCGCCGTAACGTTCAATCCAGCCGAATGTTGCGTTGGGGAAACATTAGTCGGCGTGAACGACCGGCAAGCTGCCGTTCTTGAGGCGGCGCGCATCAGACTGTAAGCAGACAGGTTATCGCGGTGTAAAGACCTGCGATCGTCGTGAGACGCAGCCGCCATCCGGCAGGTTGTCGCGAATCGCCGCGCCTCAGACCGGGCTGCTCAGGACACGTTCGAATTTGCCTGTTGCCCCGGCGCTCCCGCTCGCGGTCAGGCGGCGTCGAAGCCCACGCAAGTGGGCTTCGACGCACACGCTTCGGCGGGGGCGGGTTACTCCTGACCCTTTTCAAGAATTGGGTTCGCGGCGATCCCGCACACCAATTGGCACGTCGTGTTGGTATCGCAGTCGTCAATGTCATCGGTGAACCCTGAACCGGCGAACTGGCTTTTCGATTTTGTATCATTCGCCAGGAAGCCGGTAAAAGCGTAACTTTGGTTCAATGCGCCGAGAGCATTTGAAATGTCGTTGAGTTCCGTATTGACGGCGACGGCAACTTCGCTGAGGCCGACGATCATGGCCAATACGCCGATCGTGACGACCAGCACCAGTTCTGCCGAAATCACAAAACCGGCTTCATCGTCGTAAAGCAATTTCAACATGAAGAGATGTCCTGAGGAGAGAGTGACCTGGGTTGCTGATGAAGAGCTGAGTTCGCCTGCACAACTCGCCCACGGAAGTCGCGCAGCCTGCCGCAGAGGTTTTTTTTGAAGTCTCATGACGCCAAAAAAATGGCTCCCGAGAATTTGATTTCTCGGGAGCCATGGCATCGGAAGGTCGCATCGTCGAGGAATTCAGGCCCCCGTGATGACGCGATCAGGAAACTACTCCTGAACGTTTTCGCTGGCCGGGTTCGACGCGATGCTGCAAACCAGTTGGCAGGAGGTGTTCGTGTCGCAGTCGTCGACCGAATCCGTCCAGGTTGTGCCGGCGTATTGGCTCTTGGCTTTGGTGTCGCTTGCCAGGAAGCCGGTGAACGCGTAGCTCTGGTTCAAGGCGCCAATCGCGTTCGAAATGTCGTTCAGTTCGGTGTTGACGGCGACCGCGACTTCGCTGAGGCCAACGATCATGGCCAGCACGCCGATTGTGACGACCAGCACCAGTTCAGCCGAGATCACAAAGCCGGCTTCATCATTCAGAAAATTCTTCATCATCTTTGAGTTCCTTTGCATTTGGGAGAGAAACGTTACCTGAGAGACATGCCAGAGACACACTGCCGGTCCGTTCGCTTTAAGCTGCGGACCGTCGAATCCGTTGAATTTCGCGAAATCGACGGTCCGGCACAAAGCCGTTGCACCACAAGCGTCTTGTGCCGCGCACACTGCGGCTTTCCTTTACTGACCTGGCCCGCCGATCAAGCGGCCCAGGATCAACTTCTTCCTGCAGGAATTCACAACCAAAGCGCGACGAGAGACCAGCCTGCGCCGTGGCGATGTCAGCGAAGGGGGAGACCCGGCGGGTCTCCCCCAGGAACTCAGGTTTTTCGCCGTGACGGATCCGTCATGCGGGATCCGACCTGGGGCCTCTCACCTCCCCAGGCGGGCGGTTTCCTGAATCGTTTTGTATTGGTGGGCCACAGAATCGTTCCCGCCGGCGAGGCCCGGCAGAATCGAACCGAACCGCTTGCACAGTTCGGGCGGCGTATCATGCTGATCCTGCGCTGGCAGGATTGCTTGTTGCGACAGGTGGGTTCGTCAGATCGTTGTTTTCAGTGACTTCAGGCGTCATCACTCTCTATCGCACGACCCGTGCCGATTGGCTCTGCCGCCGCGATCCACAACCTCACAAAGAATGAAACAACCGACATAACCGTTTTTGCGAAAAACGGTTATGTCGGTTGTTTGTGTTTTCGGAAGTCAATCAGATCAGCGCAATGCACCTGCCAGAACGATTGGTAATCGAAGCGCGGTTGAACAGCGTGTGTTCAATTCGCCAAACACGCGGCGCGCAGCGGATCGGCCGCAAGCGCCACATCGCGCAACCTGTTGCGTTTTGGCAACGTTGTCAGCTTCGCCATAACGGTTGGCTTGTGCTCGTGTGCCGACGAGCAGGGTGTTCTTGTGAGATTCTCCACAATTCTGAGGATTCACATCTCTTGCCGCCGCGTCGTGCGGCCCCGGGGGCCCAGCCCCCGGGGAGCGTCGCTCGACATGCTTTCCATTTCACAATTCGTTGCCGCAGTCGCCGCACCACATCGCGACCCGGCAAGAAAACTCAGGGTTGGCTGTGCACTCGTCGTTACTCGATTGTGGGCGTCGCCGATGCGCCGATCACGATATTGCAGCTCGTGTTCGTATCGCAGTCGTCAATCGTATCCGTCCAAGTCGTGCCGGCGTAGGTGCTCTTGATCTTGCCGCCGAGGTCGCTTCCAGTAAAGCCCGTGAATGAGTAGCTTTGGTTCAACGCGCCAATGGCGTTCGAAATGTCATTCAATTCGGTGTTCACGGCGACGGCGACTTCGCTCAGGCCGACGATCATCGCCAGCACGCCAATCGACAGTACCAGTACCAGTTCCGCGGAAATCACGAAGCCCGATTCATCCTGCAAAAATGCTTTCAACATCTGACGAGTTCCTTGTTTCAAGAGAGACGAGAGATTCTGAGAGACACGATTTCGAGAGACACGTACCCGACCGGCTGGCAGACCTGAGTCCGCTCGTCGGCCTTGCGGCGCCGGTGATCAAACGACGCCGCGCTTTTCACACATCCGAAGCCCCCTCGGCCGCACTCGATGATGAGGGCATAGAGTACGGCATTGGGGGCGGGACTGAACCTGTTGCCAGGTTCACCCGGTGAGAAACTCGGGGCCTCAACCGCGGTAACGAGCCCCTCTCTGGCAAAAGGGGCCGGTGGCAGGTCTCACCCGGCCTGCCACCTGGCGGTTTCCGCGAGTCTCCTGCTTGAGTAATCTGCACGCCCCGTACCAGCCCGTGCAATCGCATTGACCCGCGCAATCTGAAAACGCGGCATAACCGGCGCAATTACCCATGCTGGAAGCGCTTGCGCCAGTTCTATCGAAATGCACAATTGCGAAGATCAAGCCGAATGATCAGTTCGCCGCGAGGGCGATGATTGAACCGATTAGCGCGGTTGAGCACGGAACGCTCATTATTCTGAACATGCGCAAAATCAGGATGATCTCGGATTCGCGGCTTGAGCCGGTTCCGCCGGTAATGCCAGTGCTGTCGCCCCTGCTTCAGAATGCGTGCGACGCACCCACGCACGTTGCGACCATACCCCGCCCTGCGTCAGGCAATGACCGCCACGCGCAGATCCATGACGTTTGTATGCGTCGGGCCGGTTTTGAACAGCCCTCCAGCCGTCTCGAAGAAGTGATACGCATTGTGAATTGCCAGGTCGTCGCGCGGGGCGATGCCGGCGGCATGGGCCGCCGCGATAACGCGCGCGTCGATCCAGGCGCCTGCCGCGTCGGTTGGGCCGTCTTCGCCGTCCGTGCCGCCGGAAAGCAGGCAAAGTCCTTCCATGCCGACGGACCACAGCTCATCGCACGCGGCCAGCACGAGGTGCTGGTTTCGGCCCCCCTTTCGCGGCCGGTCGGTGCGCGACAGCCGTACGACCGGCTCGCCGCCGCTCAGCACGCAAATTGGGGCCCGACCTGTTTCGCGCAGCTTCCAACATTGCCGCGCGAGGAGGCGGCCTTCGGTTTCGGCCTCTCCCTGGTTCGCTGAGCCGAGCAATTGCACCACGTACCCCAATTCGACCGCCTTGCGTTTCGCCGCGGCCAGCGCCATGGCATTGTTGCCAATCAGGTGGTTTTCGACGGTTGCCCTGATTGGTGGCGGCCCCCCCCTGGCGGTCAATTGATGGAGAAAATCAAACACCGGCTGCGGAACCGCAGGCGGCGCGGCGCCGAATCGCTGCAAAACGTCAATCGCCTCAGCAACGGTTGTCGAATCGGCCACCGTGGGGCCCGACGCAATCACGTCGAGCGGGTCGCCGACCACATCGGAAATGATCAGTGCCAGCATGGCGCCGCGTTGCATGGCCTGGGCCAGCCCGCCCCCCTTGATCAACGACAGCTTTTTTCGGACGGCGTTCATTTAGCAAGTTGTCG
>JAJXXL010000131.1 GCA_021781115.1 Planctomycetota bacterium
CAGCATCGGCCAGGGCCGCCAGCTTGTCGCGGTCTTCGCAGGCCAGCAGGTGCCCGCGCATTTCTTCGCACGCCGCGGCGCTCACCAGTTTGCCCTGATGCAACAAGTCGAACAACTGCGCCATTTCGGCGGCGGTCGTGCTACCCAGGCCGAATTCGCGGCTGCGTTCAGGAAAAACCGATGTCTCGCGGCGAAAGACTTTCGAGTGGATTTTTGTATGGGTGAACCCCAGGCGTTCCATCGTGGCCGCGGTCGAACCGAGCCCGATCTGATCGAGCACAAGGTTGGTCGCCGTGTTGTCTGAAAACACGATCATCAACCGCACGGCGTCGCGCAGCGCGAATTGCGCGCCGGCCGAAAAATGGGCCGTGAGAATTCCCGATCCGGGCACTTTGTCTTCCTGGCGCAGCCGCACCGGTTCCTCCAGCGCGAGTTTTTTTTCCGCCGCCTGTCGGTATGCCTCAATCATCACGGGAAACTTGATCAGGCTCGCCGTGGGCATCGGCTCGTGTTCACGATATGTATAGAACTCGCCCGTTTGCAGGTGCCTGACCGAAACGGCCACCTGCCCTTCATGGGCCTTGATCAGCGGCGCTAACCGCGCTTCGAGGCTCTCGCCGCGCGCGGCGGCACAAAGCCACAGGGCCACCCCGAAGACCACCACCCCGCCGCGGATAGATCGCATGATCATTTTCCTTCGCACTCCTAGATTGTGGGCCGTCGGCAACTCGGCCAGCCCGGCCTCCGGTTGCGCCCGTCGCGTCGCAGTGACACAAGGATCACCGGAAACACCGGTGCAAATCAAGGGCTGGGCTGCGATTGACAAGACTCGTCTTGCGAGAACTTGTTCAGGAGTTTACACTTGCGACGCTGCGCCAGGGCAGGCGGTGCGACGGAAGCCAGGCGGGTACGGAGTTCTTCCGCGCCGGCACGATGGTCGAACCCGTTTCAAGGAGGATATGCGCATGTCACTGCTCGTTTCGGCGTTGATGGTGCTGGTGCTTTCAGCGGCTGACCCTGAACCGGGCGTGATCGACGTCCCTGCCGTGAAAAACCTGGGCGACCCGAAACTGTTCGTGTTTGAAGGCGTGACGTCATATGCGCCTGAAACCATTCGCCACGCGCTGAACAGCGACCTGGAGTTTCTCAAGGCGTCGCGCCCGGAACAGCCGCTTTCTGAGTTCCTGAAGATTATCGAGCAGGGCTTGCGAACGGGCTATCGGCGCTGCGGATTCGCCAATGCTCGCATCGAAGCCCGGCACGACCGATCGCGCGGGCGGGTCGTGATTCGCATCGACGAGGGGCAGCGGTTCCGCTGTGGTGAAGTCCAGGTGACAGGCGTCGACAAGGTTTTGGAAAATCAGCTCATCGACCGGTTGACGCAACCGCATCCCTCGACCTACGCCGTGGAAATCGTGAGAACTGATGTTCAGGGACGCCAGACCTCGTGCTGGTTTGATCAGGACGGGGCACAAGCAAAGTGGGTGGCCCCGGTCTGGAAGCCCGGCGCCGACGCGCCACAAGATCTGCAGGATTATGACCTGAAGACGATTGAACGGCTGTTTGCCTGGCATGGATATTTTTTTCCGAAATACGAAGTGACCGTGCAACCGGGAGCGGCGGCGGGAACCTCGAACCTGGTCATTGCGGTCAGCGCCCTGGGGCCCACGGGCGAAATTGCCGACATCGACGTTCAGGGCGCTGAGCAAAATACGCAGGGCGAAATCCTGGAGTACCTGCGCGTGCAGCCGGGGCTGGCCTGCACCGCACGAACCGAAGCCGAACTGACCCGCAGGCTGTGGGAGTCGGGCCGGTTCGTGAAGCAGGACGTGACCCTTTCGCCCGCGACCAAGACCCCCGGGCGGTTGACGCTCAAAATCCTGGTCGAGGAGTTGCGGGTTGCCCCGACCCTGGTGCAGCCGCTGGAACGGAACGCCGCCGCACTTGTCCGCATGATGCAGTGGCTGGGGAACGGAGCCGTAACCGGCAATGACCTGACGGCAACGTTTCACAGCGACGAGATGAAACTTCACGTTGAAACGGCGTTTTCCAACCGCAACGGCCTGCTCGTCGATGGCGAACGGACGTCCGCACGTGGCGGGATACCGTTCGACCTGTCCTATCGGTTGACGCCCGACTCGATTGGTGCTTACAGCGCAGCGGCGAATTCGAAATATGAAGTACCGAAACTTGGGGTGCAGGCGCGTGCGTCGTTTGAAATTCGAGTTGCAAACCCGAAGGACTCCAAAGACCGGCCGTCGAACTGGATGGCGGGTAACGGCTGGAGATACCCCCCTTGTCCGACCGGCACCGGCGTCATTTCGCCGATCGTCGTCGAATTGGAGTGTCCCCCGGCGGCGGGGATTCAACTGGCGGGCAAACGCAACATGCAATTCGAATGGCAAGGCAACGTGCTGATTGCCAGGTATCAGAAGCCCCCCAAGCCGGTGCCTGCCGCCTCGGCACACGCCCGCGATGAATCAGGCGGCAGGATGCCACCGGAGGGCTGGAAAGATATTCATGACGTCGCGCACTGGTTCACCGCGAATGCCGACCGGGCGATTGAAAAGCTGGCCCGAAGCCTGCGCCAGGCGGGTTTTGATGAACTTGCCAATTTGATTCGGCCGGTTCGGTCAATTGAACAGCCGAAACCGCCGGTCAGGGCGGTTCTCGCAGAATTTGATTCGCCACCAGCGGTTCCGGAAAGCCGGGTCGATGTTATCCGCCACCTGCGCGAGCAGGGGCTCAATGACATTGCCGATCGCATCGAACGCGATGCGAAAAGCGTCAAAAGCAATCCGCATGAACTCGATGGCGTCTCGATTTTCAATTTGCGCGAGACCGGCGTGAAAAAACCTGCCATTTCGGATGAAGAATTCAAGGAAAACGCGCCGGACGAACTCGTTCGCGAATTGCGGCGAAACGGTCTGAACGAAATCGCCCATCGCATTGAAGTCAGAACTGCACGCGAGCGTGCGTTACGCGCAGGAAATGGGCGTTCGGACCCGTCAACGGCCACGAACGATGCAAGTGACTCGCCGCAGGGCCTGATTGAAAAAAATCGTCATCAGCAAACGACTTCCGCTGTCGAATATTTGAAGCAGGCGTCAGAGCAAAAGGATTCTGATCAAGAATTTGATCGCGCTTCTGCAGAACTGATTCGGATGTATCGCAAGAGCGGCGATCACAAAAATGCAGATCAAATCAACCAAACCCGTGTCCTCTTCGGGTTGAAGCCTATTCCGAAAGAAACCGAAGCCGACAAGTCTGACGAAATCGACGATCAATTCGTCCTGAAAATCAACGCCGATACCGGCGAGTTGCTGGAATTCTGCATGGGCGACGTGGCCAAAGGCGAATACCTGCTCGTGCGGTTTGAAAATGGCGCATTCGATCGTGCGCAGGCCCGCGCCCTGAAACGCGCCATGGCCTGTCAGAACCGGTACGCCGCCACGACGCCCGTCACCGGCCTCGTCGAGTTTGCCGGAGATATTTGTACGGTTTTGGCCAACGAGTATGCCGTGCCCGACATGCGCCATACGGCGTCTCTGCTCTTGAAGCTGGCCCAAGGCCACGCGACCGAGCCGCTTGATAAGCTCGTGACCGGCCCCCTGGCTGCCACCATGGCGCCGGCGCCAAATTTCATCGCCTGGAAATACGCCGGCCTGACGTCGTTGCTCCAGCCCGCGTTGCCGATTCTCGCCGAAATCGTGCCCGGCGACTCGAATCTCTGGGCACTGACCCGCGACGTCAGCCTGTACTTTCTCGAGCCGACTGACCCCGCGAACGCCCGAGCCCTCCTCGCGCTGGCCAAGTCAGATCAACTCGGCCCCCTGGCCCAGGGGGCGCTGGCCCCCTTGCTTATGGCGATTCGCCCCGCGGGTGGTGTCGAACAGGCCGGCTTCGTACCGCGCCCCAAGGCCGATTTCATGCAGGACCTGTCGCCATTTCTGCGGCGGGACTGTCTGCTCGGCCAGTTGACGATCGCCTGCGCCAATGCGCTGGAACAATTGACCGACGACGAGCTCGACGTTATCGCCGAACTCGTGCCAGAGAGCACAAGCCGCGGCCTCTTCGTGCAGGTCGCCAAGGGGCTGCGCCAGCCGTCGCCGATGCCGATCGAACAGCGGCTGTCAAATACCGTGCAATCGCTCGTGGCGCCGCTCTTCGGCAGCGACGCCGAACCAAATTCGTCGGACGAGCGTTGACGCACAAGTGGCCCTGACGAACCCGGCCACGATACCGCTGGCGGCGGGGTGCGACGGCAGAGCTTCGGCGCACAGCGGCCGGGTGCCCGCCGCTTCTTGACATTGCCCGCCGATTTCCCTACTTTTGCCTGATCGGTGCGGCGGCTGGTTGGGCCGCCGTGTGGCGCCAGCGAGTGGCATGGACCATGCAGGCCCTGGTAAGACCTCGTTGCGTTACCCAGTCGGCGCTCATGAAAATATCGGCCAAAGCAGAGTACGCCTGCCTTGCGGTGCTGGAGCTGGCGCTGCGGCACGATCGCGGCGAAACGGTGCGATTGACCGAAATCGCACAGCCAAATGAAATTCCCGAGCGATTCCTGGTGCAGATTTTGCTGCAACTCAAGGGCGCCGGCTATGTGAACAGTGTTCGCGGCGCGGGGGGCGGGTATCGCCTGGCCGTTGCCCCGAACCAGATGACTTTATGGGACGTCGTGCGGGCGATCGATGGCCCGGCCGCGCCTGACCGCAATGACGCCGTTCGCAACCGTGGAATCGGTCGCGCGGTGCTGCGGGAGGTGTGGCACGAGGCCAATCGGCGGGAACAGCAATTTCTCATGGAAACTGACATCGCCGCACTCGTCGAACGTGCCCGCCGACAATCGCCCGATATGTACTACATCTGAACGCCGCACGATTCGGGCCTGCCCGAAACCTTTAAAATTTCCGATTCTCTCCCGAACAATCCTGACGACATTTTCTCACAGAGGAGCACAACACGATGGCCGATCTCGTTCCCCCGCATGGAGGTTTGACCCAGCCAATTTGCCGCACGGTGTCGGCCGACGACGTGCCGGCGTTTTTGGCGGCGGCTGCCAAGCTGACGAAGGTTCCGGTATCAGCCGCCGATCTTTCGACCGTCTATCGCCTGGGCGACGGCACGCTCAGCCCGCTGACCGGCCCGATGAACGGCACTGAGTACACCCAGGTGCTCGAACAGGCATTCATCACGCGCGGCGGGCGGCGCTACGCCTGGACGATTCCCCTGGCATTTCCCGTGACCGCCGCACTCGCCCAGACCCTCGAGCCGGGGCAAACCGTGGCGCTCGTCAACCCGGCGGGCGAAATCGTGGCCACGCTCGAACTGACCGACGTCTTCCCGTGGGACAAGCCCCAGTACCTCAAAAGCGTGTACCAGACTGAACGCACCGATCACCCGGGGGCCGACATGGTGCTCGTGAACGACGCCGACAAAACCCACCTGCTGGGCGGCCAGATTCGCGCACTGCCCCAGCCGAAAAATGCCCGGTTCGGCAAGTATGTGCTCACGCCGCGCGAAGTGCGGCGGTTGCTGGCCGAAAAGGGCTGGAACCGCATTGTCGCGTTTCAAACCCGTAACCCGCTGCACCGGGCCCACGAATATGCGCTCGTGTACGGGTTGGAAAAACTGCTCCGCGACGGCCACAACGCCGGGGCCTGCCTGAACCCCCTGATCGGCGAAACGAAGGGCGATGATGTCAACGCCGAAATTCGCATGCACACCTACGAAGCGCTGATTACCAACCGCGCCCTGGGCGATGGCGACAGCGACCGCAGCCTGTGGCAGCCGCGCGGTGAAAGCGTGCCCGACCGCGTCATTCTGCTGGGCCTCGACATCAAAATGTTTTACGGCGGCCCGAAGGAAGCGGTCATGCACGCCATTTATCGGCAGAACAACGGCTTTACCGATATCGTCATCGGCCGCAAGCATGCCGACGCCCCGTACAAAGACGGCACGGCGATCTGGGGCGATTTCGACGCCCAGGAAATGTTTGAAAACCTCGCCGGCGATTTGAAGGTCAAGCCGGTCAAAGTCGGCTTTGCGGCGTATTACGAGTCGATTGGCCGCGTCGACCTGACCGAAAACCACAAAGACGAAAAGCCGATTTCGATTTCCGGCAAGCAGGTGCGCGAAACCCTGCTCAAGGGCGAATTGGTCGACCCGCGAATCATGCGCGAATCGACCTCGCGCATTCTCGCCGCCGGTATGCGCGATAAAGCCTGACGCCTGCCGGGCGACCGCACCATCGGCGTGCCGGCCGAAAAGCGTCTGGCTGAAGGAGCGAATTGTGTGTGGTTACGGGTGCCGCCGACATGGCCCACAGCCCATGGCGCTGCCTGGAGGCCGACATCGAACATGCCCCCACACAGCCAGCGCGTTGGTCTGACCGCACCGGGAATCGCCGCTGCGCACGGCCAGTTGACGCGGGTTACTGCGCCGCGGCCGGCGCGCATGGGCGTCGGCCCGACGTCAAAACCGGTCGTTTTGTTCATGTTGCAGTTGCCCTGCCCGGCAGTCGCCAGCGCCTGCGGCGGCGCCGTTCAATCGACAAAGGCCTGGGCGGCATCGTTTTCACCCCCGTTCGTCGCCCCCAGCGCCTGCCACACCGGCGGGCTCAGGTTTTCGCCATTGAACCGCACCGCGCCGTCGGCCAGCAGCAACTGCACACCGCGCGCGGGCGGGTTGACGTGTTCAAGCCGAAGATGCCGTTGCCCGTCGTTCCGGCGGGGGTGCTGCCGTTGCACGACCGGTAATTCGTCGGTCCCCCCAGGGCCGCTTCAGCCGCAGCACGTCAGAGGGGCAGTTGAACACGGCAATGTCGACGATTGCGGCCGGCTCGTTGAAGCTTCAACTCGTGAACTTGTCGGGCGTGCCCGATTCGTTGGGGTAAAGCGGCGGAATGTTGAAATCGATGCGGTTGTAAACCGCCAGTTGGTCGACGGCGGGCAGCAGCAGGGCCGCCAGAATGGCAATGATGGCGACCACGACCAGAACTTCGACCAGTGAAAACCCGCGGCGGCGCGACATGGTTCACTCCGTGTGGAAACGGTCTGGAAATGCATTTGTCGCAGCCAATTTCGGTGCTATTTCAGCCAGGCATTGCGTCCCAACGGCGTCTCACGCAGCGCGGGTCCTGCCGGACGTTTGGGGCGCTGCCCTGTCAGGGCAAAACATTTCCAGCCTGGGGCAACGCCCCAAGTTATGGTCGCGGGGCGAATGATCATGAACCGCCCAACCTGTACGCGCTTGGTGTCGTTGTGGTTAACCCCCGTCGTTACTCTCCGCCGCGCCACCGATGATACCGCCACAGCGTGGCGAGGGCGCTCCAGCCGTCGCGCAGCCGCAGTTTTTTGCCTTCCGATTTTCCTCGGGGCACATAGGAAATCGGGCGTTCGACGATTGGAATGCCCAGCCGGCACAGCTTGGCCGTCAGTTCGGGGCAGAATTCAAACCGCGCGCATTACAGGTCGAGCCGCCGCAGGAGTTCAGTCGGCAGCATTTTGTAGCAGGTCGCCTCGTCGGTCAGCCAAACGCCGTACAGCAGCCACACGACGAGATTCAACACCCGCACGCCGTGCTGAAACAACCGCCCGCTGTCGCCCCTACTGGGACCGCGGGCGTCCCGCCCGCCATTCACATCCGTCTTGCCCTTCAAGTGCCGGAAGCCGTACACGACCTGCGCCGCGCCCGCCAGCAGCGGTTCGACGTCGCAGTCACACTATCGTGTGCCGTCGCGCGCGGGTTGTATTCGGCGGAGGGCGCGTGGGGCAGGGCCACGACGGGTGGGGTGCGTCTGCGACACGCTGGGGCAAAGCCGCCAGTGACGCCGGTTTCACCTGAGGCGGCCTGTCACCGCATCAAGCGGCCCTTTCACCAGAATTCGCGGGTTGATTTTTGGCAATGGACACCGTTGGCGAGGCGCCTGGAGGAACACGTCAAATTGACCGGCGCGCAGAATCGCCCGAAAAAAGGGTGGAGCCCAACGATCTTTTGCGGGCAGTGCGGGTTGCCTTCAGCCCCAGCGTTCACGCGGCAACCCGGCGACTTCGCGACTGTTGCCACGGGTTGCGGCTCATTGAGTGCGGTAGCCATCGTCGTGACCGGCCCGGCCGGGTTGGGTCGCGATCCAGCCACCGGTCGAATTCATTGTGGCGACGTAATTCAGAAATCGCGTTTCGACGTCGGGAAACTGCTTTTGGAGTTTGTCGCTCAACGGCGTGGGCG